>JAQTOZ010000031.1 GCA_028713205.1 Candidatus Omnitrophota bacterium
CGCGATCTCCGTCAAAGGATTTAAAGTCGGGCGTTTTAATTACGAAGATTCTCTCAACGTTCTCGGGACGATCAAGGGAGCGCTGGAATTTAAATTGAGTTTTGAAGTCCCGGGCGTGATCAGTTCCATCAACTATCGGGAAGGTGAGCGTTATGAAGAAGGTGCTTTGCTCATGTCCCTGCGGCAGGATGATATTTTGCTCAGGTTGAAGCGTGCGCAGGCGGATTTGAAAAAGAAAGAGACGGATGTGCAGCTCGCCGAGGATAAACTCAAAGAACACGAGAAGCTTTTCAAGATCGGGGCTGTTTCGAAAACGACGCTGGAAAAAGCCAAGATTGAATTGGAGGGCGCGAAATACGAAGCGGAGGGTTCCCGGCTCGAAATGAAGGCCCATGAGGCGATGCTTGAGAAGTCGAATCTCTATGCCCCGACGGCCGGTATGATCGGAGAGCTCAATATCGAAGAGGGTGAAACCGTCACCCAAAACACGCTTTTGGGGAGCCACGTTTCCACGGAATTTGTTTATGCGGAATTTGGGGTGGTCGAGCGCGATGTGAATAAAATCGCGCTCGGGCAAAAGGCGCGCGTGTTTGTGGATGCCTATCCCGATAAAACCTTTGAGGGCGTGATCGAAAACATTGCGCCGGTCGTGGCCGGCACCAGCCGCACCTCGACGGCCAAAGTTCGTTTGGAAAATCCCGAACGGCTTTTACTCCCGGGGATGTTTTGCCGGATTCGTATTTTGCTTTATAGCAAGAAAAACACCCTGGTCGTTCCGACGGATTCCGTGCAGGGCAAAGAGGGCGATCAATGGGTGTTCGTTGTGAATAAAGAAAAAGAAATTGCCGAGAAGAGGCCTGTGACAATCGGATATACGCGGCCGGACTACTCTCAAGTGGATGCCGGTCTTTCGGAGGGAGAAATTGTCGCCATTTCCGGGCTGGAAAAACTGGAGGATGGCAAGAAGATACGTCTTCTTGATACACAAGAAGCCGAAGCCTAACGCATGAGCATAGCCGAGTTTTCCATCCAAAAAAAGGTGTCCGTTGTGATGGGCACGACTGCGGTGGTGTTGCTCGGCGTCATCGCCATGGTCAAGCTCCCGCAGGAGCTGTTTCCCCCGCTCGCCTTTCCCGAAATCACCATTGTGACCGAATATACCAATGCCGCTCCCGAAGAAATCGAAACGCTCATTACCAAACCCATCGAAGAGGCGGTTAGCTCGGTTGCAGGGCTAAAAAGAATCGAGTCCGTTTCAAGAGAAGAGCGCAGTACGGTCAAAGTCCTTTTTGATTGGGGGCAAAATATTGATTTTGCCGCTTTGGCCGTCCGTGAAAAAATCGATTTGATCAAAGAACGTCTCCCCAAAGAAGCCGGCGATCCCGTCGTGCTCAAGTACAATCCTTTGACGCGGCCGATCTTGATTCTGTCGGTGACCGGCGAAGATCTGGAGCCGGTCCGGTTTAAAATGCTGGTCGAAAAAATGCTTCGCGATAACTTGGAAAAAGTCGAGGGCGTGGCATCGGCGGCCGTTTCAGGCGGCGTGAATCGCGAAATTCTGGTCGAGATCGATCAAGGCCGCTTGGAGGCCAATCACCTCGCGATTTTGGAAGTGATTCAGTCGGTCGAAGAGGCCAATGTTTCCTACCCGGCCGGCAGCATCAAAAAGGGACTTTATGAATATTTGATCCGTACCCTCGGGGAGTTCCGGACCGTCAAGGAAATCGAATATGCCGTTGCCGGTGTGGACACCATGAAGGACCTGCGCCGGGAAGACACCAGTTTTATCGAGAAGGATGACAAAGGTCCGCGCACGACGATGGACAGTTTGCGGCAGGAATACGAACGCAAGATGCTTGAAAAAAGACTGGTGTTGGTGCGCGACATTGCGAAGGTGATTGACGGATATGCCGAGAAGACCAGTATTTCCAGGTTAAACGGCAAGGAAAATATCGCGATTTCCATTCAAAAACAAGCCAACGCCAATGCCATTCGCGTTGTGGAGCGGGTGCGGGAAGCGTTGGCGACGCTCAAAGAGGACGTGGAAGCCCGCGGGATTCATTTCCGGGTTGTTTACGACCATTCGGAATTTATTCGCGATTCGCTGGTTTCTTTGGGCAATGAAGCGCAATCGGGCGGATTTCTCGCCTTCCTGTGTCTTTTTATGTTTTTGCGTATGGTCGGGCCTTCTCTCTTAGTGACGGTTTCAATCCCGATTTCTGTTCTCGCAACATTTTTCTGCATGGCTTTAAGCGGGATTACCCTGAATACCATGTCGCTCCAAGGTCTCGCGCTGGCAATCGGTATGATTGTCGACACCAGTATCGTCGTTTTGGAAAATATTTTCCGTTTGCGTGAAGGCGGAATGGAAGCCAAGGAAGCCGCCGTGAAGGGGACCAATGAAGTCCTTTGGCCGGTGATCACATCCAACATGACGACGATCGCCGTGTTTTTCCCCGTGATTGTTTTCGTGCCGGGCATTCCGGGGCAATTGTTCAGGGACCTGTCCTGGGTGATTATTTATACCCAGGTTATTTCAACGATCGTGCCTTTGACCGTGGTTCCGATGCTGTCGACTTATTGCAAGGTGAAGCCCCACGAGTACAAACCGATCAATTTGGTCGGTTGGTTTGAGAAGGCGCTTAAATCCAGAGATACGGAGAAGAAACAGGCGCATTATTTGTTCCGGGTCCTTTTTGTGGTTTTGGTGATTTTCTCGTCGGTTTTTTATATCGTTCCGCGGTTGGAAAAAGAGGTGCTTCCCAAAGTGGACCAGGGCCAATTCCTCGTCAAGGTGGATATGCCGCTCGGAACACGGCTGACCATCACCGATGAACTGTGCCGCAAGATTGAAGATTTGCTCAAAGATATTCCGGAAATTGAGGAAGTGGCCGTGACCGTGGGGGCCGAAAAAAGCAAGGCCGGTGAAGTCAAAATCGAAACCTTGAGACCGTCCCAGGGCGTGATCCTGGTAACTTTAAAGAAAGAACGCAAGCGGACCTCGGCCGATATTGTGGCCGAAATGCGTAAAAAGATGGCCCCTATCAGCACGGGCGGCGGCGAGGTCGATTTTGTGTTGCAGGAAAGTGAGTTTGCTTTTGCCGAGGGAGGCGTGAAACCGATCATGATCGAGATCCGCGGTTACAGTTTTGAGGTCATGACCCAACTGGTCGCCAAGGTGAAGGAAATGCTGGCCTCCATTCCCGGGGTCTTGAGTATCGACGATGATATGGGCAAGGCGGCGCCGGAAACCAAAATGGAAATTGACAAAAGACGCGCGGCCCTCTACGGCATTTCGGCGCTTGATATTTCGCTTACGGCCAAGGCGGCGATTGAGGGTGTCGTTGCGACCCAATTTCGCGAAGCCGGAAAAGAGTACGACATCCGCGTGCGGTTGAACGAAAGAGACCGCGCCAATATGGAAAATTTAAACAGCCTTCTGGTTTATTCGCAGGTCCTGGATTCCCTGATTCCGTTGAAAGAGGTCGCGAAAATCGAACGCGGTGTCGGCCCCGGTGAAATCCGGCGGGCGAACCAGGAACGAACAACCATTGTGGCCGCCGATATCGCCAAGGACGCCAAAAGCACCGAAATTCTGTCGATGGTGCAGAAAAAATTGATTGAATTTCAGGCCTCCGGGCAGGTCCCGCCGGATTTCCAGGTCTTGCTTTCGGGGAAAGCGAAAGAGGTGAAAGAGAATTTTGAAAAAGTCACCTTTGCCTTCGTCTTGGCTTTTATTCTGAACTACATGATTATGGCGTCCCAGTTCGAATCGTTCCTGCAGCCTTTCATCATCATGTTTACCGTGCCGCTGGCATTGATCGGTGTGGCAGTCGCCTTGTTGATTACCGGGACGTCGCTGAACGTGATCTCGCTGCTGGGTATCATTCTGCTTGTCGGTGTGCCGACGAACAACGGTATCGTCATCATCGAATTTATCAACCAATTGCGGGATGAGGGGTGGGGGGTGGTTGACGCCGCGATTCATGCCGCAAAAATCAGGGCGCGTCCTATCTTAATGAGTGTTTGCACGTCCATCATGGGATTGATCCCGCTCGTGTTGGGGTTGGGCGAAGGCGATGAATTGCGTGCCCCGATGGGCATTACGGTCATGGGCGGACTGATCTCTTCGACGCTGCTGACATTGATTGTGATCCCCGCTCTGTACATTTTGTTTTCATTTTTTACCGACCGGTTTACCAAAGAGCCGGAGGATGAAGAGGAAGAAGAAAAGAAAGTTTCAAATGACCCCGGATCCGCGGAAGCTGTCTAAGCGTTCGGCGGGGTTTGGATGGACATCGACAAGCATCGAGGGAAAGGCTTTTATTCATGGGGTTGCCTAATTTTGCCATTCGCAAGCCGGTTTTGACGGCCATGCTTTTTACCGCACTGGTGATCTTAGGCGTTGTGTCTTTTTTCCGTTTGCCCGTGGAGCTCTATCAAGGGCAAAATCAGGGGATTGTCAGCATTATCGTCCGTGCCCGCGGCGGTTTGCCGCCCACCGATGTCGAGAAGAGCATCACCAAGCCGATTGAAGAGGCCGTCGCGACCGTATCGCATCTCAAAAATCTTTATTCCCACTCCCGCGAAGCCGAATCGCGCGTGACGATGGAGTTTGAGACGGGGACGGACATGAATTTCGCTGCCTTGGAAGTGCGCGAAAAATTTTCACGGGTCAAACCCAAATTGCCCAAGGAAATCGAAAAACCGGTTATCGCCAATTACGAGGACACGGATGCGGCGGTCCTGATTGTCGCGCTGACTTCGGCCACCATGTCCCCGGAGGAAGTGCGCGACATGGTGGATACTGAATTGAAACCGATCATTTCCCGCGTGGACGGCGTTGCCAGCGTCGAGGTGTACGGAGGGCGGGAGCGCAAGATTTTGGTTGAAGTCGATCGCGACAAAATGGTGGCCTACAACATTTCGATCGAGAAAGTCATGGATGTGCTCGGGCAGAGCAATGTGAATCTGTTGGCCGGGAGCGTCGACAAAGATACCCTGCAATTTGCCGTGCGAACCCTGGGGGCCTTTACCACGGTCGATGAAGTCGGTAATCTGGGGGTTCATGCCTCACGCCAGGGCTCGATCATCCCTCTGAGCGAAATTGCGACCATTAAGGACTCCTACATGGAAGCGGAAGATGCCGCCCGGCTTAATCTCGAGCAAAACGTAACGGTTTATGTCAAGAAAACGAGTATGTCGAACACGATCCCTGTCGTGGCCAATGTCCACATGGTGATGGATCAGTTCGAAGAAACCAAAAAAGGCACGGTGGACGTTATCGTGGTCAGCGACAAGGCCGAGGCGATTACCAAGGCCATTGATGATGTCAAGTCCGCGTTGTTTGTCGGAATGATTTTGACGGTCGTGCTCATTTATGTATTCCTCCGGCAAATGATGCTGGCCTTGATCGTCCTGATTTCCATCCCGTGTTCCGTGGTCACGACCTTCATGTTTATGTCGAGCCTTGGCATCAGTTTGAATGTGATGACCCTGAGCGGGTTGGCCCTCGCGATCGGAATCTTGGTGGACAGTTCCGTCGTGATTTTGGAAAACATCTTCATGAAAAAGGAGCAGGGGCTGTCGGACGTGCATGCGATCCATGAAGGCGCCGAAGAGGTCTGGCAGCCTTTGTTTGCCTCGCTGCTGACGACCATCGTCGTTTTTCTGCCGGTTGTTTTTATCGATAAGAAGATTCAACTGACTTACGCGGGGTTGGCATTTACCGTGACGGCGTCTTTGATTGCCTCTTTTTTTGTGGCGCAAATGCTGGTCCCGATGCTTTTGATGCAGTGGGTCAAGGGCAACCTCCGTGTCGAGAAGGCCGATCCTGAAAAGGAAAACAGGAAGATCTCGAGACGGATTTACCGTAAGCTGATGCAATGGAACTTGGAGGCCCGTTATCTTGTCGTGGCGGTGGTGGTTGCGGCCTTCGTTTTTGCCGGATATAAGGTCTCTCGAATGGCAATCGATACCCCTTCGACGTTTCAGGAAAACGAATTCGGGTTGATCATTTTTCCGTTGGCGGGTGCCAGGCTTGAGGCCAATGATGACTCGGTCAAAAAGGTCGAAGACCTTCTGAGCAAGATACCCGATATCGATTTGTTTTCCTCAACGGTCCGGAAAGACGACGTTCGTATTTATATTAAATTGAAGCCCAAGAGTAAAAGGACTTATTCCAAAGACGAGATTATGGAATTGATCGATGAGAAGGCCAATGAAATGATCAAAGAAATCCACGATGATTACAGCCTGATCGTGGACGAAGGGGCATCCTCGTCGGAAACCAAAAAACTCGTGATCAATATTTTCGGACACGACAGCGATACGTTGCAAAAGCTTGCCCAGGATTTTGCCAACCGGATGGCCAAGGTGCCGGGGTTGACCAATCTTGTCATGACCGATTTGCGAAAACGCCCGGAATATTCCCTGGTGGTGGACAAAGGGCGCGCGGCTTATTACGGGTTAACGGTACAAAAAATCGCGGATTCCGTTCATGCCCAGGTTCGGGGCATGCGCCCGACGAAATTTCACGAATTGACCAAGGGCGAGGAGATCGAGGTCATCACGCGCCTGCAAGCCATCTACCGCCAGAAGGTTGAGGATTTGAAACAGATTTATCTGCAGACCAAATGGGGGATTCAAATTCCTCTCGGTGAAATTGCCAATTTTTACCCATCCGTAGGACCTCAGACGATTGACCGCAAGGACAAGTACCGATATGTGTTCGTCAAAGGAGATGCCAAGCGCCCACTGGAAGCACTGGGTATCGATGTGAAGGAAGCGCTTCGAAGCGTGCAACTGCCCGATGATTATTATTGGCGCTACGGCGGTGATTATGAGGAATTGCTCAAGGGGAAATCGGAATTGACCTTGGCTTTGCTGCTTACCATATTTTTGGTGTATATGGTGATGGCCTGTGTTTTTCAGAGCTATCTCCAGCCGTTGCTGATTATGGTTTCCGTTCCGATGTCCAGTGTTGGCATATGGCTTGCGCTCATTATGACCAAAACGCCGCTGAGTAATCAGGTTTTTATCGGTATGATCCTTTTGGCCGGTTATGTGGTCAACTCGGCCATTATTTTGGTGGATCGCTCGAATTTTTTAAGAACCCTGGGACATCCCCGCGATTGGGTTTTGATCCAGGCGGGCCTGGATCGCTTAAGGCCGATTTTGATGACAACATGCTCGACGGTTTGCGGATTCATGCCGATGGCCTTGAGTTGGGGGACGTCCAGCGAACTTTGGGCACCGCTGGCAGTGACCGTGATCGGCGGACTTTTGAGTTCGACGGTCCTGACCCTTTTTATTTTGCCTGATTTTCTTTACATTTCAGAAGAACTCGGGGTTGTTATCAAGGCCTTGTCAAAACAGCTGGGTCATTTTGCAGGACTTTTAGGACATGCGGTGAAAACGAAAATTTCACCGCGGATAGGATAGACTGACAATTGAGATTGGACACATTGAATTCAAAAAATCACAGTTTTTTTAAAACCTTGATTCGAAGGTAGGAGGATCCTATGACAGAACCACAAATTATGCCCGCCGACAAGGCGATTCCGGGGCGCCCGTACAAAAGGCGCGCGCGAAACATTTTGATTCACAAACCCATGCAGCGGGAATTTACCTATGTGATTATCGGGCTCCTCATGCTTTCGACGCTTGCGGTCGGTCTGGTAATCCATCACACCATCCATTCCGCAGTTTTCGGGTCGGGGGCCTTTCGGTTCGGACGGATAAGTCCTTATGAGGTCCTTTCCGATATTCGCTATCAGCTGATCATCCGGGTGTCCTGCGTTTTGTTTTTGACACTTGTTGTCCTGGGGATGTTCGGGCTCTTGTTCCTTCATCGCGTTGCGGGCCCGGTGTACCGGTTCCGCCAGGTGTTTATCCGCATCAATCGCGGAGAAATCCCGGGGCAAATTAAACTGCGGGAAGGTGATTTCTTTGAAGAAACGGCGCAGGAGATCAACCGGCTCCTGAAACGGCTGGAATTCGAAAAAGATAAATCCGAAAAAATAAAGGGCCGGATTGACCAGCTTCTTTCTGCGCAGTTGCCGGAATCTGCCTGGAAATCGGCCGAAGAGATCAAAGCGCTGGTGCAGAATCAATATCCAGAGCCCAAGCCGCAATGAGTGTTTCGTTCGAGCGGTAAACGAGTTATAGGTATAATGATAAAGCATATTAATTATGCTTCAGAAACATTATTCGGAAGGTTGACAGTCCCTCAAATTCTGCTATACTAAGGCCACATTTTTAGAACTCGTCGGAAGTGGGCTGATGTTTGCCCACTTCTTTTTTTTCACGCCGGGTTGGGCTTTTCCTAGGAAAAAATCATTCAAAAGGGGTTGATCCATCGTGAGTCAGGAGCTTTTGTCGTCGCTAGAATCAATTGAGAAAGAAAAGGGGATTCGCAAAGAGGTCCTTATTGATGCGATCCGCCAGGCACTGATGTCGGCTTGCCGTAAGACCTATCCGGACTGGAAGGACACCGAAATCCAAATCAATCCCGATACGTTCGATATTCACCTGCTGAGTGAGGGCAAAGAGGTCTATGATGCCGGATTCGGACGGATTGCGGCGCAGACGGCGAAACAGGTCATTATCCAAAAGATTCGCGAGGCCGAAAGGGATTCGATTTATACGGATTTTAACGCGCGCCAAGGCGATATTATTTCCGGTGAGATTCATCGCATCGAAAAAAAGGCCTTCATTGTGGATCTCGGAAAAGCCGAGGGGATTTTACCCGCGCGGGAACAATCACCGGTCGATGATTATCGCCAAGGCGATATCATCCGGTCCTACGTGCTGGAGGTCAAGAAGACGCCGCGGGGGCCGGAGATCATACTTTCGCGTGCCCATGCCGGGCTTGTCAAAAGGCTTTTTGAGCTGGAGGTCCCCGAAATTCATGAGGGGATCGTTCAGATCAAAGGGGTCGCTCGCGAAGCGGGATCCCGTACCAAGATTGCCGTGGCTTCGCAGGATGAAAAAATCGATTGTGTCGGTTCCTGCGTGGGCGTTCGCGGCCAGCGGGTCAAAAATATCGTGCGTGAATTGGGCGGCGAGAAAATTGATATTGTCCGGTTTAGTGATGATTTTGAAGCTTACCTCAAGAATGCCATGGCGCCGGCAGAACTCGCTGAGATCAAAACCAACCGGGAAAATCAGTCGGCCGAGATCCTGGTCCAGGATGACCAGCTGTCGCTTGCGATCGGCAAAAAAGGGCAGAATGTCCGCTTGGCATCCAAACTGCTGGGCTGGCGCCTGGATGTGCGCAGTCTAAGCCAAAAAGTGCCGCTTTCGAGTTTGGATGGCGTGGGGGATAAGACCTCCGAATTGCTCAAACAGGCCGGGGTTCAGTCCCTCAAGGACATTTTAAAAAGCTCGCCGGAGGATTTAATGAAGATTCCCGGCATCGGCGAAAAAACAGCCGAGAAAATAATCGCCGCAGCGCAGAAGGCGCTTCTGGAAAAGGATAGTTAAGCATGCGTGTCCATGAACTGGCTAAAGAGCTGGGGGTTTCCAGCAAGGATTTGATTCCGCGCATCCGTAAACTCGGTTGCGATGCCAAGAACCACATGTCCGTCGTGACCGATGATGTGGTGACCTTGCTGCGGAAGTTCTCACAATCGTCGGAGAAAAGCGATGATCCGAAGCACAAGAGAGCGGCGCGTTCTAAAGAAGGTCATTCCGAGACCGCTGCAGAAATAGCCGAACAGGAGCCGGGGCAAACGGAATCCCAGTCCGCTATGGTATCAGCCGAACACGAAAAGTCGGCCGTGGTCGGGGTTGAAGAAGAGCACGCACATGCCGTGCGGGACGAAAAACCGGCGGAGGTTTTGAAAACAGCCGCTGCCAAAGCGGAGACCACGTCGGCGGGACGGGTGGTTCAGATCCGGTTTCCGATTACCGTCGGTGATTTGACGAAGCAATTGAATTTACGTGTTCCCGAATTGATCAAAGCTTTCATGGATGTCGGGGTTTTCGCGACGGTCAACCAATTGTTGAATTCGGAAATTGTCATGAGATTGTCGTCCAAGCTTGGCCTGACGATCACGGAAGCCCCGGATGAAGTCGAGCAAATTATTCAAAAGGAAACCGAGGACCCCGCCAAATTAAAACCGCGTCCGCCGGTCGTGACGATGATGGGGCATGTGGATCACGGCAAGACCAGCCTTCTGGATGCGATTCGTAAGACCAAAGTTGCGGCCACGGAAAAGGGATTTATCACTCAGCATATCGGAGCCTATGGCGTCCAGATTCCGGGAAAAGGGCATGTGACTTTTTTGGATACCCCTGGCCACGAGGCTTTTACCGCCATGCGTGCCCGCGGTGCCAATATCACCGACGTGGTTGTTTTGGTGGTGGCGGCGGATGACGGTGTCATGCCGCAAACGGTTGAAGCGGTTGACCATGCGCGCGAAGCCGGATGTCCCATTGTGGTTGCCGTCAATAAGTCGGATCTTCCCGGTGCGAATCCGCAGAAAGTGATGCTGGGGTTGCAAAAAATAGGTTTGGTCCCCGAAGAATGGGGAGGCAAAACCATTTGTGTCAAAGTATCGGCAAAAACAGGGACCGGGATCGACCATTTGCTCGAGATGTTGCTTCTCGAATCGGAGATCCTTGAATTGAAGGCCAATCCCGACCGTTTGGCCGCAGGGACCGTGGTGGAAGGGCATTTGTCGAAAGGGAGCGGGCCTGTGGCGACGGTGATCGTCCAAAAAGGGACCTTGAGGATCGGAGATGTCGTTTTGTGCGGGTCTTTTATCGGCAGAGTCAAATCGCTCCGGAATGATCGCGGTAAATCGGTGAAAGAGGCCGGACCTTCTTACGCAGTGGAGATGAGCGGCCTGAACGGCGTGGCGGATGCCGGCGAAACCTTTATCGCCGTTGCGGATGAGCATCTTGCCCGGCAGATTGCCGAGAAAAGGACGCTTGAAAAACGCGAACGTGAAATGCGGGGGGCCAATAAGCATCTTGCGCTGGAGGATTTGTACGAGCGGATTTCCAAAGGAAACTTCAAAGAATTGAAACTGGTGATCAAAGCGGATGTGCAGGGTTCCATTGAGGCCTTGTCGCAATCTTTGGAAAAAATTTCGGCCGACAAATGCCGCATCCGTGTCATTCACGGCGGGATCGGCGGCGTCAAT
This sequence comes from Candidatus Omnitrophota bacterium, assembly GCA_028713205.1. Lineage (GTDB taxonomy): Bacteria > Omnitrophota > Omnitrophia > Omnitrophales > Aquincolibacteriaceae > JAQTOZ01. The sequence goes on from JAQTOZ010000031.1 coordinate 11,154, forward strand.
GAGTCCGACGTAATGCTGGCCGCGGCCTCCGATGCGATCGTTATCGGTTTTCATGTGAAGGCGGATGCAAAAGCACAAAGCCTGAGCGAAAAAGAAGGTGTGGACGTACGTTATTATCAAATCATTTATGAGGCTGTCGAAGATGTGCGGAAGGCCATGGAAGGTCTGCTGGAGCCGACGTACCGTGAAGTGACGGAAGGCAAGGTCCAAATCCGAAAGATTTTCAAATCATCGCGCGCGGGGGTGATCGGCGGCGGGATTGTCAGCAAAGGGAAAATCAGCCGCCAGCACCGGGTCCGGCTTTTGCGGGACAATATCGTCATTTTTGACGGGAAGTTGGCGTCGCTGCGCCGTTTTCAGGATGACGTGCGCGAAGTGACGGAAGGTTATGAATGCGGGATTTCGCTCGCGGATTTTAACGATTTGCAAGAAGGGGATGTGATCGAAAGCTACCGGGTCGAAAAAATTGCCGGAGTGCTTTGATTGAAACCCTAGAATTGACCTGCCCGCCTCCAAGGACGACGGCAGGTTCGCCTGCGGGACGGAACCGTAAGCGATGGATGCCCTCATGTGAAATTTTTCCAACGCAGGGATATTTTTATTCCAGCCGGATTATGATAGCGAGGTCGTGATGCAAGGTAAACGGACTGCGCGGGTTGCGCATTTGATCCAAAAAGAATTAAGTCAGCTGATCCTGACCCGGATCAAAGATCCGCGCTTGGGATTTGTAACGGTAACGCATGTCGACATCACCCCCGATTTAAAATATGCCACGGTCTTTTACAGCGTGATGGGCAATGATAAGATCAAAGAGGATTCGCAACTGGCGCTTTCGAAGGCGAGCGGCTTTTTACAACATGAAATCGGGGATATCCTGAAGCTTCGTTATACGCCGAAGCTCCTGTTCAAGTTCGACGATTCCCTGGACCAGGGGTTTGCGATCGATCGCGTGCTCAAAGAAATCAAAGACAAGGAAGGCCATCCGGCATCGGGGGAGTTTGGCGTTGAATAAAAACAAATCTTTTCGGGCGTTTTGCAGGGCGCTTTCTCTTTATGATCACTTCCTGTTGTCCTGCCACGTCAGTCCCGAGGCGGATTCCATCGGCAGTCTTCTGGCGATGGATTCACTGCTGAGGCGGCTCGGTAAAAAAACGACGGTGATTTGCGAGGACCCGTTTCCCCAACGGCTTGAGGCCTGTCTTTCGTCGAAACGATGGAAAATGCTCAATGAGCTTCAGAAACCCCAGTCGTATTTTCAGGCGTTGATCACCACCGATTGTCCGACACTGGAGCGCATCGGTAAGGTGCGGGATATCATCACGCCGGACACGGTGATTTTTAATATCGATCACCATATCAGCAATCAATTTTTCGGCCATTTCAATTTTGTCCGCCCGAAGGCATCGGCCTGCGGCGAGGTTGTCTTCGAAATTTTCAAGAGAATGCGCATGACGATTCACAAGGAAGAGGCCAAGAACCTCTACATCGCCATCATGACGGACACGGGTTCGTTCAAGTACAGCAACACGACGGTTTCCTGCCACAGGGTCGCCGCGGAACTGATTTCCCTGGGGATCGACGTCGATAAAATCAACGACGCCTTTTATTCGACCTATTCGCTGAGCCGGATTCATCTCTACAGCCGTTTGCTTTCGCGCGTGAAGACGACCCCGAGCGGGAAGATCGCCTGGGTCGGCATGAAACGCTCGGACCTCAGCCACTCGGGAGCGACTTACGAAGATGCCGAAGGGTTTATCGATTTCCTGAAATATTTGAAAGAGGTCAAAGTCGCTTTTTTTATGAGCGAAATGAAACCGGATCGCCAGGTGAAGGTATCCTTCCGCGCCAAAGGGAATTATGACGTGAATAAAATCGCCACTTATTTTCACGGCGGCGGACACCTGAAGGCGTCGGGGTGTGTTTTACGGGGCACCTTGCATCAGGCGGAAAAGGCTATTTTGAATTGTTTGCATCAACAATTTCGTTTGGGATGACGATGGTAAACTTATCGGAAGAATTCAAATTGGACGGTGTTCTGATCGTCGACAAGCCCCCCGACTGGACGTCGCACGATGTGTGCGCGTTTATCCGCAAGCGCTTCCACATCAAAAAAGTTGGGCATGCCGGGACCCTCGATCCTCTGGCCACGGGACTTTTGGTCGTGCTCTTGGGCAAAGCCACCAAACATTCGATCGAACTCAGCTCTTGCGATAAGGAGTATTTGGGCGTGATGGAACTGGGCGTGGAAACCGATTCGCACGACCGGCAGGGGAATGTTGTGGCCCGCGCCGCTTGGGAACATGTGACCGTCGATGTCATCCGCAACAAGGCGCGCGAATTTACCGGTGAGATCATTCAAGTCCCCCCGATGGTTTCGGCGTTAAAACATAAGGGTGTCCGGCTTTATAAATTGGCGCGCCAGGGGAAAACGGTTCCCCGCGAAGGACGAAAAGTCATTATCCATGAATTAAAAATTGAAAGCCAGGACGGGGCTCTGGTCCATTTTTTTGCCAGGGTTTCGAAAGGGACCTATCTGCGGACGTTGATCAATGATTTGGGGAAGGCCATGGGGTGTTTGGCTTCCCTGTTCCAACTCAGGCGGATTCGCAGCGGCAATTTTGTTTTACAGGATAGCGTCACCGTTGAATCGTTGAGGCAGTTTTCACCCGCGGAATTGCGGGACAAAGTGTTTCCGTTGCATTCGGTCGTTTCGTATGCGAATTCTCACCGACCCCAAGGCCTATAGTCCGAGGGCCGACCGGCCTTTGATTTTGGGACTGGGAAATTTTGACGGTCTCCATGTGGGACATCAGAAGCTTTTGGAACATGTCGTTACCCAGGCCCGAATGGAGAAAGGTGCCGCGGCGGTCATGACGTTTCAAAGTCATCCGCATCACGTGCTCCATCCCAAAGAGGTGCCGGAACTTTTGATGTCGGCGGAGCACCGGCAGCTTTACCTGGAAGAATTGGGTATCGATCTTTGTTTTTGGCTGCCGTTTACGACGGAGTTTTCAAAGATCCGGGCGGTGGCGTTTGTCGAAGAGCTGTTGGTGAGGCGCTTGCAGGTCCGTGAAGTGTGCATGGGCTATAACGCCCATTTCGGTTACGGGCGTGAAGGCGATTGTGCGCTCGTACGCTACATGGCGGAACGATTCAAATTCAAGTTTGAGGAAGTGGCGCCGGTCAAGGCCGCGGGTGATTTTGTTTCGAGTTCCCGTATCCGCAAACTTGTCCGGGAAGGAAAACTCGACGAAACGGCGGAATGCCTGGGCCGTCCTTTCAGTGTTTTGGCCCGTATCGGGAAAGGCCGGGGCGTGGGAACGAAACTGGGGTATCCCACCGCAAATCTCGAGTTGGCCAGCGACATCCTGCCGCCGGTGGGGATTTATTCCGTGATGGTGCGGACCCTGGATTATGCCTATGAAGCACTCTCGGGGGAAACGGACCGCAGTTTGAAGATCCGGTCAAAGGGCCCCTGGCTTCAGGGTGTCATGAGCTATGGTTACCGGCCGACGTTTGAGAAAGAAGGCTTGAGTTCGGATCATCCGGTTCCCGAAATCCATATTCTGGATTTTAAGGGTGATCTTTATGGAAAGACCCTGGAATGCGCGTTTTATACGCGCTTAAGGCCGGAAATGAAATTTGACAATGCGGAAACATTAAAGACCCAGATCCGGAAAGACGTGGAACTCACGCGCCGCTATTTTGGCGGGTTGCCAAAGAAAAGCTTTACAAATGTGGCGTAATTAGAGTATACTGATTTCCGCTTCAAAGTCGTAAATCATAATAAGATAAGGAGTTAGGTAAAATTTTATGCCGTTAGCAAAAGAGAAAAAGAAACAGATTATCTCAGATTACAAGCGTGGCAAACACGACACGGGATCCGCAGAGATCCAGGTTGCGCTTCTGACGGAGCGTATCAATAGCCTGTCGGAGCATTTCAAAAAGAACGTAAAAGATCATCATTCGCGTTATGGGTTGATCAAAATGGTCAGCCAGCGCAAGAAACTTTTGACGTATATCCGGCAAGTGGACCCTGAACGTTATCAAGCATTAATTACTCGCTTGGAATTGCGGAAATAAACTCCCGTTTTGTCCCTTCCCTAAACAAAGAGGATACATATGACAATGACTCAAACAGTGACACGACAAATTGGAAACCGCACGTTAACTCTCGAGACGGGGCGTGTTGCACGGCAGTCTCACGGCGCGGTCTTGGTAAAATACGGCGAAACGGTGATTTTGGCGACGGTGGTTGCCAAGCCGGAAGTCGATGAGGGAAAAGGTTATTTCCCGCTCATGGTGGATTATCGTGAGAGAACTTATGCCGCAGGCAAAATTCCGGGCGGTTATTTCAAACGCGAAGGCCGTCCCAGCGAGAAGGAAATTTTGACTTCCCGTCTGATCGACCGGCCGATCCGGCCTTTATTCCCGGAAGATTATCTCAACGAGGTGCAGGTGATGGTGACGGTGCTTTCCGTGGATGGCGAAAATCCTTCGGACATCCTTGCCATGATCGGCGCTTCCGCAGCCCTTTCGATTTCCGATATTCCTTTCGAGCGGGCGCTCGGTGCGGTACGCGTCGGACTCATCAACGGTGAGTTCGTGCTCAACCCGACACACGCGCAAATCGAGGAAAGTCAGCTGGATTTAATCCTGGCCGCGACCGCGGAGAAACCCGTCATGATCGAGGCCGGCGCGAAGGAACTTTCGGAAGACAAAATCATGGAGGCCATCCGGTTCGGACATCAGGCCATCCAGGAAGTGATTGCGCTTCAGCAGGAACTCCGGCAGAAATGCGGGAAGCCCAAAAAGCAGGTCCCGGCCATTGAAATTCCCAAAGAAACCCAGGGCAAGATTTTGTCCGTTGTCGCCGGTGAGTTCGAAAAGGTTTTCGATTTGGGCTCCAAGGAAGAGCGCGAAAAAATGACCCAGGATCTTTACCAAAAGGTGCTCGCGCAGTTTGACCCGACGGCCCCGGATTTCAAGGAAGGCTTGGTCAAACATTTTTTTGAAGAATGCGAGAAAGAACGCATCCGGGAAATTATTTTAGGCCAGGGCCGGCGCCCCGATGGACGGGGATTTACGGACTTGCGGCAGATTACCTGCGAAATCGGAGTGCTCCCCAGGACGCACGGTTCGGCGATTTTTACGCGCGGACAAACGCAAAGTCTTTCGGTGACGACCCTTGGGACCGGCGAAGACGAGCAGACCATCGATGCCCTGGAAGGTGAGCAGTCCAAACGATTTATGCTCCATTATAATTTTCCACCGTTTAGCGTCGGCGAGGTCGGACCCAATCGCGGTCCGGGGCGTCGCGAGATCGGGCATGGGGCCTTGGCGGAACGCGCGCTTGAGGCGGTGATTCCCGATCACGATAGCTTCCCTTATACCATCCGTTTGGTCTCGGACATTCTCGAGTCCAACGGGTCCAGTTCCATGGCGACCGTTTGCGGCGGAACACTGTCTTTGATGGATGCGGGCGTACCGCTCAAGGCGCCGGTTGCGGGAATCGCAATCGGACTTGTAACGGGCGGCAATCGCTGGAAGGTGTTGACCGACATCGCCGGGATCGAAGACCATTTGGGGGACATGGATTTCAAAGCGGCCGGGACACGCGAAGGCGTTACCGCGATTCAAATGGATCTGAAGATCGACGGTGTGACGGATGATATTCTGCAGGAAGCCTTTCGTCAGGCCAAGGATGCCCGTTTTAAAATACTCGATATGATCGCCAGTTGCATTCAAGCGCCGCGGGCACAATTGTCCGCCTATGCGCCGCGTATCACCATGATCAAGATCAATCCCGAAAAAATCGGCAGGGTCATCGGACCCGGCGGCAAGAACATCAAGAGGATTGTCGAGGAAACGGGTGCGAAAATCGACATCAATGATGACGGCACGGTTTCCGTGGCTTCTACGGAAGCTCGGGCCAGCGAAGAAGCGATCAAGATGATCCAGGCCATCACCGAAGAGCCCGAGATCGGGAGAATTTACCAGGGCGAGGTCAGGAAGCTGGCGGTCTTCGGAGCGTTTTGCGAGATCCTGCCGGGCAAAGACGGCTTGTGTCACGTTTCGGAAATTGCGGACGGTTTTGTCAAAACGCCCGTGGATTATCTGCACGTGGGTGACGTGGTCCCGGTGAAGGTCATCGGGGTCGATGAAAACGGTAAGGTCAGCTTGAGTATCAAGCAGGCCAAAGAAGGAGGAATGCCCATGTTGCCGCCCGATGCCGAGCGAGATGTAATTTCCGACTCGGGATCCGGAAGAGGACGTGGCGGCCGGGGCAGGGATTCGGACCGCGGGAGAAGTCGCGACCGTTCCCGCCGATAACGCATGGAGCAGGATTTTCCGTTAACCGCTTCCCAAAAAGAGATCGAAGTTCGCGTGAAGACATGGCCCCATTTCGAGGGGCTTGCCCTTCCCGAGTATAAAACACAGGGCTCCAGCGGCTTCGATCTATTGGCAGCCTGCCAGGATCCGGTTGTCCTAAAGCCGGGCGCGCGTGCCCTCATTCCCGGCGGTATATCCATTTCACTCCCTCAAGGGTTCGAAGCCCAGGTCCGTCCGCGCAGCGGTTTGGCCATCCAACACGGCATAACCCTTCTCAATACGCCCGGCACCATCGATTCCGATTACCGGGGTGAAATCAAGGTCATCCTTATCAATCTCGGTCAGGAACCGTTTACGGTCACGCGGGGCATGCGTATTGCGCAGGTGATCATCGCCGAAGTGATCAAGGCACGTTTGATTCCGGCCGATAATTTGGATGCTACCCATCGTGGAAACGGTGGTTTCGGACATACGGGTATTTAGCAAAAACAGAAGTAAGAAGGTGAGAAGTAAGGGGGCTGTGTGAAAACTTCGTATATTCCCTGTCATTGCGAGGAGTGCGAAGCACGACGAAGCAATCCCAAGGGACATACGGGATTGCCGCGCGACCTTCGGTCGCTCGCAATGACGGTTTCATAGGCCTTCAACAGAACAAGAAGTAAGAAATGGGTGGCGTGTTGAAGTTATACTTTTCTTGCTTCTTACCTCTTCGATCTTGCTTCTAAAATTATTTCTTTAGGCGAGGCATTCATGCGTAAAGAGCGCGTCAATGAAATCTGGGGTGTTTTGTTTTTGCTGCTCGGATTTTTTACACTGGCGAGTCTGGCTTTTTTTCAACCGGACGATATCGCTTTCTACACCTCGCATCCGCACAATCCCGTTGAAAACTATACCGGTGTGACTGGCGCTTACCTGGCGTTCGGATTATTGCTCGTGTTCGGGATCAGCGCGTATTTAATTCCGCTTCTCTTCCTGCTCTGGTCGGGTTGCTTTTTCCTGCAGCGCGTGCCGGAACGCAAATTTTTCAAATTTCTCGGACTCGGTTTGGCGCTTTTTTCCATGGCAACGATTATCACGATCACCGTGGAACCTGCGGCGCAATTTTCCCGCGGCGGTGTCATCGGTTATTTGGCGGGTTCTCATCTCTTGCGGTATTTCGGGCATGTGGGGGGGTACATCGTTGCCGGGGCATGCTTTCTTCTGTCGCTGCTTTTGGCGACGGATTTTCTGATTTATCCGATCATCAAGAAATTTGCGCGAAATGTGCAGCTTTTGATCGGGGGCTTGATGGAAGGTCTTTCCGGGTTGCGCGAGATGCTGGATGATTCGATGTCGACGTGGCACAACCGGTCTGCGAAATCCGAGAAGAAGTCTTCCAGGCAGGAGCCGAAACCGGCAGTGCCCGAGAGAATTTCGACGCTGCCTGAAATTCCGCTGAAGGTCAAAAAGTACGAACCCCATATTGCGGAGGCCACGGAAAGGCTGAAAGCCGAGACGTTGAAAGAGCAGGGCGTGACGGTGCCGGCCAAGGCGCAGTCCAAAGCGGAACAACCCAGACCCGTGAAGGCCGCTGGTGATAAAGAGAAAACGCCGCCGTCCCAGGCCGAGGACGAAAAACGTTTTGAAGGCGTGATCGGTTCGTCCGCCAAGGAAGGCCGGTATCAGTTGCCGGGTGTCGATTTTCTGAAGAAACCGGTCGCTGCGGCGAATCAAACGGACAATCTTCAGGAGAATTCCAAGCTTTTGGAGCGGGCGTTGGCGGAGTTCGGGATGGAGGTCAAGGTGGTGGAGGTGGAGCAGGGCCCCGTGATCACGCGCTACGAGCTCCTTCCGGCACCGGGCGTGAAGGTCAATTCGATCGCTTCGCTTTCGGATGATCTTGCGCTGGCGCTGAAAGCC
>JAQTOZ010000032.1 GCA_028713205.1 Candidatus Omnitrophota bacterium
CCCATTCTACGGCATCTGTCGTATGGGTCCCTCCGCGTTCCCTGCTAACCCGCCTTCAGTCTGGCGGGCAGGGCCGCGGTTTCCCATTCGCCATCTGCTTAGAATGGTAGTGATGCGAATCCAATTCGGCAATCCGGCTCGCCTCATTGCGGAATGACGGAGGTTCCCTCACCCGAGCCGGGCTTAGTTTTCCAGAAGCCGGAGCATTTGAGCGAAACGCTTCTTAGCTTTAACAGAAAGGAACTCCATTGTAGCTACAGAGTCAAAGGACGGACTTCGGGGGAGAGTTCACAAACGAACGGAATGGTTTACGGAGTCGGGACGCGATTGACGATGATTTGCCCGACTTGATTCTGGCCTTCGACGATGAAGTAAATCAAGCGCACATGCGTCAAATCGATTCCGAACAAAGCCGCGATCGGAATCGCATAATACTGCTCAAGATCAGAGCGGACATTGCGCAAATAAACGTGGGCTGTTTTGCCCTGATCGTCGACGATTTCGAATTTCAGAGAAGTCGCCTGCGACTGAACACCGAACACAAGCTGGGTCATACCGCTCAAATCACCGGTTTCATAGGCCTGAGTCTGAAAATCATCGTACGTAAATCCCCCACCCGCCCAACCGGGAGTTCCGGTAAGGTAGTCGACGACCACGCCGCGAGCCGTTGCCGTGGCCGCATCAAACGTCCCAACGGTCCCCGGGCCGACGGAAGTCACGCCGGGCGCCCCGACTTGCCCGTTCGGAAGATTGGTAATGTCATGCCCCGTCAAATTCGGATTGGGGTTGATGTCTGATGTCGGCGGAAGACGATTGATGGTCAACTGTCCCTGCTGGTTCGCGCCTTCGACGATAAAATAGATCAGCCGTAAATGGGTCAAATCCACGCCCGCAAAACGCGAGACCGGGGTCGACCAGAATTTTTCCTCGGTGGCACTGACATTATTCAAATGGACATGCGCCGAATGCCCCTGATCGTCCACCAGTTCCAGTTTCAAGATACTCGCGTTGCCCTGAATACCGAACACGAGATTGCTCAAGCTGCTGATATTGCCGGATTCAAACGGTGTGGTCGAAAAATCATCATAGCTGAAACCTCCGCCCGCCCAGCCCGGTGTTCCCGTGTTGTAAGTCACGATCACGCCGCGGTCTGTCGCCTGCGCCGAATCCGTCGCTCCCCCGCCGGGACCTACCGACGTTACACCCGGCGCTCCGGCTTGGCCGTTCGGAAGCAAGGTAATGTTATAAGCATTCAAACTGGGATCGGGATTGATGGCCTCGGTGGGCGGCATACGATTAATGAACAACTCTCCCTGCTGGTTCGTGCCTTCGACGATGAAATACATCAACCGCAAATGAGTCAAATCAACACCCGCAAAAAGCGAAGTCGGAATCGACCAGAATTTTTCCGTGGTTGAACTGATATTATTCAGATACACATGGGCGGAATGCCCCTGATCATCGGAAAGCTCAAATTTGACCGAACTCGCATTGCCTTTGATCCCGAACACGAGATTGGTCAAGCTGCTGATATTTCCGGACTCAAACGGTGTCGTTGAAAAATTATCATAGCTGAAACCGCCGCCCGCCCATCCCGCGGTACCGGTATTGTACGTGACCTTCACGCCGCGTTCCGTTGCCACGGCGGCATCGGTGGCATCACCGCCGGGTCCGACGGAAGTCACGCCGGGCGCCCCAGCCTGGCCGTCGGGCAAGTTGGTAATATGGGTTTCCGTAAGGGCAGGGTCCGGCGAGATCTCGGTCGCCTGCGTGATGTTGTTGATAAAAAGCTGGCCTTGCAGCTGCTGACCTTCGACCACAAAATACATCAGACGGACATGCGCCAAATCGATCCCGCTAAACAAGCTGGTCGGGATCGACCAGAACTGTTCCGCATCCGCACGGATATCCCACAGATAAACGAACGAGGATTGACCGGTCTTGTCGATGATTTCAAACTTCACTTTGGACGCATTGCCTTTGATGCCGAACACCAGATGGGTCAATGAGCTCAAATTGCCGGATTCATAGGCCGGTGTACCGAAATCGTCGTAGGTAAAGCCGCCGCCTGCCCAACCGGCCGAATTGGTATTGTAATCGATTTTGACGCCGCGCCGTGTGACCGTCGCGGAACTGGTTGCCCCGCTGGCGGGCGCTACCGAAGTCACGCCGAGCGGTCCGACCTCCCCATTGGGAAAATTCGAAATGTCGTAGCCGTCCAAATTCGCATCGGGATGCAAATTGCGGCTGTCGACATTCCGCGTAAACGGATAAGTGTCCGCCCATTGGCTAAACGCATCCGCACTAAAGTCCGTACTCGCCGAAGCGCGCACGCGGGCGTAATAGCTGCCGTTTTCCTGCAAATAAAAGCTGGGTGCCGTTCCGGCAAAAACACCTTCGTAAGCGACGTCGGTAAAATTCGCGTTCCGGGAAACCTGGACCTGATAAAGGGCGGCACCGGTCAGCGCAGAATAATTCACGGTCGTCAGGCCCGTTTCGTTACTGGTCGCAACGGAACTGATCACGGGTTTTTTATCATAAATCACGTCCGCCGCAAAAGTCTTCACGGCCCATTGCGTGGCGGGCCCCACTCCCACATCGATATTCTTCGACGCCCGGACACGGACATGGTACGTGATGCTTTCGCGGACACGGAAAGACTCGCTCGTGCCGGTCGGATAACCTTCATAAACGAGATCGGTAAAATTAGCGTCCTTGGCGACCTGGACCTGATAAATCACGGCCCCCGGTACGGCGTCGAACGCCACGGTCCCGGCACCGCTGGCAAGCGCTCCCGCGGAAGTAATGTTCGGGACAATTTGCGTAAAGGGATCCTGCGGAACGCGGTTGATAACCAGCTGCCCCTGTTTTTGAGTCCCTTCGACGATAAAATACAAGAGCCGGACTTTGGTCAAGTCGACGTTCTGGAATAAGGCTGTCGGGATCGACCAGAATTTCTCCGTGGCGGCACTGATGTTGCGGAGGTAAACATAATCGGACTTGCCGGTATCATCCACAATTTCGAATTTGACGGCATCCGCATCACCGCGGATACCGAATATCAGTTGTGTCATCGCACTAAGATTACCGGTTTCTTGCGGCGTTGTCGTAAAATCATCATAACTAAACCCGCCGCCCGCCCAGCCTGCGGTTCCCGTATTGTAAGTCACGATCACACCGCGCTCCGTGGCCTGTGCGGCATCCGTGGCATCGCTTCCCGGTCCGACGGAAGTCACCCCGGGAGCTCCGGCCTGGCCGTTCGGTAGGTTGGTAATGTCCGCGCTGTCCAATCCCGAATCGGGATTGATATTGCGGTTGGTCATGTCCCGGATAAATTCGAAAGCATCCGACCACTGGCTCACGTAACCCAGATTCAAATCCGTGCTGGTGGAGCCGCGCACGCGCACATAATAGGTACTGTCCTGGCCGAGATTCACATTTTCGAACGCCCCGCTGGGATAACCTTCATGCACGATATTCGTGAAAGCCGCATCGGTGGCGACCTGCACGTGATAAACGATCGCGCCCGGCACCGGCGAATACATGATTTCCGTCACACCGCCGGCATTGGTTGCGGCGGAATCCACCACCGGTTTTTTGTCGTAAATCACGTCCGCCGAAAAAGACTGGGACTTCCATTTTGTCACGGGACCGACGGTCACATTGATATTTTTCGAACCGCGCACCCGCGCGTAATAAGTCCCGCTTTGATTGATCTGGAAGGGCTCCAGAGGATTTTGCGGATATCCTTCATGGAGGATATCGGTAAAATTTGCGTCTTTGGCGATCTGAACATGATAAATCGCGGCCCCGGGGACCAGCTCAAAATTCACCACACCTGCGCCGCTGGAAGTCACCTGAATCGAATCAATGACAGGCACCACATCGGTAAACGGATCTTCTTGCGAGCGCGGGATGTAAAAATCGATTTGTCCGCGGCGGGCCCGGGAAAGCGCGCGCGTAACTTCAATGTCCACTTGCGTGATGTGGCCGTAATCGAACCCGTTCGCGGGATCGAGCGGGTCCTCGAGATTCATGACAAAATTCTGGTAGGCATCGGTCAAATTTAAAACAAATTCCCTGACTTTTCCGGCAATGTCCTTAAACCGCAGCAAGGCCTTGGCCCCGTTGCCGCTGTTTTTCATGGCCATGACGAATGTCGCGCCCAGGGCAAGCACGCCCCCGGTGGGCGGCCATAAATTGGTCTGGACCACGGCCCCGTCCGACCCGCCGACATCATAACGGAACCCCCGGGTACCGTTGACCTCATTCAAAAGGGTGATGTACCCCGGAACCGTATGCGCCCCGCGGATAAAACCGCGCGCACTCACACCGGTACTCTGGGGTAATTGGGTCAACGCCGCCGTGTCGAGGGTCGTTCCATCGATGCCGTGCTGGACTTCCAGTCCGCCGACATTCACAAAAATCTGGCCGCGCCGGTCTTCCTGATAAGTCGCTACGGCAATGTCCTCGTAGGTCTGGCGAAGGATGATTTCGGAAATGGCCGCGGCATTGATGTTTTTTCCGCTAAGATCGAAGGCGTAGTTCTGGTAATCCGCGGACAATTGAATGCGCTCGGAATATTCCTTGCCGGTATTGTCACGGAAAACAATCGTGATGGCCGCGATACCGCCGGTGGCCGGATTTTTGTTCTCACGTTTCAGGCGCATCTCATAACCGCCGGACAAATTCATCACGCTGCCTGTTTTCCCGATCACGATATCGACCGTCGCCCCGGGCGCAGCGCCCAAATCATAGGCGTAACCGAAAGTATTGTTATCCACCGGAATAAAACGGACATAGCCCGGATAACGCGTCCTTCCGTTTGCATTGTAACCGACGGACTTGATATTCGGCCGGCCGGGCAATACGGTGACGGTTCCCGGCGAACTCCCCATGAGCATCATCCCTTGCGGCTGCACGGGCGAAAGAGGATTATCAGGATCGCCCGAACCTCCCGACAAATTGTTCTGCGGAGGATCATTCTGGGAACCGAGTGCCGGAACTTCAGGTTGATTGTTATTCGGCAAATTTTCGAGGGGATCAGCGGCGTAAAGAGGAGCAGAGAGCGGAAAGTTGAAAAAAACGAGCATCATGCATAAGACCATGCTTATCAGTTTTCTAAAAGCATCGGGCTGCATAGATTCCACTCTCCTCGTCTGAGAATCATCGTAACTCTCAGAGGTATCAACTTTATTGCATATTTGCAAAAGCGTGAAATTTTAGCACTTGAACAGGAGTTATGCAACCGTGGTTCCCGGGATGAATAGCCGTGCTAGCAAATGTTAGAAAATTTTGCACGGAATTCTATGCCTCCCAGGCTTTCGGAAAAACCTGTTGAAGGCTATAAATTATATGGTGTGCGGATGCCGAATTTCCGGCTCAGTTCGCGAATTTCCTGAAAGGCGCCTTCGTTGTAACCTTCGGCGGTGATCTGACTGATCAAATGATAGATTTTATTGAAGGCCCATTGGCGGGCGATATCTTCGGTGCCTTGGGCGGCCTTGGCAAGATCATAGGAAAAAATAAATTCTTTGGTGCTGCCGTTGATGTCTCCCAGAATACGCATGGAAAATTTGTTCTCGCTACGGAAGGTCCCGAAAAGGACAAACTCCGTTTCTCGGTAAAAATCCGGCAAATGCTTGGGATAGACTTCTTGGGAATCCAGCCCGCTGATTTGAAAACGCACATTCAATAAAATCGGATTGCGGATCTTCCGGTAAAAGCCGGCGATTTTTTCTTCCAGCTGGGAAACATCCCGCGTATATTCCGACCATCCCCTGTTTTGATAGGCCAGAAAATCCAAAAGGAACAGATTCACGCGCTTGCCCCCGCTCAAGCAAAAGATCGGCCGCTCGCCGTGGTTCGTACGCGTAATCTCGCCGATAACTTTTTCCGGCGCCGTCACACCGATATTGGTGCGCCCGTCACTAAACAGAACCATATAGGAAGGAAGCATCGTTGCCTGGTTGCGCATATTTTCCAGGAACGCTTTGTACAAGTCCGTGCGCTCACTCGGGCGCAGCCCCTCCAAAAATGCGTTCGCGTTGGCGACACGCTCCGGATCGGCAGTCACCGGCTGATCGAATAAAGCCGTGATTTCCTCCTTGAATGCGACGATATTGAAGCGGTCGCCCGGATTCAGACGCTCCAGGCTGTATTTGATCCCGTCCTTAAAAGCCTGCAACCTTTTCCTTCCGATGCTCAAAGACGAATCGACGAGAAAAACCACTTCCTTCGGAACAACTTCCAGATGACCGATGTCGTGTGCGGGATAAATGGACAACCGGAAATAACCCTGACCGTCCCGCACATCGCGATACGTCATCAAACTCACATGCAAAACACTGTCAATCGATTCATATTGGGAGCCGTGCCCAAATCCCGCGAAATCGCCCGGCAGCGCTCCGCCGTCTTCCGCCGTCATCACGACTTGCGGCACAAACGCCACCATTTCCTCGAGAATTTCGCCCGGGTCCTGACCGGCCTCTTTCATTTTCCGTTCAAACTCCTCCCAGGGGCTGACGACATCGATTTCGGTCGGCGTATCCTTGTCCACGACGGTCCGCTTTTTGACATTCACATCCCGCTTCAATGCGCTGAGGTCTTCGAGTTTGGGTGCCTGCCGCGCAAATTCCTCCGGGGATGTTGTTTGTTTTTCAAAAGCCATTTCCGTCTCGGGTTTTTTCACGGCCCCCGCATCTTTGAGAAATTGTCCGATAATTTGCTTGGACTCCGAACCCGGTTTCTCGAATTTTATTTTTTCCTTATAACTTTCCACGATTTGCCGCTGTGTCCGGCTCGGGACTTCCAGAGGAATGGATTTGACGTCAAACATCTTGCGGGTTTTCTCAAGCTGGGCGGCCGTCCCCGGGATCCACCAGTAAGGGGTCGAACCCAGAAAGGAGAGATGAAGAAAAAGGGAAATGCCGACTGAAAAGAAGATCAGACGATTTTTTCTCACTGGGGTATTTTCGCCAGCCGGATTTTGGCTTCCGCGGCGCGGGGGTCCTTGCCATATCGCTCAACGAGCTCACGGTAAGCCTGGGCGGCTTCCTTTGCTTTCCCGGCTTTTTCAAAGGCATCCCCGGCCTTAAAAAACGCTTCGGGAACAATTTCAGGATCATCATAAAGAATCGCCACGGCAAAATAAGACTTGGCGGCTTCCAGCATATCGCCTTTCCGGGCATAGGCGCCGGCCAGGTCCATGCGCACGCGGATCCCGAGCTCATGATCGTCTTTGGCCGCCTTGACGGCACCTTCGAACGCCGCGATGGCCGCCGCGTAATCGCTCATCTCAAGAGAACAAAGTCCTTTGCTGTAAAGCGCATTGGCCTTGAACACATCGCCCCGTTGAATCACGGCCTCGTAATGCTGCAACGCTCCGGGATAATCTTTGCCGATCCGTAATCCTTCGCCCAGATAATATCCAAGCTCCGCCGCATGTTCTTTGGCCTCCGGCTTGAGTTTGAAACTTTCAAGCACCGCGTTCACGGACGGGGCATCCTGTTTCTTGACATAATAATCCGCGAGCCAGAAATAGACTTCGGGCTTCAAATCATTCGCGGGATTCCCGGCGATGATCTGCCGGTATTGCTTGGCCGCCTCGTCAAATTTCTCAAGGCGGACGTAACAATAAGCGCTGTTTTTGAGCGCCGAGAAATGGAGCTCGGCCGGAATCTCGGCCGGGTCCAATTTCTGATAGTGGGCCACGGCCTCCGCAAACTTTCCCGCAAGTTGCTGATTGTACCCCATGTAGAAGGAAATGTCCGCCTCCGGCGAGCCTGCATATTTTTTCACATGTTCCTGATAAACGGCATCGGCTTTGGCATAATCGCCGGACTCCGAATAAAGCGATGCCAGACGGTAATGGATCTTTTGGGCCAAATCACCGGCAGGATAATGTTGGAGGTAAAGCTGCGAATCCTCGATCCCCTTTTTCCAATCTTCCATTTTGACGTCCAGGGTGATGGCATCGGCCAGGGCCTTCGAAGCCGCCGGATAATCCGGGAACTTCTTGACGAAGTCATGAAAGATTTTCCGCGCCTCGTTGACCTTCTCCATATCGAGATTCACGTATCCGCGAATCAAGAAGGCCTCAAAATAGTACTTGGATTGCGGAAAATCCCGGATCAAGGTATCAAATGCCTTGAGCGCATCCGCGGATTTCCCCTCCCGCATAGACGCCTCCCCGAGCAAGTAAAGCACTTGGTCCTTAAACATGGATTTCTCCTGCGGAATTTCATTCAAAATGATCAGGGCCTCATCGGCATGTCCCAACAAGATGAGATTCTGGACCTTGCCCAGGACGGCCCGCTGTTTTTGCTCATCGGTCGGGTTCGGATTGCGCAGGATCTCGTCAAAAACCTTATTGGCGTTGGCATAGTCTTTCGTCAAAGCATAGGCCCCCGCAACAATCAAGCGTATCTCCGCGGACTTCTGCGGTGTCACCAACGCGGCCTGCTCTTTTTGATAAATCTCCAGAAGTTGTTTGTAGTCCTGCAAGTTGTAAGCCGATTTCAGCAGATTCGACAACACATCTTCCGAGGTCTTCGGATCAACCTTGAGCTGATACGCCGTTTTGAAATATTCCAGCGCCTTGGCGAAATCTCCCCGCGCAAAACTGGTCTTGCCCATGCCGGCCAGCGAGGCTTGTTGGAGATCTGGTTTTTGCGTTTCCGTGGCTTTCAGAAAATAGGCCATGGCGCGATCATAGGCCTGATTGGACAACGTGATTTCGCCCAGGTAGTAGTTCGCGAACTCCCAGAAGGGATTGTCCGGGGTCGGCAAATCGATTTTTTTAAAAAGGGCCTCCGCCTCGGCCCATCGTTTATCTTCGAAAGCGATTTTTGCGCGATAGTAGCAGGCAATATTTTGAACGTCCCCGGCCGGACTCTTGGACAAGTTTTCGAGCGCCACCCCCGCTTCCTGTTTGCGGCCCAAGCGATAAAGGCATTCGGCCTCGCGCTGCCGGACGGTTTCGATTTGCGAATCACGAGGAAAACGCAACCGGAACGCTTGATACTGCCCGAGGGCCTCGGCATAGTTGCCGGCGAAGAAACAGGCCTCTGCCTCTCCGAAATAGGCCCTGGCAATTTGAGGATCGGCAGGAAATTTCTGAATGAGCGCCCGATATTCGTTTAAGGCCATCTCATACATGTTGCGCGCCATCAACCCCTTGGCAAAATCGAGCTTGTCCGTGATTTCGGACAGTGCGTTCGCAGACGGCTCCTGGGGATTGCCCACACCGGCGGAAGCAGCAGGCAGGGTGCCGCTCGTTACGGGCTCGGCCGTCACCGGGGTCAAAAAACCCAAGCCCACGCAAAAAAGGATCATCATCAAAAGGATTTTCATCCTAGATCACCGGAGTTTCGGCCGCTCCTTTTTTTTCATCTTTCAGGGTGGAAAACGAAATATTCCAAATATTCGCCGCCGCGCAGGCATCCAGAACTTTCACCACATATTCGTGATAGGTCTTTTTGTCCGCGCGGATAATGACCGGCTGGTTCGGGTACAGCACGGAAATCTGTTTGAGCATCCGTCCCAACTCCCCGTATTGAAGGTGCCGCTGATTGACAATCACCTTGCCGTCGCGGTCGACATTGATAATGATTTCGCCGGGACTGCGCACCACCTCCTGGGACTGCTCCGATTTGGGGACACTGATCGAAAGTTCCGTTTCGAATTGGTAAAAAATGGACAAGGTCATATAAAAGATGAGCGTGATGAAAACGATATCAATCAGCGGGGCCATCGGCACAAAAGGGCGCGGGTTTTGGTGCTCCGAAAATTCGGTGCTAATCATATCGCCCGCCGTCTCCCTGGGAAGCGCCGCGTTTCAAAAAGGCCTCCACGATTTCCGTCGCAACAAGCTCAAGCCGGCTTGTCACCTCCGTAATTTTGGGGCGGAAATAAGAGTAAAATGCCATGGCCGGGATCGCGATCATCAGTCCCGCCGCGGTCGTGATCATCGCCTTGGAAACACCGCCGGCCAGCAAAATCGGTTTGACCACCGCCGTTTGAAACGCAATGGTGTTGAAAGCCTGAATCATGCCGACCACGGTCCCCAAAAGTCCGACCATCGGCGCGACCGTGACAATGTCCGAGAGATAACCCAGCGGGGTCCAAAGAGAGGCCATCTGTTTTTTAACCGCGGACCCGATAATGTCCTCCATCGGCGCCAATCCTTTCTCGATCCGGCCGAGACCGGCCATCACCACCGGCGAAATCATATTGTCTTGTTTCAGGCATTGGCTTCTCAAAGGGGCGTCTTCCTTCTTGCGGATTTTTTCGATCGCATCATGGGCAAAATCCAGAGGGACCAACCGTTCGATACGGATCCGCATGAACAAATAGACCGTCAGTGTCACCATCGCCATGGACAGCAAAGCCAACACAATCATTAATGAGCCGCCGGACTTGATGATCCACCAAAGAGACATGCCTTTTTCGGTTTGGTCGACCGCCTTGGCATAAGCCTGGACGGCGGTCCCTTCCGCGGCAAAAACAGCGGACACTTTTGACAAAAAGAGAAACGCGACAATCCCGAATGAGAACAGGCAGGTCCCGATTTTTTTCAATTGTTTGGACATTTTTCTCTTCCGATCCATCATGAGTTCCTCCTCAATGGTATCAATCCCGGAAAATAGGCATCCAGTTTACCAATAATTTCCCTCAACCGCCAGTGTGGGATACGGATTGGGCCTCATTTCACCAGGCCCCCATAAAAAAATACGGAAGAGACAGATATTTTATCCATCTCTTCCGTATGTCGATTGAAAATACTTTACTGCTGCGTGGTCGTTGAAACCGCCGCTGAAACGGGTTCTTTCGCTTCAAGGTCTTTGAGCTTGGCAACATAAGTTTCCGGATCTGCCAAAAATGTGGCTTTGCACATCGGACAGCAAAGCCCGTAAAGTTTCCCTTGATACTCAACGAAATCCGAACCGGAAACGGGGCCACCTTCGACCGGGCAAATCGCATTGCCTACCTGGACCGGTTGTGCTGTTTCCGTCGTTGCGACAGGATTTTCCTGAGACGCCGGTATTTCACACCACCCTGTTGCGGCGAAAATGCTGACCAACACCAACACAAAAATCACTTTCTTCATAGCTTCTTTCTCCTTCCTCGCTTATCTTTATTTTTCACCTTAATTGACGTTAAAAATCCGTTATGGGCTTTCCCCTGCGGTGAAAATTAGACGACCGTCCCGGAATGTTTATTCATGGCGGTGAGGGGGCTCCTTACGATTCAATGCCTGGGGAACTTCCATGAAAAGTTTATTTATTCATAATATCGAAGACAAGGCCGGAGAATCAAGCAATAATTTTTCTCCGGTTTGCCGCTCATTTTGGGGCGCGAACAAGGCCTCGAGACTTCCACATGGCGTAGAGAACCGGGTAAACCAGAAGCTCCAAAATAAAGGAAGTTAAAAGACCGCCGATCATCGGGGCCGCAATTCTTTTCATGACATCCGAACCGGCGCCGGTCGCCCACATAATCGGCAATAGCCCCATGAAAGCGGCCATCACGGTCATCATCTTGGGCCGGACTCTTTTGACGGCACCGTGAACAACGGCTTCTTCCAAATCCGTTTCCGTTTGCATCCGGTTTTTCCGGACCGCATCATGATAAGACAAATCCAGGAAGAGAAGCATAAAGACACCGGTCTCGGCATCCAGTCCCATGAGGGCAATCATCCCCACCCAAACGGCAATCGAGATGTGATAATTCAAAATCCAAAGCAGCCAGACGGCGCCGATAAGCGAAAAAGGCACGGCCAGTAGCACGATCGCGGTTTTTGTCCACGATTTTGTATTCAGATAAAGCAAGACACAGATCAGAAAGATCGTCAGCGGCAGCACAAGCTTCAACCGTTCACGGACACGCAACATATTTTCATACTGTCCACTCCACAAGAGCGCATAACCTTCCGGCAATTTGAGCTCGCGAACCACGGTCTCTTTGGCCTCCCGTACGTAGTTTCCGATGTCCCGCCCCACGACGTCCACATACACGTAGCCGGTCAGAAGTCCGTTTTCATTCCGGATCATGGACGGCCCCGCGGCAGTGCGGATATCCGCAAGCTCGGCCATCGGGATTTGCACACCGGCAGGCGTGGCAACAAGCACGCGTTTCAATTTCTCCACGTCGTTACGGAATTCACGGGCATAGCGCACATTCACGGGATACCGTTCGCGGCCTTCAATCGTTGTGGTCACGTTTTCACCGCCGATGGCGGACTGGATCACCGTTTGAACATCCGCGACGGACAGACCGTAACGGGCCAGCGCCTCGCGCTTAAGATCGAAATCCAAAAAGTAACCGCCCGCCGTGCGTTCGGCATAGATGCTTCGCGTTCCCGGCAGTTTCCGGAGAATCATTTCCAGATGCGTGCCGATTTCCTCGATCTTTTTTAAATCCGCGCCGAGAACTTTAATCCCCACCGGCGTGCGCACACCGGTCGAGAGCATGTCGATCCGGTTCTTGATCGGCATCGTCCAGGCATTGGTGGTCCCCGGTATCTGGAGTTTTTGGTCCATCTCGTTGGTCAGCTCTTCCGGCGTAAGATGCTCAGGCCAAATCCATTCCAGCGGCCACTTGAACCATTCCGGGACCCATTTGGAATACCAGCGCGGTTTTATCCGCCACTCTTTTTGCGGTTTCAAGGTCACGACGGTTTCCATCATCGAAAATGGCGCCGGGTCGGTTGAGCTCTCCATGCGCCCCGATTTGCCGAACACCCTTTCGACTTCGGGGAAACTTTTCAGGATCCGGTCCTGCTTTTGCAAAAGTTTCTGCGCTTCGGTCACCGAAATGCCCGGCAGGGTCGTCGGCATATAGAGCAGGCTGCCTTCCCACAAAGGCGGCATGAATTCGGAACCCAATTTGAGATAAACCGGGATTGTGGTGAACACGCAGACAAGCGCGATAGCGATGGTCGTTTTGCGGTGTTTGAGCACAAACCGGCACACGGGTTCATAAATCCGGAAAAGCGCTTTACTGATTGGATGCTTGTCTTCCTTATAATAAGTGCCGACGGCGACCGTGTTGACGATTTTGGACAGCCATCCCCATTTCAAGCGTACCGGATCCATGCGTGTGAAGAGCATGCGCAGCGCCGGGTCGAAAGTGATCGCCAAAATCGCGGCAATCGCCATCACCAGGTTTTTGGACCACGCCAACGGTTTGAAAAGCCGTCCTTCCTGGTCCACCAGTGTAAAGATCGGGAGAAAGGCCACGGCAATCACCAGCAGAGAAAAGAAAACGGACGGGCCGACTTCTTTGAGCGCCTGAAGACGGATGGCATGATAATCCCCTTTCCGTCCTCCGTGCACCCATTCCTCCAATCGCTTATAGGCGTTTTCCACCTCCACAATCGCGCCGTCAACCAGGACGCCGATGGAAATCGCGATGCCCGCGAGCGACATGATATTGGATGTCAAACGCATGTGATGCAAAAGAATGAACGACAGCAAAACCGAAATGGGGATGGTCACGATCGGGACAATCGCGGAGGGAAAATGCCAAAGGAAAATCAAAATCACAAAGCTGACAATGATCATCTCCTCGGTGAGCTGATGCTTCAAAGTATCGATCGCACGCCGGATCAAATCGGAACGGTCGTAGGTCACCACCAGTTCGACGCCTGGCGGAAAAGACGGTTTTAATTCTTCCAACCGCGTCTTGACCCTTTGAATCACGTTGAGCGCATTTTCCCCGGAGCGCATCACCACCGTTCCCGTCACGACATCCCCTTGTCCGTCGAGATCCGCGACACCGCGCCGTATCTCAGGGCCGATCGAAACGGTCGCCAGGTTTTTGACCAGTACCGGCGTTCCGTCCTTCGAAACCCCGACGGCAATTTGTTCAAAATCCGCCGCGGATTTCGCGTACCCGCGTCCCCTCACCATATATTCCGCTCCCGAAAACTCCAAAAGGCGGCCGCCGGTCTCTTGATTGCCGCTACGGATGGCGTCAATCACTTTGGAGAGCGGCAGGTTATAAGCCAAAAGCTTGTTGGGATCTACGGTAATTTGATACTGTTTGACAAAACCGCCGAGCGAGGCAACCTCGGCCACACCGGGCACACTCTGAAGATGATATCGCAGGTTCCAATCCTGGAAGGAGCGCAATTCCTGTAAATCATGTCTGCCCGACTTATCGACCAAGGCATATTGAAAAACCCAGCCGACACCGGTTGCATCGGGACCCAATTCGGTCTGCACTCCTTCGGGCAGGCGCGGCGTAATCTTGCTCAAATATTCCAGCGTACGGCTCCGGGCCCAATAAAGATCGGTACCGTCGTTGAAGATCACATAGACATAGGAATAGCCGAAATCGGAAAAACCGCGTATGGCTTTGACACGCGGGGCACCGAGCATCGCTGTAACGATGGGATAAGTGACCTGATCTTCGATCAAGTCCGGACTGCGGTCCCAGCGGGAGTAAATAATCACCTGCGTATCGGACAAATCCGGGATCGCGTCCAACGGAATATTTTTGATCGACCAGATCGCGGCAGCAATGCCAAACGCCGTCAGAATGAAAATCAAAATCTTGTTGCGGACCGAAAACTCAATAACCTTCTCGATCAAGCCATCTTTTACTGGTTCACGATCCATGGGCCACATTCCTTTTTCTTACTTCCCGTTTGCGGGAGATGAATTGACTGTACGACTCCCGCCATTTTCCTCCCCCTTGCGCGAGAGTATTCATCACTCTCTTTCCTCCCCCCTTGCGGGGTTATTCATCACTCTCTTTCCTCCCCCCCTTGCGGGGGAGGACCAAGGTGGGGGGCCGCTCAATTGCTTCACTATCTCCTGTAATATTCCTTCGCAATTTCTCATAACATCATGGTTCCAGAACCGCAACACTTGAAACCCCTGACCTTTCAACCATGCGTCTCTAACCCGATCATTTTGCTTTTCGGCGTTATGTTGCCCACCGTCCAGTTCGATAATAAGCTTTTTCGGAAAGCAAACAAAATCGACCACATATTTTCCAATCGGGGACTGACGGCGAAATTTGCAACCGTCTATTTGATTCATGCGAAGATGCCGCCACAATAATCGTTCGGCATCTGTCATGTTTTTTCTCAGAGTCCTTGAAAATTTTTTTATCTCCATGATCATTTCCGCAAAAACAAACCCGCACCCCCACCTAACCTCCCCCATTAAGGGGGAGGGATTTAGTGAACTGCCCTGCCGCCTTTCCTCCCGCTTGCGCGAGAGCATCCATCACTCTCTTTCCTCCCGCTTGCGCGAGAGTATTCATCACTCTCTTTCCTCCCTCCTTGCGGGGTTATTCATCACTCTCTTTCCTCCCTCCTTGCGGGGTTATTCATCACTCTCTTTCCTCCCCCCCTTGCGGGGGAGGATCAAGGTGGGGGGAAACTTATCCGTGCTGATGCATTTCTCCGCTTGTGCCCGCACTTTCCAAGACCGCCCTGAGCCGGCTCTCGGAATCGATCAAGAAATTGCCGCTGGTCACAACCATCTCTCCGTCACCGATCCCCGACTTGATTTCCTGCATCCCGTCGGTTTTGATCCCGAGCACGACTTCGCGCGGTTCAAAGAGACCGTCCGGTTTCGTCACAAAGACAAGATTCTTATCGCCGGTCGCGAACACGGCTTCATCCGGAACGACAATCCCTTCGTCCAAATTCGCACGGAGAGTTACATTCACGTACATCTCGGGCTTCAACAGACCCTCCGGATTTTGAAGTACCGCCCGGATACGCACGGTACGGGTCGATGGATCCACCACCGGATCGATCGAGCGCACCGTGCCCTCAACCGTTTTGCCGGGCAGCGCGGGAATTTCGACATTGACCTTGTCGCCCGCTTTCACATACGGAATTTCATACTCGTAAATCGATGCATAAAGCCAGACGGTCCCGCCGGCCTTCGAATACAGAAGCGACTGGTCGGGTTTGCCCTGCGTTTCAAGTTCCCGGATTAAATCATCGCTGAGCCCCATCAACCGGAGTTTGGTCCTGGCCGCATCCATCATACCGAGAGCCTGTTCCGCCATTTCCGCGATGCTTCCGCTTTCGGCCTTTTTGCGGGCCTTCACGGCCTGGATGAATTCCTCCTCGGCCTGATAAAGCAAGGGGTCATAAGCGATACTTCCGGCGGCGCGAATCGTTTTCACAAGAGGCATTTTTTGGGCCGGCGCCGTCTTGACGCCGATCAATTGCTGTTTGTCCGGAGGAAGTTGCACATTCGCGTATCCTTGAGGCATAAAATCTTTGATCACAATCCCGAGGTCCTCCCCGCAATGGGGACATTTGCCGAGCCGCGCGAACGCCTCGGTCATCGCCATCATGCACGGCCCTTTTTTACATTTATGCAAAAGACAAATTTCCTGCGGTTTCATCTTGAGAAGTTCGGCGACTGTAAAAGCCTTGGGCGGCGTCGTTCCCTTGGGGCCGGCAGGCACGGCCGCGGCCGGTTGAGATGTGCTTGCACGTTTGACAAGGGTCATATTGCAAATCGGGCAATGCCCGGGAAGGGCCGAAACATACGAAGGATGCATCGGGCAATAATAAACGCCGACGACGTTCCGGTTCGGGGACATCTTGCCGGGCAACACTCCGGAATATTTTAGAAGGCCTATCCCGCTCAAAACAACGGCCAACACAAGAACACCGGCGAAAATTTTTGACGACCGTTTCATGATGTGCCTCCCGTAAGGTCGATGCCCGCCGCACGCTCGAGATCAGCCGTCCCTTTCAGCGCCTCGGCATAAAATTTGACGTAATTGAGTTTCGTATTGAGAAAAACCCGCTCGCTGTCCAGAAGATTCAGAAAATCGGTCGAGCCCGACTCGTATCCGGATTGGTCCGAACGGAGCGCCAGTTCCGCCTGCGGAATCACCGCCGTCTCATAAAGCAGCACGATTTGTGCGGCCGCCTGATAACGGACATACGCGTCCTTCACTTCGTAAAAAGTCAAATTCTTCGCCGCGCCCAGTGATGCTTCCGCCGCCTCCACCTTTTTCTGGGCTTCCTGGATCGCGGGGATAATACGGTTTTGCCAGAGCGGGACATTGATTCTCAAAGGAATCATCCAGCTGTTTTTGCCGTCGTCCGGATCGTCGGTCGTGCCGTTTTTCACCCACGTGTAACTCCATTCCATATCGAGGTCGGGCAAATTTTCCATTTGGGCAAGTGTCTTCTCATGCCTGCTTTGGGCCTTGCGCGCCGACCCGGCATTCACTTCGGGGCGATGTTTCACCGCGAGATTGATGATCTCGATCAACGTCATTTTCAATTCCGGTTTTTCGGGCTTGACGGTCTTGCCCAACCCCCCGAGCGGGTCCCGGTCTAAAAGCGCATTGATTTTAGCCACAAGCGATTCGCGGTTTTGCTGCAGCATATAAATCTGCTCCAGGGAAAGCGAGACCTCCGCCTGGGCCTTGGCCACATCACGTTGCGCAGCCGACTTGCTGGCATAACGCGACTCCGCCACTTTTTCCGTTTTCTTCAGGAGCTCATGCGTCTCACGGATAACGTCCGTCGACGCATCCACCCGGTAGAGTTTATAGTAAGCGCTCTTGAGCTGCCAAAGAATGTCGCGCCTGACCGCATAATATTGCTGTTCGGCAACCTTGGCGGCTTCCTTCGCGGCCTTTCGCCGCTCCCACAGTTTCAGCGGAAAAGGGATTTGCTGCGCGACGACCATGCGGTTTTCCTCCGGTCCGACCCGCGTCTCCACCATTTCCCCCATGACATCCATGCCGACTTTGGGGTCCGGCAATGCCCACGCCTGAAGCACACGTTTTTTCGCGGCCAGCCATTCGGCTTTGGCGGCAATCATATCCGGATTACGTTTGAGCGCTTCCTGGATTAAATCTTCGAGGCGGAGTTCGGGCAGTTGTGCAGGAGGTTGGGAATCCGTGAGCTGAATATTTCCCTGGGGTGATTCAATTCCCGCCGCAGGAACACGCGTCGGAACCAAAAATCCATAACCCACAATGAAAATCACCAGCACTCGTGCAAGTTTCCTCACAAACCGTTTCATCTCGCACTCCGACCTTTGTGGAAGGGGTTATCTCTTTGCACTCTAAATACTTCGAACGAGGCGTCGATTTCTTTCTCAAATAGGCTAAGCTTTCCCACCGGGATATGTCAAACAGTAAAATCGGAGGCAAATTCCGCCCAAAAATCATTTATTCGGCGTTGTCTCGGCCAAGGAAAAATCTTCGGTCTTGCCCCAGTCTTTGTAGAAGCTCGAATTCTCTTCATAGGCCGGAACGTGCGCATATTTTTCGGTCAGTCCGGCAAACAAAGCGGCCCCCTGTTTGTCGATAAATTCGTAAAAATCTCTATAAGCCGGCAAAGACTTCTCGGCTTCCTTGAGAAAATCAACCACCAAGCGCGGGATATTTCTGGCGGGCGCCATCCCCATTTCTCCGGCCAGTTTGCTCTGTCCCTCAACCACCGTCCCTCCGGCAAAGATACGGTAATACGGTACCATTCTCTCACCGACGCGCCGGGCAAGCCCCTGTAATCCCAAAACTGCGACAGGATGCTGCGAACACGAATTCGGACATCCGCTGATTTTGATCCGGATGTCGCGCAGGGTTTCAAAATCAAGTCCCTCTTGCTCGATCAGGCTGCTGATTTCACGGGCAACACCTTTTGAATTGCAAATCCCCAGCGTACATGTCGTGGCCCCGGCGCAGCTGATCACATCCGCCACGGTCGCCGCATAAGGACGTGCGAGCTTCACGGCTTTTAGTCGTTCATAGATCGGATAAATATCTTTCGCAGGAACATGACAGAGAAGCAAATTCTGATATTGTGAAGCCCGGATTTCGATTCCCGGATGGGCCGAGCATAAATCCGCGAGGGCTAGCGCCTGTTCGGCGCGCAGGTCTCCAAGATCCAGGCGGATTTCGAGGATCGCATCATTTGGCCGGGCCTGATTTTGAAGGTTATATTTTTCCCACAACTCAAAATCCGTATCTTCGCGCGGCGGAATGTTTTGTTGTTTTTCTGTCTGGGAGGGTTGCGGAAAAAAAACTTTTCTTAAAACCACCGGGCCTTCACGGCTCAGTTGCTTCAGTTCTTCACGGAAAAGTTCACGGAACTTCGTAAATCCTATTTTCTCCACTAAAAATCTCAGCCGGGCCCGGTACCGGTTTTGCCGCTCGCCGTGCCGGTCAAATACCCGTTTGACGGCCTCGGCAACCGAACCGGCCTTCTCAGGCTCAAGCGCTTCCTCCAGCACTTGTCCCAAAACCGAATGAGCGCCCAAGCCGCCTCCGGCATAGACCTTATAATAAGAGCGCCCCTTCGAATCCTTATAGGCGATAAAACCCAAATCTGTCGCGGTCGCCAAAGCGCAGTTG
>JAQTOZ010000237.1 GCA_028713205.1 Candidatus Omnitrophota bacterium
GAAATCAGCGTTTGAGCTTGTGGTCAGAAGGGCCGGAATGGTCACGGCGGCATTGCATGGGTTGGAAGCCGGTGCCGTCGTCGGTATTCGAGGTCCCTATGGCCGAGGATTCCCTGCGGACATATTGGAAAAACGGGATCTTCTGATGATCGGCGGGGGGTGCGGGAACATTCCCTTGCATGCCTTGATCAAGTTTGTTTTGGATAATCGAAACCGCTTTGGGAAGGTTTCGATACTGTTGGGTTGTAAAACGCCTGAAACGAGACTGTTTGTGGATGAGTTGGAAGAATGGGCCAACTTGCCGAATGTGTATCTGGATCAGACGGTGGACCGGGCCGGTCCGGGTTGGAAAGGGAAAGTCGGTTTGATCACCAAGCTGATACCGGATGTCGATATCGAACCGCACAAAACGTACGCGGTTATGGTCGGTCCGCCGATTATGTATAAATTCGTGATTCAGGAGCTTTTGAAGAGAGACATCCCGGATCGGCAGATTATTCTTTCACTCGAACGGCACATGAAATGCGGCGTCGGGAAATGCGGGCATTGCCAGATCGGCGACCGGTACTGCTGTCAGGACGGTCCCGTTTTTTCTTACGACGAAGTGCGACATACCATCGAGGCATTGTGATTATGGCGAAAACACGCGTTGCTTTTTTTGATTTTGCTTGTTGCGAAGGTTGTCAGCTGCAGGTCGCCAATATGGGGGAACTGCTGCTGGATGTCCTGGGGGCTGTGGAGCTGGTGGAATTCCGCGAGGTGATGTCGGAGCGGGGCGGCGATTACGATGTGGCCGTGATCGAAGGCAGCATCACGACAACGCATGATGTGGAAAGGATCAAAGCGATCCGGAAAAAAGCGAAAGTGCTGATCACGTACGGGTCCTGCGCGACGATCGGCGGTATCAACGGCATGAAGAATAATTTCGAGCTCGGCGATATCCGTAAGTATGTCTATGGCGATAAGGCAAATTATTTTGATACCATTCCGACACGTCCCGTTCATCAGGTGGTCCCGGTCGATTACGTTGTGAACGGCTGCCCGGTCTATCTCCCGGAATTCGTCAAGGTCCTGAAATGTGCTTTGGCGGGCATCCCGTACAAGGTGCCGGATTATGCGGTGTGTGTCGAATGCAAGCTGAACGAAAAT
Source organism: Candidatus Omnitrophota bacterium (assembly GCA_028713205.1). GTDB lineage: Bacteria > Omnitrophota > Omnitrophia > Omnitrophales > Aquincolibacteriaceae > JAQTOZ01. Next base: position 1,150 of record JAQTOZ010000237.1, read on the forward strand.
GAATGCATGTACGACAAAAAAATTACCTGCCTGGGGCCTGTGACAAAGGCGGGATGCAATTCCTGGTGCATTAACCATAACAATATCTGTTACGGCTGCCGGGGCATGGTTTCCAATCCCGCGGTCAACGGCGCCAAAGATATTTTGGAGAAATACAAAATTCCGCTCGATTGGGTGGAAAATAAAATGAATATGTACAATAAGCCCAGAGAACTGGAAGGTACGGAACCCGATGGCAAGAAACATACGAGTTAATGTCGAGTATTTGACCCGCGTCGAAGGACACGGGAATATTGTCGTCAATGTCAAAGACGGCAAGCTCGAACAGTGCGAGCTTGACATCATCGAGTCGCCGCGATTTTTTGAAGGCATGATCCGCGGGCGCTCGATCTTTGAGGCCCAGCACATCACCTGCAGGATTTGCGGGATTTGTTCTTGCGGCCACACGCTGGCTTCCATTCAGGCCGCCGAAAATGCCATCGGTTTTAAACCCTCCCGGCAGACGCAGGAATTACGGAAGTTGCTGTTGCATATGGAGGAGCTGGACAGCCATATTCTTCATATTTATCTTCTCGTGGCCCCCGATCTTTTGGGTGTGAAAAGTTTTGTGCCGCTGATCAGTTCGCACAATGAGGTGGTGCGGCGTGCCTTGCGCATGAAAAAAATGTGCAATGACATTTGTGACATTTTGGTCGGCCGCCATGTCCATCCGATTTCGAGCATTGTGGGCGGATTTACGAAACTGCCGGAGGAAAAAGACCTGGATGCGATTCTCGAGATCCTGTTCAAACTTCAGGCGGACATGGAACCGACGATTGCCCTGGCGGCAACGCTCAAATTCCCGGAATTCGAGCGTGATACCGAATATATCGCTTTGGTCAACGATGGGAATGAATATCCGTTGCTCGAAGGCGACATCGGCTCGACGGACGGCCTGAGAGTCAAGAAGGAAAACTATAAAGGTGTCACCAATGAATTTATAGTTCCACATTCTTCGGCGAAACATACGCGGGCCAGCCGTGAGTCTTATATGGTCGGGGCCCTGGCGCGGTTTAATCTGAATTATGACAAACTCCATCCGAAAGCCCAAAAAGTGGCCGAACATATCGGGATGAAGCCGAAGGTGAAAAATCCCTATCTGAACACGGCCGCGCAACTGGTCGAATGCGTGCATTGCCTCGAAGACGCGATACGCATTCTCAAAGAGTTTAAGGAAACCGGGATACGCCAAGAAGAAGCCGTGATCGTCGGCCTGAATGAAAAGGGGACCATCCCGGTGCGGGCGGGAAGAGGTGTCGGAGCGGTCGAGGTCCCGCGCGGCATTTTATTCCATGATTACGAAGTCGATGAAAAAGGAAAAATTGTCAACGCAAATTGCATTATTCCGACGGGACAAAATCTGAACAACATCGAGCACGATATGCGGAAAATGGTTCCGGAGATTCTGGAACAAAGCGATGAGGCCATCACGCTCCGCCTGGAAATGCTGGTGCGTGCTTATGACCCCTGCATTTCCTGCTCGGCCCACTTCCTGAATGTCAAATTTGTTAACCGCTGAAGTCTCGGACGCCCTGAAGCCGTCCTCCGGCTCAGGCTTGATCCTTACGGCCGGGAATCCGTTTCGCCGTGATGACGGCGTCGGCCCTTATATCGCATCGCGTTTGCAGGGTTCCTCCGCGAAGATCATCGACGCCGGTTTGACTCCCGAAAATATTATCGATGAAGTGATCGGATTAAAGCCGGACCGTATGACGGTGATCGATGCGGCGGATTTCGGGGGATATCCGGGGGAGGTCAAGGTGATCCCTGAAGATTTGATTGCGGAAACGTCCCTGAGTACCCATGAAATCCCCATGAATGTGATCACAAAAATCATCAGTGACGGGACGCAAGCCGAGGTCGTTTTTATCGGCATTCAACCCCAAACCGTTGCGTTGGGGGAAGGTCTCTCCGAAAGGGTGCAGGCGTCCGCGGAGGCTATCATTCAGACAGTCCTGCAAGCCTATTCCAAACCAAGGTGAAGCGAACATGCATGAATTGCACGTTGTGACGGACTTGTTCCAGGATCTCCTCAATCATGCGCGCGACAATCAGGTGACGAAAATCACCCAAGTGCATTTAACGATGGGCGATTTTACGGAAATCAACGAGGATATCCTGCGTTACTTTTTTGAATCGCACAGCCGCGGGACGCCGCTGGAAGGCGCCGTGCTCCATATTCAAAAGAGTCCGACCCGGGAATTGAGACTTTTGTCCTTTGATTGCGAGTCATGATTTATGTGCTACGCCATACCGGGAAAAGTTCGTGAGATCCAGGGCAAAACGGTTGTCGTCGATTATTTCGGCGAACTCAAAAAAGCGCATAACGAAATCGACGAACTTCGCATCGGGGATTATATCTATGCGCAGGGCGGTTATGTGATCGAAAGGATCGGCGTCACCGAGGCTGAAGAAATTCTTGCGGTATGGAAAGAGACGTTTTTCGAATTGCAGGAAGTGGATGTCCGGTTGTCCCGTTTGGATTTTGAAAAATCCGGTCTGGAACGCCGATTCGGCATGATCCTCGATCAGGCGATGGAGGGCATCGCACCGGCGAAAGAGGATTTGCTCTATTTACTTCGGTTTGAAGATGCCCGGCATGAGGAGCTTCTTTTTAAAACCGCCAATTTTATCCGGCAAAAATATCTCAAAAATTCATGCTGCGTTCACGGCATCCTCGAAATCTCCAATTATTGCCGCAGCCGTTGTCATTATTGCGGCATCTCGCTTCACAATGCATCGATCCAACGTTATCGCATGTCCGTGGATGAGATCGTCGAGTCGGCCTGTGAGGCGGTCCGTCAATACGGCTTTAAAGCGCTTGTCCTGCAAAGCGGTGAGGACGGCGCTTATCGCATCGATGAACTTTCGCAGGTGATTCGAACGATAAAAGCCAAAGCCCCGGCGTTGATTTGCGTGAGCTTTGGTGAAATCGGAATTGAGGGGCTCGCGGAACTTTATGAAGCCGGGGCACGCGGTGTTCTGATGCGTTTTGAGACCTCGAACCGGGCCCTTTATCAAAAACTTCATTCCGGCGATTCCCTTGAGACACGGCTTGATCATATTCGCGCGGCATATGAAATGGGATTCTTGGTGATGACCGGCGGACTCATCGGGTTACCGGGGCAAACGCTCGAGGACCGGGTGGATGATCTTTATTTGGCGCGCGAGCTACATGCGGAGATGTACAGCTTCGGTCCGTTTCTCCCGCATCCGGACACACCGCTGGGAGGTGTGCAACCGGTGGTTGAAGCGGATGTGCTCAAAATGATCGCGGCCGGACGTTTGATCGATGCCAGTGGATCGCGGATATTGATAACCACTGCTTTCGAAACCTTGAGTCCCGAAGCGTG
>JAQTOZ010000238.1 GCA_028713205.1 Candidatus Omnitrophota bacterium
TCACTATGTTCCACAGGATTTCCGTTAACTCTCCAAAAAATACTTACTTGATGCGGAAGCTTGTGGAACGGGATCCGGACCGCATATCCCGTCGAATCAAACGCAGAATAATTGAACGTGGCCGGAGGAAAGGCGTCGGGTCTTTCGGTCACGCGGTCAAAGACGTAACGGTTGAGTCGAACCCTCTCATCATGGTCTCGATCGGTCAGGGACAATCCAAAAAGGATACGCTGGCTGGCAGAACGCAAATCGCGCGTCGCTTCATCATCGGCCTCGGCCCATTCTTGAAACCGGCTGATGGCATGGCGCCGTCCTTCCGCAGAATCACCGTTCACAGCATTGATTGCTTCCAGCAACTGCGGGTATTTCGCATAAAGTTCGCGTTCCGCGACAACATCCGAGGCAATCCGGTCGGTATTGCGCACGATATCTACCCTTAAATTTTCGTCCCTCAAACTTCGCGAGGTATCGTCGGTCGCCAGCCAATCCTTCGTATTCGCGGGGCTGATCCGGACCACTTTCTTCAAACCATTCGGCAATGTCTGAATGAAATAAATATGGGATTGCGTCTGCTCTTGACTCGAATAATTCTCGATAAATATTTGACCGACCGCAGGCACGCCGTCTGGTAATGTGACGAGGCTTGTCATTATCCCGATCCGATCGGCTTGGGAAACGCCGCTGGCTTGAGCTTGAGACAAGCGGCGATAAAGATCTTGATAGACTGTTAGAGGCAAATTTTGCCAAAATGGATCAAGCTGACTGAGGACAGTTGCCTGAGCCAGAAGCACACCCCAATCACTTCCGAAAAATGTTCCGGTGCGCCGGGTACCCGCCCATGTCGAAAAGGCAGCGGCAAAGTCAGGATGATCGGAAACAAATTGCAATGTCCGCTGAATCATCGCCGATTCGTGAGCCTGATAATCCGGCGAATAACGCAACACGCTGCGTCTTAAGCCATGCCAAAGCGCCAGAGTCAGAACACGGCGATGTTCCGGAGGCCCGCGCAACAAATTGGCATTCAGAATGATTTCGTGGGGTGTGACCAACGCTTCTTCGGAGATACCTTCTTCGACACGAATCGGAAGCGGGAGTTCAATCCATTCCCCATGTTGCGTTTGAATTCTGTTCTGTTTCTGAAACTCAAACAACAATCTTTGTTCCTCCGCATCCAGCATCGCACAGGCTTCCATCAATGAGGATTCCAACTCGCCGGCCACCTGTTCCGATTGATCCCCGAACCCGGTCTCCGTCAAAACTTCCAGATCCATGCGTATCACCGGATTCGCATCGGCACCAAACCAGAAATGAGCGGCTTGCCCGCGGACGGTTCCTCGAACTTCGGACCGCGCTGCCGCCTGAATTTCCCGTAACTGGCTGTGCAATATCTCCGCGTCACGCAGAATCTCAGCTTTGACCGGTTCCGCATCGGGCACAAAAGACATGTAAGCCTTCAATATTTTCGGGATGGTCGCCCCTCGTTTTTCCATTGCCTCCGCGCCGCGGGTCATGGCCGTCCAGCGATTTTGATTGAGGCCTTGATACCATTCGACTAAAAGATCCGCGCGGCGGTAAAGGGTCTTCACTGCCTCGCGGGCGTTTGCGTCCAGATTCGGATGCAAGTCGGTTAGTTTTTTCAGTGTGTATTCGGATTCGGCACCGCGAAGGAGATATCGTTCCGAATTGAAAAGCTCATTTTTAGGATGAAGTTGAACAACCTGATGATGAACAATAAATTCATTGCCGGCCCGTTGAATCACGAGAAAAGTCCCGGAATTGTGCCGCTCTTCGCGTTTGAACTTTGCAAGAAGCTCCGGTTGCTCTTCCAATTCCTGAGTGGGTTTGTAATAGGTCTTAAAGTTGAGAAACAGCACACCGCCGTCATTGAGCCCTTTTAGGAGATGCGTCATCGCACGTTGTTGGGATTTGGCCATATAAAAAGCCTTCGCAAACGGGTCCCCCGTCTCCCAACGCAACGGAACGGTCGCCATGGGAAACCGGCCGTACTGTTCGCCCTTGTCTTTCACCAAATGCTGGAATGTCATCGAGACGATAGCAAAGTCAATGCCTTCCGCATGATCTCCCAAGCGGCTGGGATCAAAATCATCGCTCATGACATCCGCTACATGTTTCCCGTCCGTCTCGGCAACCAACGGATTGAAATACCGGATTCCATTGATTGTGCTTTGCGTCTTTTTACGTCTCACAGTAACACGTTCGCCGCTTTTCCTGAAAACAGGATAAAAAACATCCGTGCCCATGACCTCAAACGTAACACCGCGGAACGCCGGATCGCGCAGGGCCAAGTCATCGAGAAAATCTTTGAGCGCATTCAAGGGCGGAGACCCTTGATGCTTCGGTGCCGAACCGATATCCAAAACCCGGTAGGCCTTTTTCCGCGGCATGGGCATTAAATGCAATTGCGGCAGATGGGCAGGCTTTTTGACACCGTTCTGCGGCGTTGCATAAAAAGGATGCGTTCGACGCAGATAGCCGAATGCGGGGTTCCGCAGGATCACATCGTCAAGACTCGTGTCGTCAAAAAGGTTTTGTCCTTTCAAATGATTACGAACCGCCAAACCGATGCCGGCATAGCGATGAGCGCCGCTGGCCAAAAAAGTATAATTTTCCAAATGCCGAATGGCGATCGAAAGCAATTCCTCCCGGTTTTCTTGCCGGTAAAGGAACCGTAGCAGTTTCAATCCTTCAGACAATCGTTCCCCGCTTTTCGGATAATCCACACCGAACAGACCGGCAACGGCATCGTAAACCTGGCGGTAAACCCCATATTCGGGGTGCGGCTGTTCTTCTTTCAATGGAGGTTTGTCCGGATAAGCGTGCGCAAAACGTTTGCAGAAATCATCCGCTTGCCGGTCGAACCCTGACGGAAATTTCCTTGATTCCGACCGGGTCCCGACCCACCGAGACATGAGATCCTGATGGAGAACGTGGGCATCCCGTAAGATTTTCTTCTTGAGCGGCTCTTCATCCGGCACATAACGCATATAATAATTCAGAATCTCCGGCAAATCCGCTTCCGCGGACACGCGTTCAGCGGCGGCCAGCATACTTCCCCACCGTGATTGATTGATTCCCTGATACCGGTAAACCACCATATCCGCGCGTCTGAACAAATGGGCTATTCTTTCATAGATGTCCGTACCCGGTTCCGCGCCTCGATACACATCCCCAATTTTTGTGGTGGTAAAAACGGGTTCCCCGCCTTGCAGTAAAAAGGATTCGGATTCGTAGCGTTCACCCCCCGGACGGCATGAAACACCTTGCTCATAAATGACGAATTGATCTCCGGTCCGTTGGATCACGAGAAAAACGTCAGAGTTGGATTTATCGCGATAATGCTGAAGCCACATCCGGCGATATAGCATGTCCTGCGCTTTTAATTCGGGCGTTGCGCGATAGGGCGGCATAAAATTCAGAAACAGCACTCCGCCGTCGGCAAGGGAATTCAACATGCGCGTGATGGCCGCAGTCTGCGATTCGGCCATCAGGTATTTATTTTGAAACGGCGTCCCGTCTTCTTTCATCAGCGGAACATCCGCAATGGGAAATTCTCCGTAATGCTCTCCGGTCTCTTTGACCAGATGATGCAATACGAAAGACACGATCAGGAAATCGATGCCTTCCGCCTGTTCGCCCATTTGCCGCGGGTCAAAATCATCACTCATCACATCGGCAATACACTGTCCGCCGGCCGAAGCGACAAGCGGATTGTAATAACGGATTCCGTTGAGTTTATGATACAAACCACCGGCCTGCAGGACCGTTACCTGACCGCTTTCTTCCCTGAAAAGCGGATAAAAAACGTCGGTCCCCATCACTTCAAATTGCACGCCTTCAAAGAAATGATTTTTGTCCAGCATAGCTTTCAAGGCGTTGAGCGGCGGCGAGCCTTCTTGTTTGGGGGCCGATCCGATATCGAGCACACGATAGTATTTTTTCTTCGCAATGGGCTGCTTGAGTTTAAGGACCGGAAAAAAAGCAGGTTTTTTGACAGGGTAAACTTCCGGCCGGGCATACAACGGATGCAAATCACGCAAATATGAAAATTCGGGAGTGTCGGCAATCATTTCGTCAATACCGTCGTCTTTCAACAGACTTTGCCCCAGGAAACCATTGCGGATAGCCAATCCAATCGGGGTATACCGATGCACGCCGCTTGCGACAAACGTATAAGATGCCAGTTGTCGGATAGCCTTCTGAACGAGATCATCGTGATTGGACTGAGCATACAAGACATGCAGGAGCCGTTCGCCTTCGCGCAAACGATCCGGTTCGCTCGCGATATCAACACCAAACAATCCCGCCAGCGCATCATAAAGTCTTCGATACAGCCAATCGGCTTGAGTCGCATGGTCGTCCCGCAATTGCGGCTTATCCGGATAGGTTTCCAGAAACCTTCGCGCGAAATCCTCCTCCGGAGTATTTGGATCAACTGTTGTGCGCACTTCAGAACGCGCTCCCGGCGATTCCGTTTGGGGAGGATGCGTCCCTTCAATG
>JAQTOZ010000239.1 GCA_028713205.1 Candidatus Omnitrophota bacterium
GTAATCTGTATTCATCCGCTTGCGAATATGGGTGGCCAGTCCCTTCGCGACCTCCTCGCAAACAGCGCCTTGCTTCGACAATGTCGTTTTAGAAATTCCGAGAGCCACCTTGATTTCATTGCGATAGGCTGTGAGCCCGCCTTGAAATACCGGCTCGCGCCGGCAATTCTGGTAATCTCGGACGACAGGAGCCCGCCCGTGCAACTCTCGGCGACCGCCAGCGTTCTGTTACGGCTTTGAAGTAATTTCCCTACCGCCGCGGACAACGAGATTTCTTCCAACGCATACAGAGAATCGCGCAGTTTCTTGCGAATGTGTCGGCTCAATCGATCAATAATCGATTGATGATCGGCGTAAATACGCAGAGCGACTTCTCCTGTCTCCGGATAAATTCCGAATTCAAAATTGTCCTTGAAGAAGGATTTCCCCAATTTTCTCATGACTTCGGGCTCGGAGACGCCGACGGTCCGGGCAACGATTTTCGGCTTTGTTTCCAGATCCGGAAAAAATCGCTTCAACAGAGGTTTGATCAGTGTGAGCATCATCGATTCAAGCTCTCTCGGGACGCCCGGTAAGGCAATCAAGATTTTCTGTCGCAGCGGAATATAAAAGCCAAGCGCAATCCCGAACCGGTTGATCAGAGGAATGGCATTTTCAGGGTACATCGCCTCTTTGCGTACCAGTGCGGGAACCTTCAAGAGATGCCGGCCATACAGTTTTTTGATCTGGCCATATTGCGATTTTGAAAACAACAAAGGCACTTTGAAATACTGCGCAAGGGCGTCGCGCGTAACATCGTCGGGCGTAGGCCCTAAGCCCCCCGTTACGATGATGACATCCGATCGTAATAAGGCCTGGCCCAAATGCGTTGCGATGGCGTAAATTTGATCATCACAGGAAATTTGCAGATTGACCGAGAAGCCGAGTTGTGTCAACTCGCGGCTCAAAAACTGCGCATTGGTGTTCAACGTACTTCCCTTGAGAAGCTCGGAACCGATCGTGATGATTTCGGCCGTAATCATATTTCGCTTCCAAACATGCCGTGTTTTTGATTTCGCAGAACGCCCGCTCATAAACACACCACCGCGACATATAGAATGATCCTGGCGTAAAAGGCGGCACACAAATCGTCCATGAGTATTCCCCACCATCCGGGGAGCTTTTCAACATGGCGGATAGGAAAAGGTTTGACGACATCAAAAATACGGAATAGGACGAATCCCAATAAATAAGTTTCCCAGTTGACCGAGGCCAACGCTAACGTCATCATCATCCCGCACGCCTCATCGATCACGACATATCTCGGGTCCTCGTGTTTTTCGAACGAAAGGCGGCGAATGGCATAGGCGCCGGTTATTACAAGTGTCGCGAATACCGCAAAATACAAAATAGTATTCCAATGCGTCATAAAGGCAAGCAGCAAACCGATAAGACTTCCCCAAGTGCCTGGAGCCCAGGGGAATAAGCCCACCCCCAAAGAAGCAAGGTACTTGGAAAATGCCTGTGATTGAAAGAGCACCCTGTTATTAATACAAAGGGCCAATCCCGATACAATCGTTAACATCGCGGAAATAATTAAGGTGAACATCATCAAGCTCGAAAGGATCGACAGAGTCCCTTCGGATGCCGCGTACATCAACCCGAATTGATAAAAAAAGGCAAAGGCCACAGTCGATACTTGCATGCCCAGTTTTAATTTTCCCAGATTTTCGGCACCGATCGCCCTGCCTTCCAACAACCAGCCGACCCTGAAATAAGTCACGAGGATTTCCCTGACAATAACGGGGACAACCCACCACATCGAATAAAAACCTATTTTGGCAAAAGCGCAGAGGGGCGCCAAAATCAATATTTTGTCCATGAAGGGATCGACAAACTTACCGAAACCCGAAACGATTCCATAACGTCGCGCGAGAAAACCATCGAGATAATCCGTGACGACCCCCACGATAAAAATTCCGAACGCAAACCATATCGCTCTCGCATGACCGTGCAAGATCAAAAAAGGCAATAGAATGCCCAAGACACCCCGGAAGATGCTAAGGCCGTTGGGGATCATGCGTTTAAAGTTGGATTTCGCCCATGAGATCATAAGCTTCCGTTCTCCTGATTCTTATGTTATAAAAATGGCCGATTTTAAGCGCTGTCGGGGAATGAACCCAGACCGTACCGTCGACTTCGGGCGCGTCCATATAGGAACGTCCGAGCCACTTATGCGGATCTTTTTCATCGCGTTCGTCGATGAGTGTTTTCAGGGTTTTGCCCACCCAGAGCCGGTTGTTTTTTTCCGATATCTCCTGTTGCAAAAGCATGGCACGTTCAAACCGTTCTTTTTTGATCCTGTCCGGAATTTGGTTTTTCATCTTAGCGGCAGCGGTCCCTTCTTCCTGGGAATAAGTAAAGATCCCTAGCCGTTCGAAGCGCATGACCTTCATAAAATCCATGAGTTCGTCGAATTGTTTATCAGTCTCACCGGGATAGCCTACGATCAATGTCGTCCGGATGGCAAGATCCGGGATTGTTTTCCGGGACCTTGTGATGAGCTCGATAATCTTCTCTTTGGTTACCCCGCGCTGCATTGATTTCAAAATGGGATCGCTGATGTGTTGAAGCGGGACATCCAGGTAATGACAAATATGGTTTGACTGTTGAAGGGTCTCCATCAGATCGTTTTTTAAGCATGTCGGGTACGTGTAAAGCAGCCGGAGCCATTCGATGCCCTCTAATTGATCCAGGTTTCTCAACAATTCGGGTAAAAGAAAACGCCCTTGAGTATCCCGGCCGTAATGAGTGGTGTCTTGACCTGTGAGGACAATCTCCTTGGCACCTTCCCAAATCAACTGCCTTGTCTCTTCGATGATATCTTTCATCGGCCGGGAACGGTGCTTCCCTCGGAATGAAGGGATGGTGCAAAAGGCGCAACGATGATTGCACCCCTCCGAAATTTTAAGATAACGGTAATGCCGCGGAGTCAACGCGATGCGTTTTTCCCCTTTGCCGGGGATGTAACCCGGCGTTTTGACCGATACGACTTTATCTCCCTGCAAGGCCTTGCGGACAAGACGGTCAAAATGTTCATAATCACCGGATCCGATGAAACCGTCCACTTCCGCAAGCTCTTTGCGCAGTTCGTTGACGTAACGCTGCACCAAGCAGCCCATCACGATTAAAATTTTGATGCGACCTTCCTTTTTCAGCTCAATCAGCTCTAGGATACGTTCAATGGATTCTTCTTTGGCCTCCTGGATAAAGGCGCAGGTATTGATCAATGCAACATCACAATCCGTGACGGATGGCGCAAAACGATAGTGGCGGGAGGCTAACTTGCCCAGAATGGTCTCGCTATCAACCAAGGTCTTCGGACACCCCAACGATAGGATACCGACACGAACCGTATGCCGTATGGACGAACTTTTTGAGGAGTGCTCAAGGCATGAATTGATCATCATGCCTTGTATTGTAGCTTAAAAGGATAACCTAGGCAACGACGGTACAATTGTGATCAAACGGAAATTCATGAATCTCTGTCAACGAATCTTGCGATAGATAAACTTGCGCTTGATATTACTTTCGAAATACTCTCCATGGGAAGGCGCTTCGAGGAATGCCTCATACACTTGCTTCGGTACGTGATCATATTGATAAATACTGCCTTCGATGAATTCTACTTGCAGCATCGCTGTTTTAGGTTCGTACCCGATCCACTCGATTTCCGTCGATAGTACCATTTGATTGATCATACAAAGCTCCTCCCCGCCATGGTTTCAAATAGTCCCCGTTGACATAGATATTAACGGAATAATTGTGAATTTCTTAAGATGGGATTCGAATATTTCAGGAGATTCAGAAACTTATTCGACTGCGGTTTTGATCATTTCGCGGGCATGTTCCAGGGATATGCTGGATTCACGGTCCCCGCTCATCATTTGTGCCAACTCTTGAATGCGTTCGTCCCCTTTGAGATTTTGATAGGTGACATAGGTCTTTTGCCGTTCGACTTTCTTCAAGACCTTGATATGGTTATCAGCAAAAGATGCGATTTGGGGCAAGTGCGTGATCAAAACAACTTGTCGCTCGGACGCAATATCTTTGACTTTGCGGCCGACTTTCTCGCCCAATCGGCCGCCGATATTGGCATCGATTTCGTCAAAAATAAGCGTCGGCACCATATCGGCACGTGCCAGAGTTCTTTTGATGGCCAGCATGATTCTAGAGGCTTCCCCGCCTGAGGCGATTTGGATCAAAGGACGCATCGGTTCACCGGCATTGGGACTCAACATAAATTCGATACGGTCCCGTCCCCACGGTCCGAATTCCGTTTTCTCGTGAAGGCATTCGAACTTGGCGTGGCGTATGGCAAGATCTTTTAGTTCATCCTCGACCGCTTTACCCAACTGGGTCATCGCTTTCTTGCGGATACCGGTCAATTCGTCGGCCGTTCTTTGAATTTCCGGCATCATCAAACCGAGTTTCTGATCGATGTCGCGTTCCCGCACTTCCGAATTCACA
>JAQTOZ010000033.1 GCA_028713205.1 Candidatus Omnitrophota bacterium
TCCAGCAAAAAAGCCGACAAGGTCAGGTCTCCGTGATCCGGATCCGGCGATTGAACATGCAATCCGACACGCAATTCCTCACCTTCCTTCAACTCTTGATCCGATACCGGTTCGATCACCGGCGGCAACATCACATTCTCAACCGTCAATTGAAAATCAATTTTCACTTCGCCCGCTTTATCGCTTGCCTTTGCACACAGATGATAAGTACCCGCAACGTCATAACCGGGCTTTGCGATCAAGACCAAAATTTCTTGTCCGGTTGTATGCATGCTTTGGAACCAATCGGGAATCGCGGCTTCATTTCCGGATTCGTCCACCATGATAACTTCCAGCGACAACACACCCGCATCCGGGTCATTCGAATGCGCCCGAATCGGGATATTCAGCGTTCCCCCTTCATTCATTTGTTGATCTGTGACGGCATCCATTTCCGGCGGTAACGCGACATTTTCGACTTCCAATCGGAAATCGGCTTTAGCCTCGCCGTTTTGATTGCTGACTTTTACACGGACGTGATAATCACCGGCACAAGAATACTCCGGCGAAAAAACAAGCTCGGTCACACCGTCGATCGATACCTCGGCAAGCGTCATCCATGCCGGTAAAACCATCTCTTGTCCCGTCAGGTCGTTCACCAGAAAAGCGCTATATCTCAGGCCCAGTTCGGGCGGAATGGCCTGGGCGTGAATCGGAACCCGGATTTCCATTCCTTCACGAACTGTTTGATCCTCGATTGGGCGGATCACGGGCGGCATCGGTTCGTTGTAGATTTCAACACGATCATTCAGAATCCGGACTTCGACGATTTGACCGTTCGGCAATTTCCCGCGAATCAATTTTATAAATTTGGTTTTCATGATTTCCGAACTGGACACGGTCACATCCGTCAACTCGCCTTCCAGCATGATTTGCTGCTGCCCGGATGAGGGCGTATGGGATGCCAACACATGGAATAAGCTCTGCCCTCCGAAAACCGGCGTTTCATGAAGGGTCACAAGAGAGGACCCCATATTTGCGTCTTTCACAAAACGCAACTTCTGGTTTGACTGAACCTGTCCTGTCTGGCTGTTGTACTCCCATATTTCCTGCTGAGTTTTGACACCGCTGACAAAATAATCGACATTCACTTTGGCCAAGAGATAATCGGCACCATATTTGCGAAGTTCATTTCGTGTCTCGATACGCACCGGAGGGGTTAATCTCGATGTCAGGTTTTGCGTAACTTTCATCTGGGCAATGCCAGCGTCCGCCAAGTCATCAAAGCGTACAATTCTTTTGTCTTTGACGATGACCTCAAGCGAAGCCCTAGTCCGCGAAACGATCTTACGAATTTCATAGGTTTCGCCCAAAACCCGGTAACCCGTTTGCGACGAGGCATCCGGGACTTCGACTGCGGCCGTGGTTTTCAACGCTGGAGCGGTCCACTCCCTTTTGAGCGCGACACGTCCGTCGCCGAACGCGCGATATTCCGTCATTCTTCCGCCAAGATCCGTAGTCCGGATCTCAGCCCGGACACCATCGGGCCGCAACACATCGATTCCGGTGCAAAGCAAATTGCCGTGAAGATCCAAACCCGTAATGCTTACGTTTTCTTCGGAAGCACCGGTCACAATGTTTTCCTTAGGGGCCTTGGCATACTGCACTGCAACATCGTAGCTGATCCCTGCCGCCGCATAGTTTTTCTTGTAAATAATGCTCGCACCCGGCGTTTTACGCGTCACAGATTCCAGATAGACATTGCCGGTCATGTTGTTGTATTTGAAGCTCGTGCTCTGTAACTGCGCACGGTTGGCATCATAAATCACTTGGATATAACGCTGGGCCATATAACCTTTATAAGGTTTGCGGACATACCAAAAATCTTTCACGTAATAAGCCGCTTGTCCCGCCAACTCGACTTTTTCTTCGATCGAAAACGCGTCCGAACTGGCTCTTGTCCTGTCATGCGCCTTGATCTCGATGGCCTTACCGTCCAGAGTCTTGGCATAAAGCATATAAACAGGCGCAGTGCCTCCCAATCCTTCAACCACTTTAAAATCCGAGGCAATCTCGTAAGAAATATACGAACGATAACCTCCCGAAGCAACGCGGTCCGGTATTTGCCAGCTCAACCTATAAATGATCTTCCCCTCTTGGACTTCACGTAAGACAACCACACGGCCATTATAAAGCCCCAACCTTCGGTCAAATTGCACAAGCTCCGCACGCCAGCTTTTCACGCCCATATGGAAATCTTCTTTGACATCATATTTAAAATTTCCAAACGAAGTTTCGAGTGTGAAACTGATCGGTTGCGTCGTCATCCCTTGAGGGTCGCCGTTCGTGATGGCCTGTCCATAATTAAAATAGCGCACCAGGACACGATTCGTTTTTGAATCATGATTCAGCATGTCCTTAATCGCATAAACAACGCTCAACGGAGCGACGGGGCCTAACACGACCGTCGAAAAATCATAATCCGCACGGACCTTGACGCCATTTTCAAAAGTCACATCAAACCCGGAAATCCTGTCCTCACTCGAGACATAAACAACTCTGCATTCTCCCGGAATGATTTCGGCAACAAGCCGGTTATCCGCGGAACGCTCTGTGATAGAGCCCACGATTTCTCCCAACCCCGCATCAATCCGATAATCGCGAAACTGCACACCCTCCGCCATCGGACCGCTCAAAGTAACTTGATACCGTACCGGCCACCCCCAACTTTCTTGGACATCCGGCTCAAGCCCCGCAGAACTGACTTGCAGAGACGCCAAACGGGTTCCACGCGCAACGGAATCGTTGAGCGCCACAATGCTCGCAGCATCCTTGGCATCCACAATATCGTTGTTATATGTAAATTGATTTTGATAAAGCTTCAGCGCTACCTGGTAACCGTCATCGATACCGGTGACTGAAATGACTTGGATGTCCGCCTTTTGCTCATCCGTAAGACGCAGTGCGGACGACAAATGATTTTGAGCGGCATCCAGAGCGTCTTGCTCGGACCCTCCCGACATACCATTGAGAGGTTGGTTCCAATCCTCCGGGAATCCGGTTCCCTCCACATCCCCGCCCGTCTCACCTGTCGAAGGCCCCGATGTCCCCGGTGTTTGATCTGCACCAATCACCGGCTGATTGGTATCTCCAGGTTGAGTTTGATCCGGCCAACCTGCCAATGCACTGGGCGTAATGCCCATAAATATTTGAGAAAATAAGAAGAAGACAACGGTTAACCAACAAGACACTTTTTTGATGTGCATTTGGTTTTTGGGATTCATTTTGGGCCTCCGAAGGAAATAGACGATTTCGTTGCTAGGTTTTACTAGTAACATAAATACTCGACTCTCGCTTTTGCTATGGATAGATGGTTTGATTTGTCTATAAGCAAAATGTACCTTCCATTCAGCACTTTTTCAATATATTTAATATGATTTTATATATTAAGCGAATATTGCTCTATATTGATCGAAAATCATATGTTTATATTCCCTATGATATGTCTTGTTATTTGATCCAGGCGATCAAATTACCTCTTTTGGGCAAATCCATTATAGAAATGGGTGCGGGAACTTCTCATTCAGCCTTGGGACTTGGGGCATCGTCACAACGCCCAATGGAACGTCGCGGGATTAGGACGCTAGGATTTTGTTGCCACGGCCGGCGTTAAACATACGGCGGCAATGCTTCTCCGGCATGAGAGATGCCGGTAACAGAGGGCTGGAATTCTCGGATACCAGATGACACTGCAGGCAAAATCACCGACCTAATACGTAGCTAAATATGAGAGGCGCAACAATCGTTGCATCGGATTCGATGATGAATCGCGGCGATTCGGGAGAGAGCTTGAACCAGGTTATTTTTTCATTCGGGACTGCGCCGCTGTAAGAGCCATACGATGTCGTGCTATCGCTGATCTGCGCAAAATAGCCCCACAGCTTCGCATCCTTTTTTTTGAGGTCCTGTATCACAAGCGGCACAACACAAATCGAAAAATCACCGGCAATCCCGCCGCCGATTTGAAAGAACCCCATGGAATATTTTTCCGTGTTCTTTAAATACCAGTCGATCAGAAGCTGCATTTGTTCCAATCCGTTTTTGACCACTTGCCCACTTTTCAAATCGCAGCGGATGGTGTGGGCAACGATATAATTTCCGAGGGTCGAATCCTCCCACCCCGGCGTAAAGATCGGAATCCCCTTTTTGCACGCGGCCAGGACCCAGGAGTTTTTGGGGTCAATCTGGTATTCCCGCTCGAGTTCACCGCTGCGGATCAGTTGATAAAAATACTCATAGGGAAAATAGCGTTGGCCGTCCCGGTCCGCTTTTTGCCACAAGCGCAATATTTTACGGCCGATTTTCCGCATGGCCGCGTCTTCCGGAATGCACGTATCGGTCACGCGATTGAGTCCTTGATCCCGAAGATTCACTTCGTCCTCCGGAGATAGTTGGCGGTAATGGGGAATCCGCTTATAGGAACGGTTCGCAACCAAATTAAATATATCTTCTTCCAGGTTAGCACCGGTAGTACTAATGCCGTGGATTTTTTCCTGACGGATCATCTCGGCAAGCGAGATACCGATCTCCCCGGTGCTCATGGCGCCTGCCATGGCAAGAAACATCTTTCCGCCCTGCTCGAGATGTTTCACCCACGCCTTCGCCGCATCGATCACGACCGCGGCATTAAAATGCTTATAGTGGGTCTCCAAAAAACCCCGGATGGGTGCTGTTTTTGGGTTCGCCGGTTTTTTATCATTCCCAGTTTTCATGAAAGAATCCTTTTCTGTTCGAGCTATTTTACACCAAGACGTCTCTTTTCTGAAAATCAAGTTTCTGAAACAGAGATTTTGAGTTCCTGCACGGCGAGCGTCATGACACGCTGAAGGATATCATCCCGTGTCTTCCGGAACGCGTTGATTTTCTCACTATCTGAACCCATCACCAGGGACGGGTCTTCCATGTTCCAGCGTATTTTCTTCACCTTGGCAGAAGGATCGGGACATTCCTCATTCACAACATGGCAAATGGTTACCACATAATCAAAAAAGATATCATTAAAATGCCCCACCGATTTCGAATTCTGCATGGATATGTCCAATCCGATCTCCTTCATGACGGTAACCGCCAAAGGATTGATCGGCACCGGTTCAGCTCCCGCGCTTTCCGCCCGGCAACGCCCCCCGGCAAGGAATCTCAAATAGCGCTCCGCCATCTGGGATCGAGCCGAATTTTCACGACAGACAAACAAAACGCTTAGCAATTTTTCATCAGCCATGTAGTGTTCCGCCAAGTGTCACAACAAAGAGAAAGGCAACACGCTCCCGCAAAATACGTTATCTTACTCTGTGCGCCTTTCGGACAAAATCCCCATTCGGAATACCAATAAAGTTAACGTCAAATATCAGGATTTCTACACTGGCGGTTATGGAGACAACGCGTCCTCCATGACGTAACTCGTGAGCGGGACCGGAGATCAGAGCGTTTTCTGAAAATCCGGCCGGTTAATTTCCTTTGGCGGGTACATAACTTTTGATCGCCCGGACATACTGAGCCCTTTCGAAAGCGGACGGCTCTTCGCAATGGATCTGGCTCATGCTACCGCGCATCTGTTGCACAGATTCATACTCGTTCTTTTCCATCCAATCCTGGAGATCTTTTTCGACGGTCCGAAGATGCGACAGCCCGCTTTCCATCAACGCGGAAGCAAACATCGTCACATTGGCTCCGACCAGCAACATTTTGACGACATCCTGCGCGGAATAGATACCGCCCGTGGCCGCCAAGTCGGCCTTGATACGCTGGGAGAGAATCGCGATCCAGCGTAACGGCAAGCGCATCGCCTGGGGGGTGCTGAAAAGAACATGCGATGACAACTCCAATGTTTCAAGATCAATATCCGGCTGATAAAACCGATTGAACAAAACCAGCGCATTGGCGCCGATCTGGTCAAAGCGACGCGCCAAGTGCGACAGATTTGAGAAGAAAGGACTGAGCTTCAACGCCACCGGAATTTTTACAGTCCCTTTCACCGCTTTGAGAATATCCAAATACGTCTGTTCGACTTCGTCCGAGGTTTGATCCGGATCCGTCGGGATGGCATAAATGTTAAGCTCCAAGGCATCGGCACCGGCCTTTTCGATCACCTTGGCAAAATCCGTCCAACCTCCGAGCGATGTCCCGTTGATACTTCCGATGATCGGAATGTCCACCGCCTTTTTGGCTTTGCGGATATGCTCCAAATAATCGTCCGGACCGAGATGATACTCGGAAGGTTCCGGAAAAAAGTTGAGCGCCTCCGAAAAACTATCGGTATTGCTGGTCAGGTGATGGTGCAATTCAAAACGCTCCAGCCTCAATTGTTCCTCAAAGATCGAGCGCAGGACAACCGCACTCGCTCCGGCATCCCTCATCTTCTTAATATCATCCAGATCATCGGACAAGGGCGACGCCGACACGACCAATGGATTTCTGAGCTTCATTCCCAAATAATTCGTCGTCAAATCCATACAAATCACCTCCCAACGGGCAGATTTTTGCTCTCGGCTTCCTGAGTCTGAGGATTGGCGGAAACCCATTTGCGAGCCGCGAGATATTCATAATACTGGGCCCGCTTGTCCGCGTCTTTCTGAGCTTCGTCGAACAATCGCTTGGCCGCTTCGGGCTTGCTCTTGGTCAACATTTTAAAACGGTTTTCCATATTCAAATACTGGGAAATCGGAATTTTCTTCGCCGGTTTCTCCAGTTGCAAAGGATTTTCTCCTTGCGCGACTCGCTCGGGATTATAGCGGTAGAGCAACCATTGCCCCGACTCGACGGCCGCTTTTTGATTTTGAAGGGCCGTCGGCATATTGATCCCTTGCGCAATGCAATGGGAATACGCGATGATGATCGAAGGACCGTCATAGGCTTCGGCTTCGAGAAACGCCTTCAAGGTATGATCATCTTTGGCCCCCATCGCGACGCTCGCGACATAAACATTGCCGTAACTCATCGCAATCATCCCGAGGTCCTTCTTGGCCAACGGCTTGCCGCTGGCGGCGAATTTGGCCACGGCACCGCGCGGAGTCGATTTTGACATTTGCCCGCCCGTGTTTGAATAAACCTCCGTGTCCAACACGAGCAAGTTGACGTTCATCCCGCTCGCAATCACGTGATCCAATCCCCCGAACCCGATATCGTAGGCCCATCCGTCTCCGCCAATAATCCACACACACTTCTTCACCAGCATGTCCGCGACACCCAGGAGTTGGCGGGCGTCCTCGGAGTTGATGGACTGCAAGCGTTTCTTGAGTCCGGCGACCCGTTCGCGCTGTTCATAAATATCGGCTTCGGTTTTTTGCGTTGCGTTCAAAATCGTCTGGACCCAATCATTGCCCAGTTGATCGGACAACCGCAGCAGAAGCTCGGAGGCATATTCTTTCTGTTTATCGACGGCCATGCGCATCCCAAGCCCGAATTCCGCATTATCTTCAAACAGAGAATTCGACCATGCAGGGCCACGATGGTCCCGATTGGTCGTCCATGGGGTCATCGGCAGATTGCCCCCGTAAATCGAAGAACATCCCGTCGCATTCGCCACCAGTGCGCGGTCTCCGAACAGCTGGGACATCAACTTCAGATAAGGCGTCTCACCGCAACCGGCGCAGGCGCTGGAAAATTCAAAAAGCGGCTGCATCATCTGTTGCTGACGGATATTGTTCACTTTGAGTTCCCGCCGGTCCGCCGTCGGAAGCTTCAGGAAAAAGTTCCAATTATCCCGTTCCTTCTCCCGTAACGGCAATTGCGGATTCATGTTGATGGCCCTCAGCCTGGCCTCGGACTTATTACGTGCCGGGCAAACATCGACACAGACACCGCACCCCGTACAATCCTCGGGAGCCACCTGAATCGTAAATTTCCTGCCTTTCCAGGACGGGTCCTTCGCGTCCGTCGACTTAAACGTCGCCGGCGCGCCGGCCAATTCCTTCGGATCGTACACTTTTGCGCGAATCACCGCATGCGGGCACACAAAAGAACATTTCGTGCACTGAATACACACTTGCGGATCCCACACCGGGATTTCCTGCGCGATATTCCTTTTTTCCCACTGACAGGTTCCTGTCGGGAAGGTGCCGTCGATCGGGAGAGCGCTGACCGGAAGGTCATCACCTTCCCCTTTGATCATTTTCCCAAGCACGTCGCGGACAAATTGAGGCGCTTCGGGAGATACCGGAGGCGGCATTTCAATTTTACCGTCAACCTTCGCGGGCACCGGAATTTCGAAAAGATGCGCCAACGCATGATCGACAGCGTTTAAATTCATACGCACAATTTCCTCGCCCTTTTTACCGTAAGTTTTCTCGATCGAATGTTTAATTTCCGCGATCGACTGTTCCTTCGGTAACACATTACAAAGCGCGAAAAAGCACACCTGCATCACCGTATTGATTCGATTCCCCATCCCGCTATCACGTGCCACCTTGTAGGCATCGATCACAAAGAACTTTGCCTTTTTGCTGATCAATTGCTCCTGAAAAGTTCTCGGCAGATGATTCCATGCCTCGTCTTTCCCATAGGGGGCATTCAGCAAAAAGATCCCGCCCTGGTCGAGATAGCGCAACATGTCATAGCGTTCAAGAAAGACGGTTTGATGACAGGCGACAAAGTTCGCCTTGTTCACCAGATAGGACGAACGGATAGGCTTCGGTCCGAACCTCAAATGCGAAACCGTCATGGCGCCGGCCTTCTTGGAATCATAGACAAAATAGCCTTGTGCAAAATTGTCGGTGTTCTCACCGATGATTTTAATCGAATTCTTATTCGCACCGACGGTCCCATCCGAACCCAATCCGTAGAAAACCGCGCGAAACCGTTCTGCCCCTTCGGTATTGAATTCCGGATCATAGGCCAGGCTGGTATGGGTCACATCGTCAAGAATACCGACCGTAAAGTGATCTTTGGGCTGCGCTTGTCGCAGATTGTCCAACACGGCTTTCACCATGGCCTGGGTAAATTCTTTCGAGGACAAGCCATAGCGCCCGCCCACGATTTTCGGCATATTTTTAATCACACCCCAACCCTTTTCGAGACCTTCCTTGAATGCGTACACGCAATCCAAATATAGCGGATCGCCGGCACTGCCGGGTTCTTTGGTGCGGTCCAATATGGCAACCGATTTTGTCGTCGCCGGCAATGCTTTCATAAAACTTTCGACATCAAAAGGCCTATACAAACGGACTTTAATCACACCGACTTTCTCGCCTTTCGACATCAGATGATCCACGGCCTCATGGGCCGTATCACAACCGGACCCCATGAGAACCACAATCCGGTCGGCGTCAGGACTGCCATGATACTCAAAAAGTTTATACGCGCGACCGGTCAATTTCGCAAATTGGTCCATCGCCTGCTGCACGATTCCGGCACACGCATCGTAAAAACGGTTCGTGGTCTCGCGGCCCTGGAAATAGACATCCGGATTTTGCGCCGTCCCGCGAAGCACGGGATGGTCCGGCGACAAAGCACGCTGCCGGTGCTCGGCAACCAATGGATTGTCGATCATCGCGCACAGGACATCATCCCCCAAAAGTTCGATTTTGGCCACTTCATGCGAAGTCCGGAAACCGTCGAAGAAATGAAGAAACGGAATTCTCGACCGGAGAGTCGCAGCCTGCGCGATCAAGGCAAAATCCGTGCTCTCCTGGACCGAATTTGAGGCCAGCATCGCATAACCGGTGCTGCGGGTTGCCATCACATCGCTATGGTCCCCAAAAATCGAAAGCGCCTGCACCGCGAGAGAACGGGCCGCAACGTGAATCACATTCGGCGTCAACTCTCCCGCGATTTTGTACATGTTCGGGATCATCAGAAGGAGCCCCTGCGAAGCGGTAAAGGTCGTCGTCAAAGATCCGGCTTGAAGCGCTCCGTGGACGGCACCGGCAGCACCCCCTTCGCTTTGCATTTCGACGACTTTCGGAATGGTCCCCCAAATATTGGTTTTCCCTTCCGCCATCCACTGATCCGCCCATTCCCCCATCGGAGACGAAGGCGTAATCGGATAAATGGCAATCACCTCGTTGGTACGGTAGGCCGCCGACGCAGCCGCTTCATTTCCATCAATCGTTTCATAAACTTTATTCATTTTGATATGGCTCCTTTGGTTACAATTTCCGGATTTTTCCCGAATCGAAAAAAAACGACTTCCACGAACGTTTCTCAAAATAGCGATGATGACTTTCAGATGACGGTCTCGCGAAAAGGACATCCAGCTTGAACAGGGAAACAATCCCTAGCGAAGAGAAATTGCTGGCGCTTCGATGCCCCGCCAAGATTCCGAGCGGATTCGCTTGGCCCGCGGATGAAACGGGATCCTCGCGTTAGGCCATCGGCTTACCGCACAACAACCGGCATTCCATCGAATCCATCATGATGACAAAACCCGATAAATTCTATTTCAAAGCAATCCTGGCGTCCACAACTCGCGCGCCCTTACCTTTTTCAAAAACCAAAAGCGGATTGATGTCAATTTCATCGATAAGCGGCAGTTCACAAGACAATTGCGAAAGCCTCTCGATACATTCTGAAATCGCGGACAAGTCTGCCGAAGCTTCTCCACGAACCCCCTTCAGGAGAGGAAACGCACGAATATCTTCCAGCATATCATGGGCACTGAGTTCCCGGATCGGCGCCAAGCGAAAAGTCACGTCCTTCAACGCTTCCACGTAAATCCCGCCCAATCCGAACATCAAGATCGGACCGAAATGCGGATCGCGATTCATCCCCAAGATGACTTCCCGTCCGCCACTGGCCATCCCCTGGACAAAAACCCCCTCGATCGAAGCAGGTGAAAACTGAGCCGTCACGCTCCGGTACATATCATCGTAAGCATTGGCAACTTCACCTTCGTCTTTTAAATGAAGCTTGACGCCTCCCACATCGAATTTGTGAATGATTTTTTGGCTAACAATCTTCAACACCACCGGAAATCCGATTTCACGCGCTTTTTGTACCGCTTCTTCCTTATTGGTCGCAAATCCGTAGGGCATAATCGGGAATCCATACGCCTTAAAGACGTCCATCGCCTGATGGATCGGAAGCATGTGCTGATTATTCTTTTTTGCCTCCTCCAGGATCCTGCCCGCTTTCTGGATGTCCACCGTAAAAACCTTAATGTTGGTCCGCAACCGGTCAAGCCAATTCCGGTAACGCACCATCGCGCCCAAGGCTCGCGCCGCCTCTTCGGGAAAAACATATTGCGGGATTCTGTTTTCATTCAGTATTTTTGCGCCGCTGATCACATCCGAGTTGCCCATAAAACAAGCAATCAACGTCTTGTCGGTTTCTTTGGCAAGCTTGACGACGACACGCGCCGTTTCATCGATTTCGGTCATCGCCTGCGGTGTTAAAATGATCAGCAAGGCATCGACATTCGGATCGTTCATCACGCATTTCAAGGCATATTCATACCGGTCCGCGCGCGCATCCCCGATCACATCGATCGGATTCGAAAAATTAGAAGTCGGGGGCAGAACTTTTTTAAGCGCTTCGACCGTCGAATCCTCCATCTTCGCAATTTCAAGCCCGTAACGCACACAAGCGTCGGTCGCCATGATCCCCGGCCCGCCGGCATTGGTAACAATCGCGACCCGTTTGCTTTTGGGAAGCGGTTGATTCGCAAAGGCCACCGCATAATCAAAAATCTCCGAGACTGAATCGACACGCAGGACCCCGGCTTGCGCAAAAATCGCATCATAGACTTCATCGGTCCCCATGAGCGATCCGGTATGCGAACTCGCCGCCTTCGCGCCCTGGACCGTTCGCCCGGATTTGATGGCGAGAATCGGCTTTGGCCTGGCAATATCTCCCGTGATCTCCCGTGCGGCCTCGATAAAGCCCCGTCCATCCACCAAATCCTCGACATACAGCAAGATGACGTCCGTCTTGGGATCGTCCCGCAAATAACGCAATAATTCCAATTCCGTAATGTCGGTCTTGTTCCCGATACTGACGAATTTCGAAAATCCGATATTTTCACCTTTGGCATAATCGAGAATCGCGGCACACAGCGCTCCGCTTTGTGAAATGAAAGCGATGTTTCCGACTTGCGGCATGGTCCTCGAAAAACTGGCATTGAGCATCACACTGGGATCCGTATTGATATTCCCCAAACAATTCGGGCCAAGCACCGGGATATTAAATGTATCCGCAATGCGTTTCACTTCATCCTCCAGCTTTTTGCCTTCGGCTCCGATTTCCCTGAACCCGGCGGAAATAATCACAGCCGCTTTTGTCCCCCGTTCCGCGCACTCCTTCAACGTTTGCGGGACTGCCGTGCTGGGAATCGCCATGACCGCAAGCTCCGCCGCCTCCGGCAAATCTTTAATGGACGGATAACATTTCACGCCCTCGATTTCATCCGCCTTCGGATTCACCGGATAGATTTTTCCCTTATACCCGACGGTAATAAGATTATGTAATACGGAGTAACCTGCCATCTCTTTGCGCCGGGAGGCACCGATGACCGCAATGCTCTTTGGCTCAAACAGAGGTTTCAAATCCTTGGCCTTACTTTTCACCTGGTCGATTGTCTGTGACATACAAATTCCTTTTTTTTGAAATGATGAACGGCGCTTTTATCCCGTTAAATACCCGATGCACGCCTATTGCTAGGCCGTTAAAATATACAAATTTATGCACAAATCCCATTGGCATCAAAACCGATGAAGCCATCCCCAAACTTTCATTCGGGTTTGGGACCGCTGATATCGCGTTTTACCGTTTATCAGCACATGCACCGTAGGCTTCGGGGCGTCTGCTTTCCAAGTCTGTTATGCTTCGTCTTGGATCCCACAATTGCGGGCTCATTCACTATCGGCAAGGTTAGAAAATCGATTCATTCCGACATATTCGAGTATCGTCAAAATCGGGCATGAACCTATTCCAACGACAACTTCGTTTCTATCCTATTCAACAACCAAAGTTTTATCTCTGCCTAAGGTTGCGGTATTGTAGCAATATATGCGCAATATTTCCAGTCCTTCAGCAAATTCATACGAATGGATTATGTCACCGGGTGGGACAGGTGGTTGAACGGGCTGAAACGGAATCAGAGCTTCGGCCATCTTGTTTTCCCATCAAATTTTGATAAATTCCATGAAGGAACAAGCATCGTGCCGTTCATCGCCCATCACGAGGACTTCCGTGGGACGCAATCCGGCTTTCCGTAACGCGAGTTTAAAAATCGCGGCATGGGGTTTTTCAATCCCCGCCTCTTCGGAACTCACCATAGAATCAATCATCCGATCGATGCCCAGCTTGCGGATTTTCTTCATTTGAATCTCCGCGGTCAAATCGGTGACGATGACGATTTTGAGATGCCTCGCTTTGCAATATTCGAAAAATGCGGGTACCCATTTCGCCAACCGCATCCGGTCCAAAAAAGCATCCCAATACGCCTTTTCCAGGCGTAAAGAATTTCGAACGTCCGTCCTCCCGTATTTTGATTCGAGAAAGGTCTGAAAATAAAGCAGCCGCGAATGAGATGCCGCCCGACGGCGCAGACGCAAATTCACCTTTTTTCTTGCCCGAAGATAGCACTTCATGAATTCACGGAACGGCAAGCCGCCGAATATTCTGCGATACAAAGAATAGGACTCTTGAAGGCCCTGGCGATGGCAGGGCAAATAGCGGTACAGGGTGTTATCGAGGTCCAAGAACACGGCCTTCTTCGATCCCAATGCCCGGTATATCTTTAAGAGGGCTGCCATAATTCAGGGTATTTGGTACAAACCGCGTCGATATCGTACGGTCGCAGTTTTTGTCTGAAGAGTTCTATCTTTTGCTTGGGATGCCCTTCAAGCTCGGGAGATACGATGCACATTTTATAATATTTCTTTAATGCCGCGTAACTTTTCCGGTTCAACGGGAGCCGCGTGAAGCAATCAATCCAGACCCAACGGACTTTTCCCTTAAAAACCAGGCATTGTTCCATCAATTCATGTTCGGAAAAACGCAGCGCAATGTTTTTCTCCCCTTTCCGGACAAGCCGGACAAGGGCCGGCCATGACAAATCCAGAAAGAAATAATTGCGTACGCCATATCGCTTCAAAAGCTCGAGCGCCTCCATTTCGAGCCCTTCGCTCTTGACATTAACGATCATCATCGCGTGATGATATTTTTTTAGCAGGCACTCGAAAGATTCGCCCGTCCGGTAAGGGTCGTGCTGCAAAATAAGCCGGCTGCCTTCATTTCGCAGATCCAGTTCAATCCCCATATGACGGGGGACCGTTTTCAATTCTCGCAACGTATTCACGCGATGCCGGATCATCAACATGTTCAGACACTCCTCTGCATATGATTTCGTAGTTTAAAAATGTAAATGACAGTACGCAGGATCAAATTCCAACGCTGGCGTAAACTACGGCTGCCTCCCCCTTTGGCTTCTCCGTGCAAGCGAGAGCCAAAATAGACCGGAATGGAAACAATCCGATAGTGATTGTGTTTCGCAAGCTCAAGGACATAAAGATCGAGAGAAAAATCATCCGGAGGTGCCTGCATTTTTTCGTAAAGCGCCCGAGGAAACAACTTGGGCTGTGCATTGATTTCAGTCACGCAGGTCCCAAGCGCCAAACTTGCCAGGCATTGCATCCCCACGGACATGATTTTGTCTCCCCAAGGCCGGGCCTTCCGGGCCCCCTTCACCAGCAACCGTTCATCTTTTTCCGCCCGGTATCTCCGATAAGCCTCGAGGACATCCGCCGGGTCGGTTTGTTGATCCGCGTGCGTCCATGCAAGCAAATCGCCGCTCGCTTCCCGGAGGCCGCTCATGATGCCGAATCCATAACCGCAATTTTGGGCCACGGTTGTTTTCCGCGCAAAATCATAATGATTGCGCACAATCTCATCGTCGATCACTCTGCCGGTTTGGTCGCTGGAGCCGTTATCGACCAGAACCAGTTCAACCGGACTTTCCGGTCGCATCACCCGCGCAAACCGTTCGAGCAAAGCCGGAATATTTTTCTCTTCATTATAACAAGGGACGATAATCGACAGCTCGATCGGTCTGTTCATTTCGTAACCCCTTGCCTCCGGTAAGGATGAAATGCCGCTTGGTCAAAAAAACTCTGCCAATATTGATAAACCCGCAAATCTTCCGGTTTCCCCCAGGAGGCATATTGATCGACCTCAAAAACACGGACCTGGAGGCCGTCCCGGATCAGATAATTCATGCATTGATCGATATAAAATTCCCCGCGAATACGGTCGTTTTTTTCAATCATCGCGTGCGCATGTTCCATAAACCCCGCCGCTTTTCTAAACCAAAAGGCACCGATGATCGCATGATGTTCGAGGAGATCGCCCGGTAACGGGACTTTGACCGACACTTCGACAGCGCGCCCGCAATCGTCCGTCCGGACCCAGCCAAACATCTCCGGATGACATTGGACAACAGGGTGATGGCGAAAAGTAAAAATCAGCGCATCGACGGAAGACTGCGGCGATGCAAGCTCCTGAAACCGGTCCCGGTCAAAAAGGATGGCATGATCGCAAGCGCCGATGAGAAGAGGGGCATCGCCGGCCACCTCGTTCTCCGCAAAAAGTGCCGTGACGGCCTGCCCTTCACTGAGCGCGTTGATATAAAGTATCCGGCTTTCGGGGAATGATTCCTGAATGAGCGCTTCCCCAGGGCCATTCCTGAGATCCTGTCTGGAGATAAAGATGTAACGGTTCCCATGCGGCAGACATTGCGTTGACTTAATCACCATCAGCGAATCATCAACCGGGATAAAAGGCTTCGGCATTTCATAACCTTGTTCCGAAAATCTTTTACCCGCCCCCGCCATCAACACAACCACGTTCATGGGCAATGCGGAAACAGGGGCCTGCTCAAAAGGGCCTTTCTGCCGGAAATACCGTGACCAATAAAGATATTCCTTTAAATCTTCGGGCGTTCCCCACTGCAGCATGTACGGGATCGGATAAATCAATACCCGCAAACCGTCTCCCTTCATCAGCTGAAACAACTGACTGACATAATGTTCCCCGCGGATCTTCCAATCGTCCTTCTCCCGGATCCGGGCACAATATTTTTTGAGATATCGTCCCCGGCCGAAATAATACGTCCCCGAACTCGTCCAATCTTTCTCCTTATCGCCATGCCGGGAAAACTTTTCACGGATTTCGTTCATCCACTTGCCGTCGGCATCACAGGTTGCGTACAGATTCGGCCCCAGCAAATGAGGATGAAATCCCGTGTAACAAGCGATAGCACCGCCGCAGTCCGAATCACGAACCTGACGCTTAAAATCAGCGTAATCCCAGGTCCAGGAGAAATCACAATGATTGACAATCACAGGTTCTTCATCGTCCACTTCTGACAACATTTGACGGACAGTACCCACGGGCCCGTCGGCCTGATACGGCATCGTCACGATTTTGCATTGCGGCACCAACGATCTCAAATAACGGCTCATCGCAAAATCACGTTCGTGATCTTCATGGATTCCAAAAACAAACGTGTCCTCTCCGGAAAAATTCCTGATAATGTGCTCGATGACCGGAATACCGTCCACGGGGATCAGGGGCTTGGGCATGCGGTAGCCGGCCTTCAAAAACCTTTGTCCGGTACCGCCCATAGGAATCAGGATTTTCATGGATTTTTTAGGCCTGCCGCCTGTATTTTTCCTGTTCCATTTCACGCAGGAAAAGGACTTGTTGCCCGGTCAGCCAAACAGGAGTCCAACCTTTTGATCCGATCCGGCCCATGACCTGCCGTCCGAACACTTCGATGTCCGCACGCGCCCTGGCCTGTCGTGCCGATAGAACCTGATTTTCCATACCGCTGTAAACCACTTGATCGGGAGTCAAATAACGGTCGTCGGGCATGATGGAATCGGAAGGCTCATGGCCGAAAAAGGTCTCTGTCCTCAAGACAACCTCCCGGTGCAGTTCCAGGCATTGCTGTTTCGTCGCTGCAGCCGTGAACAAACCGTGATTCTGCAAAAACAGAACTTGGCACTGATTCTTTTTCTGTGGAGCACCCGACATGCGGTCCCGGACCTTTGCATACAACTCATCGCCCGGCGATGCATAATCAATCCACTGATGATCGACGTCCCGGAACAACGCCGCCAAGGCTTCCCGCCCCTCTTTCGCGCAAACGAAAGCCGCCACCGCGACCGGATGCGTATGAATGACATACGAATTTAAAATCCGGTGCAACGGACTCTCCATGGATATCGTGCCGCGAGCAGGGCCTTCCACCTGCTCCCTTTTCAAATCCAAAATGACATAACCGCTGTCTTGCGAAACCTCGTCCAAACAATAGCCAGAAGCTTTGATCGCCATCCTCTCCGAAAAC
Organism: Candidatus Omnitrophota bacterium; assembly: GCA_028713205.1. GTDB lineage: Bacteria > Omnitrophota > Omnitrophia > Omnitrophales > Aquincolibacteriaceae > JAQTOZ01. The sequence continues at coordinate 17,321 of JAQTOZ010000033.1, forward strand.
TTAACCGAGCAATTTCCTCCGCCGCCCTGCACAAACCGGGGGTGATCCCCTGCATAACGACAAAGTTCGGCAAGTTCACGGACGGCTATGTCCCGATTCACTTTCCGGCCTTCATCTTATGGTTGTAGAGCACCAGGAAAACCAGTTGTGTAATGCCTTTCTGATCGGCGAGAAGTTTGCGCATATGCACGGAGAGTTCGTCAAAGTTAAAACCCAATTGATAAGCGACGTGGAGTACCTGCTCACGGGTAATCGAACCTTGAACCGCAAGCTCTTGGGAATGGACCGTGTCAAAATGTTCAACCGTCAAGGTTGATACATTCGAAAGATGGGTTACCAGATCTTCAAGATTGATGCTGTTATCCAGAACATACGTGGTCTTTAAGGGTACATCTCCAGGTAACTGTTCGTGGGACGTCCAATCGACCAAAGCCTGATACCGGATGATCAGATCCGCAAGCTCTCGTTGAGGCTGAATATACTTCTGCCGGTCCTTTTCCCTTTCCTTGATTTGCTCCTCGACCTGCACGGGATCATAGCCACGCCGGATCACATCCCGTTTGATCTTCCATAAGTGTCTCAATTTCTCCTCGGGCTCCAGGAATATTTTCATGGTCATCAAATCGCGCATCTTTTTTAGATAAAACGGATGCAAACCGACGAAGAATATGAATTTCTGCGGTTCGATCGTCCGAAGATCGGAAAACTTGCCGGTCTTATGATCGTATTGAACCGTTTCCACCTCGCGACCGTCTTTCAAGGCAACCGCCAAATCCATATGCCGGTGAAGCCGGTTGGCAGAAGGGTTCAAATGCGTGTAGACCTGCCAATTTTCACTCCCCCTTTCCCATTTATGGAAGTCGTCTCCTGAAATCGAAATCGAGCGGGCCTTCCCGGCAAATAGTCTCAGGATCCTTAACAAAGTATGCTTGCCCGAACCGCTGTCTCCGCCGATCCCGATAAGCACCGGCGCATCACTCACTTTCAATTCCTCGTTTTTACGGATCCCCAAATGAAACATCCAGAAGGCGATAAAACCGACGGAGGCCATGACCACACTGAAGGAGATACTCTCGAACGGAAAGGACGGCATGACCTTTTCAAGGACGGATTTTCGTTCGAAGAAAAACAAAAAATACACCAGGTAAACCACGTTATACAGGATAAACGGGGCACGGGAATAATCACGGTTGCTCATATAAAAATAGACCAGAAAAGGCAGCGACCACATGAACCACCCTGGCATCGGCGGGACCAATACCACCATGGCCGCAAAAACGATACCCAGAAACATCAGCAGGATTTCGCGATTTAACTTTTTGTACGAAACAAACTTGAGAAAGACCATCGCGATGGCCGTCGGGCAAATATAGATTTTGAGCGATGGCGAAACCGACAGGACAAAATCAAACACCTTTTTCTGTTCCGGAGAATTAAAAACCATCTGCCGGAATGCCTCCGAAAACAGATACGGCATGATCAGGAGGACATACGCGGCCGTAAAAATCAGAAAATACAGGGTCATCCGCAGAATACCGAATTTCCGCTTGTACATAAACACCCATAAAAACGGGAGCGCGAGCAGGATGTGGGTCTTGCAGGCCGCGGATACGGCCAGCAACAAAACAAAAAGCAGATACCGTTTCGTGATGAGCAAATAAACCGCGGAGAAGAAGAGCGCGGTGGGAATGATGTCCAGCTGTCCGTGAATGTAGTTGATGAAAAAGACAATCGGCGAGCACCAATAGATAATCAAAAGCCTTTTTTGCT
>JAQTOZ010000034.1 GCA_028713205.1 Candidatus Omnitrophota bacterium
CATAAACGAATACCCCTTCTTCACCGTCGGGATATTCGGCTCGTCTTCCAAAAGCACGTCGTTAACACGAAAGGACCCCGGCGCCGAGAAATAAGCATGCATGACACGATTGACACCATAACGCTCCACCATCTGTCCGAGAGCTCCCGTCAAACGGTCCGTAAACTCCTGCTCGTTTGCCAACGGCGTTCCGTCTTCTTTTTCATTCGTACGTCCCGAGATACGGTACCCCAAAAGCCCCCACGGTGTCCCGGCTTCAAAGGCCCAGGTACTTCCGCCAACTTTGCCGACAATCGCAATGGGCCCCTGATAATTCGCTTCGAGCACTTCGGTCAATCTTCCGAGCGCTTCCGGATCAAACGTATGACGGTTTAATGTGAACACGCGAATCGCTTCCTCGATTTGTTGATGAGTCGCCAGCCACTTAATCTCTTCTTCCACATTGGCCACAATCGCCGCGATATCCAGCACTTGCGCCACTTGCTGCAACTGTTCATCGTTCAACTGAAGTTGTGTCTTATGATCACGTAACTTTCGCCAGACCTTGACCCTCGACTCCGGAGTGGCCCACGCAAGGTTCACCCGGTCCCTTGAATATAATAGAAGCTGTCTGGCATCGCCACCGTGTTCGGATGGCTGGATGCCGTGTTCATTCAATGCCGACATTGTAAATATCAGATCAATCGATCGCACTTCCCGGTTCACATCTTCACCGGCGTCCATGACTTCGAAAATCACAAACTGCGGAGTCTCGCGTTGGAGCAGTTCTTCCATCGTTGGCTTTTCTGATTTCATGAAGGGCTCCACAACCCCTGACTGCTGCGATACCACTTCCATAAATTTATCGGCAGGCAAACTCAGGACAAGCTGGTCTTCCGCTCGCGTCTCGGACCGCTGAGTACGCATGCGCCTTTCCATCATCCCCTTGAATAAGTCTTCTTGCACATCCCGGTTCCATGCAGAGATACGGGTCGCCACGGCCGATTTGATGAGCTTCACGGTTTCTGGATCCGTGATGGCCATCGAAAACCCGGCATTCCGAATCTCTGCCTCGATCGGATAAGATTTTCCGCTTTCCCGGAAATTACGCCCAAGTTCGACATAGACCGAATCCCGCTCCTCGCTAATCATCATTTGATAATAACGATTTCCGACCATCACATCGCCCTCGTTGCCTCTGGCGGTCTGTTGAATATGCCCCCATCTGTGCCGGATAAAATTCGCCAACTGAGTTTCATAATGCCACGCGATACGTTCACTGAGACGCTCAAGCGCAATGGTCACAATTTGCAGGGCGGTTTTATTGTCAGGCCCTGTGATCTCGGCCATATAGGGAGTCGGCGCTTTGACCGTTTGCGGATTTTTCTCCAGTAGCGTACGGAAATCCTTCAACTGTCTTTCCAAAAGTATCATTTCACGAAGTTTGCGTGAATCAACGGCAAAAACCCTTTCCAACAGGCTGTGTGGCTCAAACTCCTCAACTTTTTGCGGAACAGCCATTAATCTTTGCACCCGTTCTTCCAACTCAGACGAAATAGGTTCCGCCTGTTTTTTTCTCCGCATCTCCGATCGTTCTTCGCTTGGGCGTTGGTAGCCGGTTTCAAGATAACCATATCGCTGACGGCGCGATGCGGCTTCTTCCTCATGAATGCGTCGCAACCCTGCCGCGGTCCACCTATCGATCACATACCTGGAAACGATCGTAACATCCGTATTGAAGTAGAGCATGCGAACACGAAGTCTCTCAAATTGGCTTTCAAGTTCTGCCAGCGTTTCCTGCATACGACCCAATTCGCCCGACTCATATTGCTGCCGGATGCTTTGCGCCAATTCCTGAGCGGACTCAACCTTCATTTGATTTCCTTCCAAAACGGCACCGTCAAGTTTATCCTGCAAATGCAAATCGGACAAAACCCGGAATGCTTTGGGAAGCATTGAAAAAGAGGTCATGACCAATGCCAATTCCCTCCATCGTTGTGCCAATGCCTTGAAAGGATCACTGATTTCCCGTTTAAAAGCATCGGTATCCGCATAATTTTTGTCGTCTTTGATCTCCGCCAATCTTGTTTCCAATGCTTCGAGCGCTGTCGCGATCGCAGTCAGTTCTTGCATCGCCTCGGCAGGTTTGGTCCTCAAACGCGTCAATAAATCCAAAATGTAGCGAGTATCGATAGCCCCCGTACCACCGGATCCTGGCATCCCAAACGAATCCCGGCGTGTTTCCGAGCGCTGATATTGATCAGTCAAAACAGCAACGGCAGCCATGCGTTCCGTGTCTTGAATGCCTTTCATATCATCAAGTACGGCCCACAAGAGCGCTGCATGTTGTTCCGGCATCAAACCGGCTTGTTCCAGCAGTTGTCCGATAGCCTCTTTTTCATCGCCGATCTGTGGATTCATCGCTTCAATCGCCGTCTGAATTTCACCGCGATTGGTTTCAACCGACCGTGTCAACTCAGCTATTCTCTCAGAATTCGCCTCCTGATCGGTCATCAAAGGACCTATATCACGAAGGGACGCCACTTCCTCCATCATGAATCTCGCCAGACGCGCCAAAGGTTGTCGCTGAACGGTCAATAGAAGATTCAATTGATATTGAATTTGGGCCCACACTTCCTGATCGAGCTGTTCCTTAATGCGAAACCGCAAAACCGGCACATTCAGGGCTTGCTCCCTCAAGATTTTTTCATCCCGAGTATTCAAACTCTCGATGCGAAGCGTTTTGAACTTTTCTAATAATTCCGTCAAAGATTCCGCCCGGGATTCGGAACGGAAAATACGCAGGACTGCATTCTCTGCGTCAAAAACACTGGCATATTGTGCGGGCAACCTCACGACCTCGGGCACAATCGATCCGACCGGCGTTGCTTGTCCATCGGTGTCATACTCACGGAGAATCGCCTCCTGAAGTTGCAGGAAATCCTCATATTGCTCGCGATAAAGTTTTTCTCTCTGCTGAAGCGGAATCACGATTAAACGCCCGGGATAATCATCAGTCTGCCCTTCGGTCTCTTTCCCCGGCAGGAATATCAAAAGCGCCAAGGACGGAGATCGATCCCCTGTCTTGCTTTGCACTCGTAAAATGCGCGGCCAAAACATATCCTGAAGGATAAATGGCGATGGCGCTTCCGCAACACCGGCGGCATTCAAAACCTGTTTCACAACTTTCTCAGAATAGATGAGATGATCGGGTTGCATCAGATATTCTTCCCAACTTTGCGCGCGGACCCGGCCGGCAGGCATCGAATCTTCAATCGCATCTGCCCCGACAAGCTCAATCGGGCTTCTCTCAACATGCACCGCATACTCCATCCCCAAAAGCTCCGCGGCCGAAACTCTGAACATCCACTGGCGATCTCTCAGCGGCACTTGATGAACCAAAATCGGCTCATTGCCTTCGACACCCCCGATCAACAAAGTATCCGAATCCTCCAAAACCAAGGGAATCAAACGATCATTGGGAGACATGCGAACCCATATTGCATTTCCGATGCGTTGCGCTTGGGCCGGCAGGATATTCCCTGATCCTTGTAAATCATTCCAGCTCTCAAGAATTCTAAGCGGCGTCCCGGTTTCCGGGATCAACGCCTTCAATAAAATTTCCGCCTGTGTCCTATCGCGCAACATCGCAATCGGTGTTTCGATTCTGACCGGGGTGATGATATTTCTTACTTCCGAACGTGTTTCTGCAGCTTCCACCTGCAATCGCGCATAAGCTTTTTGCGAATAAAGTTCCGCATCGACACCATCAGCCACACGCAAATCAACCTCACGCTCATTGCCGCGGATCGCCTCAACGATAATTCTGATGCTTCCTTCAAGCTCAACGGCATCACCGATTCCGTATCGTTCTACGCGTCTTCCGACCTTGCTTCCGTCGATGGGTTTTTCGATCGACACCATTTCCCCCGCGACTTCACGCACATAAATTTCATAAACCGCATTTGGCGTTTTGACCATCACGGTTTTCCCTTGTTCCGTAGTAAGATTATTTCTCGCCTCCGAACGCTGGCCCAGCACGCCATGATCGGTCATATACTGTTCAATCACACTGCGCATATGCCGGTCACTCGGAAAAGATCTGATGGATCCGGTCAACTCCGGTTTCGAATCAAGCGCAGTTACTTTCGAGCCCAAATCCTGAAAGGCCCAAAACGCGCGTCCGCTCGGCAGAACCAGGGCCAAACCGCTTCCTTCGTACTTAAAATGTTGCCCGCCTTCTTTTAAAATCAAGACTTCGGCATCTGGATTTGTACGGATCAATTCGGCTATTTCCTTCATCGGGCCCGCTGAATCGCTATTCAGAAGACGCTCATCGGCACGTAAATCCAAGTTCAACACTCGCGGTGCTTTGAATGCCTGCCAATCTGCTTTATCACGCTCTGAATATCGGATAGAACCATCTCGTAAGAGCTCAAATCTGTCAACCGAACCGCAACGGAAGACCACATCATCCCCGGAATTCAATAAAGACGAGAACGGCAAACGCGCCATCGGTCTCTCGCCTTGACGGTCAACGTCGGGGATTCCATTCCACCATTGCTCCGTGAAATAATTCCTGGCTCGATCAACGTCACTAATGGATACCCATTTTGAACGAAGTTTTTCCAGATGATCCTTGGCAGCAGGGACAACCGTATCTTGCTTCGTCCGTTGCGCCCTCGCCAAAACGTCCTCCAAGGCATGAATGACATTCTGTAACTCGGCTTGCCGGTCGGACGAACTCATCATCTCGATCCATTCATATTGTTTTGACGTAAACACGACGGTGCCTTCGGGCCCTTCAACGTCAAAGTCAACCTCTCGGCTGTGAATCGCCGACGGCGTCACAAATATCCCGGCTGAGACCTCTTCGGATTCTCCCTTGCGAATCGTTGTTCCGCTTACCGCTCCGACGCGCCATACCTCGACTTCACCCCGATCCGGATGAGTGCTATTCACGCTGATCCGGTGAACGAATTTTCCGCTTTCCGAAGCAATGACAAGTCCTTGTCCCACCTGCACCGGTATCGGCTGCGGCGTAACCTTTTGCCTGGTTTCCGATCGTTGTTCAACAAGTTCTGCGGTCTCCGCACTCGAAATCAATTGAACGTGGTTCAACGCGACCTGCTTCCAGGGTTCGCTATGGTGCAGGGCTTCTTCAGCTGAAAATTCAGTCACATACCGATCCAATTTGGCTTGCGCATCAGCCGGCAACACAAGCTGCAATGACCCGGTCGACGGATCGAATCGCAAGCTCACCCTGTCCTTTTCGATCGGAAATCTTATACCGCGTTTTTCCCGCGTATCAACCCTGTTCTGGCCGTATTCCAGCCAGGACTGTGCGCTGATATAGATATATCTTCCGACAATCGTAATGTTCACATCGCGAATGTAATTAGGCTGATTCAACGCCCTATTGCCGCGAACGCGATTGAAATTTAAAAATCTCAGCCCGCTCGTCTCGCGCGTAATCGCGAGAAAGGACTCCCCTTGAAGCTCCTTGCGTGTTAACGCCACCATAGTGTCGGCCACATGAGGTTCAAAGGTATATCCGTTGACTGCCTGAATTCCGGGGGCATACGTATCTCGCCATTGCCGCACAAATTCGGGAAAATTCGAAATCGGGACGCTGAGCGTCTCCGTCGACGCCGGCCTCGTTTCGGATCGCAAAGCCTGAACCGATTTTAGGAATTCTTCCACGTCGCCGAATATCATATCCGCATCATCCCTGAGAAGCTCACGTGCCAATCCTGCGGCTTCCGGAATTTTATTTTTCGCAAGAAGATCTTGAACATCGGCCAGCGGCTGACGGTAAGCGCCATTGTCGCGCTTCAGCTCGCTTGCCCGTTCAATCATCGCATCGATATCAACTTCGGTTTTCGATTCGGAGCGCGTAATCACCGGAGCTGTAGCATCTTGGCGAGTCATGGCTTGCCGTGCGGTTTCAATACGTTTTTCAGCTTCGGCTGCCAGTTTTTCGACTTCACTGACGGTCGACCAAAGCTGCCAATAAACCGCAGACTGATTCGCGCTTGTTTCTTTCATGTCGTCGATCATTCTCTGAAGATAGCTTAAAACGGCATACCACACCGATACTTCCGATTCGGTCGTCCCGTCCAAATATTGATTTAATGTCTGTACCACGCGCAAAAGTTCTGTTTGAACCGTGATCAATTTACCGAGATCGGAGACTGTTCGCATCATTGTTTCCAAAAACGTTTTTTTGCCCTCTAAAGTCGACAACAATTTTTCCGCAAATTCATCCTCACGTCTTGTCTCAGACCTAGCTTTCGCCGGTTGATCTGCGCCTTTGTGATCAAATCTTCCCAAAAGGTCCTCGGGCGACATCGGTTGCCCCTGACTTAAGGTCATCGGTTCTCCGTGAACAACGGCGATGCCGCGGTCATAATCTTCGGCCGCCACATAAACCATTGCCGGCGAATCCGCCGTTGCTGCGGTAAAATTGAATACAGATAGATCCACTCTTCTAACGCGATCCTTCTTTTTGGCTTTAGCTCCTTCGTCTCCAGACTTCGTCGCAGCTCCGACACGTGTTTCCACAAATTGTAGCCGCACCACATCATCGCTTGCGAACGGAAGCTCTTTCCATGTAATGATGGCATCGCCTTTTTCGCTCGGCAAGACCTCGGTCTTTCGTTCGGCATCCCCATAAATCTGAGGAATAATTTTCTTCGGTGCCGTAATGGTCAGCAAAGCTTGGTTTTTCTCCCCATCGGCAGCGTCAACATCAATTTTTGTGGCCCGTACGACAATCCCGCCGTCAATTTTGAGAGATTTTCCTTCCCGAAGGTTCAGCACCGTGCGCGTTTCCGACCTCATGACCGGGCTCGTAGCATCCGGATAGACCCCGCTCAATAAAATACGGCCTAAAACCGCCGGGTCCGGACACTTGAACAACCAGGTTTCCTCCGTCACTTCCGAGTCACTCCGGCCTTCATCCGTATCACGGAGCAACTTCACTTCGCGCGTTAAAATCGGAACATGCGCGAGAATCACCGTCAATTGATCGAGGGATATCCCCCGCAGAAACAGCTGAAAGCCGATTTCGTTGGTGATTTCCCGTGATCGATCGTAGGCGTTCTGTGCATCCTCAAATTTTCTTTGTTGCGGCACACTCACGGCTTGAGGCCGCGGCACGTCGCGCACATCCGTTTGCTGCTTGAGCACATACCGGTCCCATATCCCCGATGATTGAATGCTGCTATCGAGCCATTCGCTCGCTACACGCACGATCTTATGCAGTAAACCACGGACACCCAATTCGCTCAGAACTGCTTCCGCACCTTGGAAGCGAGGATCTTCTCTGCGGCGCTCCATATCCTGAGTAAAGGTAATAACCCGATTCAGTTCGACCAGCACATCCTCCATGTTGTTTGCAGAACGACGTGCCAAACTCGCACCGACCACCGCAAAGAGATTGGCCAAACGCCGGTACCGGCTGTCAAGCCGGCCTTCTGCCGTGAAAGGCGGCAGCGACACAATCTGCTGCGTCAGATACTGGAGATCCTTCAACGTAGCACTATAGGATTTCTCTCTCAAAGACCTCTCGATCGCATTCAGCCGGATTGCTCGAATGGATTTTCGGATGACTCGATCCGCGCCGTACCACAATAAAGCCACAACTCCCGCTGCAGCAACACCAACCGCAATCGCAATCATGACATCCTGGAGCAGCCGCATTTCAGAACGTTCAGCCTTGATCCAGACGTCTTCACTGGCTGCCTTGAGCAAAGCTTCTTTCATTTCCTCAAGCGTTTTGATACCGTCTCCCTGAACAGGGTTTGCGACACCGCGCACTCTTGCGGTATAAGAAGCAGCAAAAGAGCGGAAAATACCATCGTTTGAATTTCCATTGATGAAGGTCAGACCGAGAAAAGCAGCATATCGCCGGATATAAATTTGCATCGCGCGGACATCGCCCGTTGCGGCGATGGACTCATATCCTTCCTCACTGAATTCCCCAGTGCGCGCCATTTCGGACGCCAATTGTATGCCCGCCACCTGCCCTCCAAGCCTTTGTCCCAAAATCCGCATTGCATGCGGCAACATCTGCTCATCATATTCATAAAGCCGTTTGAATGCTTCACGTTCGGCTATGGCCGCCGGCATCTCACCGCCCTCTTCCGATTCTCTCACCAAACGCCCCGTCGACTCGCCGATTGTTCGTACCACGTTCGTCATATTCACACCAAAAACCCTGGTAAAAATCCCCGAAACTCCGCCGCCATTGATGACATAATCGACACCGTACTTAATCCCGGCGGCATGCAACCGGCCGGCATCTTCAGCGGTGGCCAATTGATCGTTGGACGCGCCGGCCACAATTTTCACACCGGCCTTTGCCAAACGCGGAATGGTCTGCTCGTTCAAAACCCCTTTCAATGCATTCGGACTGAATATCTCGGCCGGAACATCATAAATGGAATCGGAATCGCTCAGAATAGCAATATGACCTTCCGGAATCGCAGCGAAATCGAAAGTCGAAACATCTTCAACTTCATGAATACGGCCAGCATAAGATTGACGCAAATCGTTCAGCTTTTCGGGATTCGTGTCGCTGACGACAATGCGCACATGATCTTCCTCGATCAAATCACGGATCAGATTGCTGCCGACATCACCGGCGCCCTGGACTGAAATCAACCGGCCTTTTAATGTTGCTGCATCCCCCTCCACGACTTTCACAATTTCGCGTATCCCGGCCTGAACGCCGCGCGCCGTATGCGGAGAAGCATCATCGCCTCCCAGCGGCAAATCTTCTGAACCCACGGTACGGCTCGGTGCCACGGCACCCGTCACCTTCAAATATCTCATCGAGGTGTTGACATCCTGTCCGACCGTCGTCAAAGGCAGTTTTTCCAGCACGCGTCCGACGCTTTTGTAAACTTCCTCGCGCCTCTCGTCAGGTGCATTGGGATCAAAATGGATCATTGTTTTGGAACCGCCGAGAGGCAGCACATCAAATCCCACCCACGCGATTTTGACCGTCATCGCGTAGGAAAGCGTCAAGGCATCGATCATGGCCTGCTCTTCCGAGTTCCAAATAAGATTGCGGATTCCTCCGATAGCTCCCGAGAGTTCTTCGACAGGCTCCGGCTGTGCCAGGGTGTTGGTAAACGGTAACAAATGATGTAATCCGATATAAGCCTGATAACCAAGGTCTGCGTTCCTGAGAACAACCAAGGCGACATGGTCTTTCCAATACGGTCTCACGGCATCGGGAAGTTGCGCGGGGTTCGTGATTCGCGTCACGACAGTACCGTCTTCCATCGTAATGCCCTCGGCCGGTATCGTGTGATTCACCCACTCATGACCAATCTTCACCATGGCATCAAACGCCGCTTGTCCGCGCAATTCGGAACGCTGGGCCAATGCTTGTTGATACAAGGCTTCCGCCCGCGAGAAAATGCGAAAGGCCGTCAGCAATCCTGCTTCGGTAGAAATATCGGGCAATCTGAGAATAGCCGCATCACGATAAGTGCGCTTATCGACGACCTGTCCTTCATGATTAATAAAATTGATACCGAGTTCACCCGTCAAGGCGCGATACTCCTGTTCCAAAAACACGCGACGGACTTCATCCGGATAAACACCGTCCAGATAATCCTTGGCCAATCCGTAAGTTGCCATCGGATCCTGCATACGCCTGACCTTGTCAAACGGCGTGACAAAATCAACCAGCAAGGTCGCCGTCACGTACTTCCCGTCGATACGGTGCTGGAAATTCGCGTGTTGATCGCGCGTCCCGATACCGTAATCGATAGCCTCGATGAATTCTCCCAGGAGATCCGCTTCAGGACGATGCGTATAAAAGACCGGCGATGTAATTCTGCCTTCACCCGGCCGCTTGTGATCACGCGCCGCCAATTTTAAAACCGCCAATTGGCGTGCCGCTTCTTCGATTTTGGGATCTTCGGCTTGTTCCCGTCCGAATCTCCTGACCTTGGCGTAAAGACCGCGCACCTTCGCATGTAAGGCTTCGATTTCGGCCTGAACCGCCGCAAGCTTGTGATGCGCAGCGGCGCGCGTCAAAGGATTAACGCTCAAATTGTGTGCATCCAGCAATTCCGCCGACTTAGCTTTGATTTGCGTTTTAATCGCCTGGATTTCTTTGAGTGTTTGTATCAATTCTTGATTATGGATAGGCTGCTCTTGCGCTTCGAGAGTTTGGCTTTCGGCAGCTTGATCAACGGCGGTACGATGCCGGCTCAAAACCGCTTCGGATTCATCCGCGCTTAACTGATGATCGCCATCGCCCAAACTGAACCGGTCAAGATATCGCCCCTCGGCAACGCGGGTCTCCATCTCATGATAACGTGCTCTTGTTGCTGACTCGGTTTTACCGTCGCCCTTGCTCCAGCGCGTCAGTTCCTCGACCAGGGCCTTCTTGGCCAATTCCACGAATGGCTGATTTTGAGGATCACGCAATCCAAAGAAATTCGGCTTACTTTGCAGAACTGGCTTGTTCATCTCAGAAGCGCCGACACGGGGAATTTCAAGCTGAATGCCCAATTCCCGAGCCAACATGCCTTCGCTGATCAATCCATAACGTATGGCAAATTCATGGAACCAAAGTGCGAAGCGCGCGTTGGCTTCCGGCGAAATGTCTTCCTTAACATAACGGATCACCGGCACCTCGGATGCCAATCCGGCATCAAGACGCATCGGCTGAACGCCCTCATACATGCCTTCCTGATAATCCGCCACAACCACCAACGGGGCTTTGCCGGTCTCGCGGACAATCTTGGCCACCTTACGATTGAGTTCTTCTTGGCCTACGGTCGCAACGACAAACACGCCCTGACCGTCCTTGCCGTTGCTCTCCGGGAACAACTGCACTTTCTGTAGCGCTTCGGACAAGGCGTTCGGGCTTCTCACCGCGACGACCATAAACGACGGTTCGATCAAATGCGTCAGCATCGCGGCTTTGAGCGCGCTGTTTCGCTCGGGATCATTTCCCGCCACGCCTTGATACATCGAGGCATCGCTTCTGAGATTCCTCAACATCGAAGGCACATCCAGCCCGCGCCAAACATTGGTCGTATGGGCCGATTCCGCATGCTCCGTAAAACGTCCGCCCGTGTATTCCGAAAAATCAAATTCCGCCACGGAACCCAGTAAGTCCGTCAAGCCCAGCACCATGGCGTGCAAGCGGCTGTCACGGGGATTCAAGGAGGTCGTAAACACCAGATGATCAAAAAGTTCGGTCAATAACTGAATCCCCACTTCGCCAAAGACGCGCCGGAATTCTTCCTGCGGAATATCTTTAAACAGGGCATCTTTATCTTTCCCTTGATTGAAATTCTTGAAATAGGCTTCGAATTTTTGGGCGGCCGCTTGTGCTTCCGCGGCAAGGCCTTGTTCCTCACCCAATCTCTTCAGAAGCTCCACGAACGCGGTTTGATAAAAGATCAATGTTTCATCGGTCGTGCCGGATTTCGAGCTGGTATCGAGTACGATTTCACTGGCCTTATAGCCGCGCTCATGAATTAAATGGTCGAACAGTTCCTTCATGCTTGTCCCGAGACGGTCGACGACAATCACGAGATTGTCTTTTTCCTCTCCCCAGAAATCGATTTGAACGCTATTGGACATCCCTTGTCCGCCGATGCCGAAATGCAGCATGACCTTACGTCCTTTGCCTTTTTGTCCCTGCGACCAGCTTTGAATCGCGGCTGTATTATCCTGGGCACGCTGGCTCAAGACACCGTCGAATTCGTCTTTGTAACCGAACCGCGGGGCAAGCTTGCCTGTCGGCGTCGGAAATTCAAAACGTTCGCCGTCCAGTTCCAGGCGGTTTGCTTCCGCCATCATCGGAGAAGTCCTGAAGCTCTCAAGCTGCCACGGCTGAATATCAACACCGCTAAAATCCACGCGCACTTCCGAGCGGTTGCGTACGGCATGGATCGCCGCTTCGAGTTTGCGCACTTCCTGATAATCATAATTTGCACCTCCGAGTTTGCTGACATCAATTAAAACGTTCCGGTTGGGAATCTCGATCACGATATTTGAAGGCAGAACAGTATTCGCATTTGCAGGAATCCCGCCCAGCGTATTGAGCCTGCCAGCGACGTTTGCCGGATGAAGTTCGCTTTCGCTGATTTGTCGAATACCGGTAAGTGCGGGCGAGAGCACAACCAACGTGATTTCGCCTTTTGCCCCCTTCTCAATCAAGGACCGCGTTTCAGGCCCCAATAAATAAACCATGGCAAGATTAAAATTGCGCTGATCCTCCGAATCGAGTCTGTTCAAATCGACGATCACACGCTCGCTCCCGGCAAGATCAAAACCGAGAACAGTATCCTCCTCCCGAAGCTGAAAGGCCGCCCCTATCCGGTTCAGCGCACTGGCGACATCTTTCGCATTGAGCCACGCATCGGTCGAATAATCCCCGTAAATGATTTTGACCCTCTGCCCCACTCCCGGAAGGTCCTGGATCACGAGCTTCTCATCACCCGTCCCTCTCCTCATTTCGGACCTTTGGCCGGTTCGGGCTTCCGGCAAACGTTTCATAAAACGATAAGCGTCTTGCAACCACCGGACCCCGCGGGCAAAATCGGCCGGAGCGGGAATTTCCACGTTGCCGTTTTCCGTCAAAATAATCGGACGGACATAACCCATGGTGCGTGCATGCATCGCACGCATCACATTCCATTCCATGATCAACGCATCCGGCAAACGTCCGTTTCGCAAATCCCGAATCACTCCGTTTAAGAAGCCTTGAAGGCCTGAAAATTGCGGTCCTAACAAATCGATTGTCCGCTGAACCCGGTCGGCGGCCATATCGCGATTGGCATCGTCCCACGCCTTAAGCGCGGTTCTTTGCATATCGACTTGAAAAGCCAATGCGGCCAACCCCAAACTCATTCCCGCCACCATCGTGGCACTGATCATATCTCCATAAAGGCTCATCATATTCGGACGCACTTCGGAGCGGGAAGTCACGTCTTGGACAAATTCCGCCAAGGCGTCATGCGGGACGACATCATAGGTCACGACCCCTTCAACGGATTGACCATCCTCGGGGATAATCGGAGTGGCCTCGTCGATGCCTTGATTCCAAAGGTTGAACGCGTTGGTTGCGGACGTTTGATGTTCCAGACAAAGATAAGGCGCATCCGGTGTATACAGGACCGTATGATTGAAGGTTTGGCTGCCGCGCATGACAATGGCATAGTTCTGCGCCGGATCATCGAGCCAAGACGTCGTATAGCCGTCCCGGTCCGCTTCCAATTCGGTCAAAACAACATCATATCGATTGTTGCCGATTTCACGCGATTGACGAAAATCAAAAAGGGCATCCCCATCGACCGGTTCCGGCCTCTGCGCATACGGAATCAGCTGATCGACGAGATAGCGCCTTGCCGCCGGCATACGCACATTGACCCGGTCATGGCCTTCACCGGTCGCCGTATTCCACCAAGGATGATAGCCGAAGGTGAACGGGCCTTTTCCGGTAATCTTATGTTCAAGCCGGAGTTGATTCCCGACCAGGCGGTATGTAATCTGCAGTTGGGCGGATCCGAATTCCTTTTTCATGTTCGGAAACCGATTGGTATCGAATACCGCAGAGATCGACAGACCCGCGTCATCCGTGCTTGTTTCAATCTGTTCCCAAGCTAAATTGCGCGCCCCGCCGTGCAGCGGATGCCCGTTAGCATCCTTTTTGAGGCCTTCGATACCGTTCACATCATGTTCGATACCGTCCCACGTGAACTTGCCGTTTGCGATCCGGTTCGCCCACGGGAACATGACAAAAATACCGCCACTTTGCGTAATATCGTCCGGCTGATAAAGCATTTCCTTGAGCTCACCGTTGACGGGAACCTTATAAGAAATGATTTTATGACCGAACGCCGGCACGACATCAATCGTTGCGCCCGTTTCGGATGTCAAACGATAAACCGTAAATCCCTGTTTTTCATAAGTCGTAATCCCACGGGTTTCGGACCTCACCAGACTTCCCGCGGTTTCTTCGAGATTATCCACGGCCCAATTCTGGGCAAGGCTCGGTTGGAGTTTCGCGGCATACTCATCGATGATGGGCTGCCACTTTCCGGCCTGTTCCGGATGCGCCGCTAATTGTGTCTGCGCTTCGCCTAACTTCTTGGCATAAATTTCGAATTTGGTTCGCTCATCGGCGATAAATTGCCGTAGCAGATCCCGCTTAAAGGTACCGCTCAGGAGAGGATTTCTGCGAAGTGTCTCAATTGCCTGGTTGGTCCTCAAAAGAGTTTGATAATGATAACCGACTGCAAATCGCGCCAACATTCCGACGCCCCTGGAAACGCTTTGTTTCAGGCGTTTGCCTAAATCACGCGCCGCGCCGAGCGGGCGTTGATATCCCTGAGGATGGGTTGCGTGCCAGACAACGGCAGAACGGAGTATGGTATCGAGATCGCTGAATTGCGCCTGCCACCCGAGAAACTCATTGGCTTTTTCGGCGGAGGCCTGCAAAACAGCCGGATCGCCCGGACGGCGAGGATCATATTGGATTCTTCCTTGGTACGGTCTGCCGGTATAAGCTTCAACGGCCTCCTGAAGCCGTGCGGTCAGCTGCTTGTTCGAATATTTTTGGCCCGAAGCGACGTTCAGCGCAACAAACGGCTGATCGCCGGTATCATCCAGTTTCCGGACTGCCAAGGCATGCGCGCTGGCTAAATCGACGACATGAATATAATCCCGTTCATTGGTCCCGTCGGCCGTAGGATAGTCATTTCCGTAAATCGTCACATCCTGATCGTTCAACATTCTCTTGACGAAAATCGGAATGATATGCGTTTCGGGGACATGCGACTCGCCCAATTGATCGAGGTCACCGGCGGCGTTGAAATACCGCAAAGCGATCGCTGTAAATCCTTCTTTGGCGACATACTCCTGGAGCAATTGTTCCATAAACCACTTGGACCAACCATAGGGGCTGGTCGGTTTCTTGCGGTCATTTTCGTGGATCGGAACCTGCTCCGGGTCGCCATAAACAGCGGCGGAAGACGAAAAGAGAATCTTGCGCACATTCGCCGCTTTCATCGCTTCAAGCAGCACCGATGTGTTGACCACATTGTTCAAATAATATTTGGCGGGATCTTCAACCGATTCACCGGCTTCGATGAATGCGGCAAAGTGGACGACACGATCAACGCCAAACTCGCGCATCGTACGAGCCAGGTGCTTTTGATCGCTGAGCTTGCCCTGCACAAAAGTCACGCCATCGTCGTCCGGCAAAGCTTCCAAATTGCCTTTACTCAGATCGTCGTAAATGATGACACGATAACCGGCCTTTCTCAGCATCCGGATCGTAAAGCTCCCGATATAACCCAGGCCGCCTGTCACAAGCGCAGTCTTGCCGGCACCGAACGGTTCCATGGGAATGCTCTCCCATGTTTCGAGCGTGCCCTCTTCCATATCATTAAGCTGGCTTAAGAGTTCTTCCGATGTGGCTTGTCGTACCTCAGAGCGCTGCTGAGCTGTCTGTTCTTTTGATTGTCCACTGAAAAGCTGGTCGAGGAAATCAAGAACTGGCCGCTCTTTCTTAGGTTTTTCCTTGCCGAATATTTTTTCGATAAAGGTCGGCTCAGGTTCCGGCTTGGGGGCAAAAAACGGGATCTGCCATTGGGGTTGCTGGGTTTGAACTTTGGGTTTGGATTGCCAGAGCTCAGGCAAGTCGGAAATAGATTTCCCCTCCGGAAACCAATACCCACCGAAGAAGATAACTCCGAGAAGAAGAACGACAAGCGCCGCATTCGACGCGAATTCCGCAAACCGTTTCGCAAAACGCAAAAGTAAGAAGCCGGCAATGGTCACGCCGATCCAGAAAACGGGATTGTTCAAAAGCGATTCGGTTCCGGGTTTTGCCACCGGCGGAGGCTGGGACTGCTGAAGCTGAGACACCCAATCCTGGGTGCTCCAATCGCGCATCTCGGAACGCGCAATCTTTAAAGTGAGCGTCTGTCCTTGCTCAACCATCCCCTCGATTCCGGTTACGGTTCCCAATGAAGTGGTCCACGTCACACTCGTTCCTTCCCGAACCGGCCTTCGCGCATTGACATCGCGGGAAACTGAAAAATCCTCAAAGAGACGTTGGAGACTGTTTAAACCCGCCGGTACGGCTTCGGCCGTAAGCACTTCGGTATGGAATAAAGACGGATCGACTCCCAAAAGATATTGCGTCTCGGATCCCTCCTTCTGAAAACTGATCAGGAGAAAGAGCGGTTCTCGTTCCCATCCCCAGAATTTAAATTCCTCACTTTGTGTTTTCCAGTAAACGAGTTCCGCTTTGGCGGAGTCCGGAACTTGAATTTCCAATGCGGCGGCCACAGCCTGTGCATCGAGTTCCGCGACATCATAGAAATCCGTGCCCGCTTTTTTCGCAATTAGCGTTCGACCGGCCAGATGAGTATCCACGTTGGTGGCAGAGGCCAGCGTCCTGACATCGATGATCCTGACATCCTTGATTTCCGTCGTGCGCATCTCGGAACGGGCTGCAGTTACAATCCCCTGGCTTCGGGCAAAATTTTTGTAAAGGCGCAGAACCGTATCGCGGTCATGTCCGATCGCCCCTCCGCCGACCTGGCCGTAACTTAATCCTCCGAGGACGGTACCGAAGGCAACAGCCTGCGGTAAACTTAAATCATGACTCAAGCCGTAAATAATACCGGCCACAAACGCATCACCGTTCCCCACTTCATCTCTGATGATCTTAGGCCGTTTCCGGCTTTCGGTATCGCGTGCCGCATATTTATTGACAACGGTTTTTTGCAAAACCGGCATATGCCTAAAGGGCACTTTCGTCTGCCCGTTTTCCAGCCAGTCATTGGAAGCGAAATAACTGCCGTTCGCACCATTCTTAATGATGATGGTTCCACGCCTCATGGTTCTTAAAAACCAGTCAGCAATCGCTTTGGGATCCTGCCAGTTTCCTTTGGTGATCCCGTTAACAATCGCCTTGGCTTCTTTCAAATTCGGGCAAAAGACATCAACCTGCTGTAAGATGCGCTTGCCCGCCGCCGGAAAACGCTGCCACATCCCGGTAAAATCGGAAACCGTATCCATGACAATGATCAAATTAGGTACCGCTTTCTTAAGCGCCGCGAGTTTCCCGCCTAAAGTCTTGAAATATTCATCTGAAGCAAGCGCCTCGTATCCGATATGCAGGACTGGCTTCGTCTGCCGTTTGAACTCGGGAACAAGGCTCATGAAATCAAACCGCTCCAGCATCCGGTTGGCACCGATATAATGGACAAAAGATCTCCCGTTGAAGACGAGCGTTCTGGAAGTCAACAGCCCGATACGTTTCAATCCGCTTTCGGGGATGCCAGCTCCACGGATCGTTTGTGCGATGAGCACGGATTCCGGATCATCTTGCCCCGCATATCCCCTGAATTGGATCTCTTCACCCAAGGCCGCCAAAACCCGCGCCGTACTCAACGACCCTCCGATCTTGAATTCGGCCGTTTCCAAAAGATCCTGATTTTCTCTTAAAAATTGATCCATTTGTTGAGGCGTCGCGAACACAAGTTCGCCCCGCCGGGTCACGAGTTCCGGGAAAGTCGCTTCGATTTGCGCCATGCGCGCCTCGGGTACCTCCTTGAAAATCGTATCCGCCACCGGAATTCCGACCGTCACAGGTTCCGTGGCCTGCCGGATTTCGGATCTTGCTTCCGCCGCTTTTCGGATAAAGTCAGGCATGAATATTTTGCGATCACCGTCAAAATAGTCAGACGGAAAGGAATCAAGGATGATCCGGTAAACGGCACCGTACTGAACCCCGAAGGTTTTTGATTCGCCCCGCGTCATCGCGCCAAACATTTCTACCGACAACATCGAAAGCATCAAGAAGGCCCGTTCACGTCGCCATTCCTGAACCGCATCACTCCCTTGCTGGCGAATATCCTGAGAAGGCTCTTCCCTAAGCATTTGGGCAAGCTCTGTCTGATTGTGAATAAGTTGCTGTACCTGTTCCAAAAACCCGGGATGTTTCGGGGCAATTTCCTGTACGAGATAACGTGTTTCAGACCGGGTCGCAACATCCAGAATTTCCAATGCCTGCGTGGCGGACTCGTCTGAACCTTCCGTAGCACTTTCGATAAATTCCAGCACTCCCGGACGGTCATTGGTGAATCGCATAACGACTTCACGATTCAGATCGTCCGGTCCGCATCGAATCGAGATTGCATGGATAAGCCTTTGACCGGCCAGATTTGAAATTTCCGAACCATCCTGGGCCGCACGGATTTCATCCAGCCCATTCAAAGCAGCCGTCTGCGTTTCGGGGGCAATTCCGTCCTGAGTGGCCAATTGATCTAATTGATCCAGGGAAGCCTCGGATGATTTCAAGACCCACAATTGAACTCTGGCTTCCGCAATGGCATTCGCAACAAAGGACTTGCCCTTCGGAGAGTCTACATTCACCGGTAACTTACCCAAATGCGCCGCAACGCTCATGGCATCACCGTCCTGACCGCTTCTCACACCTTTGAGAATCTGGGTCAAAGCACCCAAAACACCGTTGTATTTCCTATCTCCGTCGGCATGCTCTCCGATCCGATGAACCATGCCCGACACAATCTCTTCGACACTCGCACTCATTTCGGAACGTTGAGGCGCGTTAAAGGTTTCGCCTGTCAGACGCGATTCCGATCGATCTTGACGCATCCGTGCCGTTCTGGCTCCTCTCTTATCCGCTATCTTGGCCGAATACTGACTGGCTCCCAAAATCTTACCTTGCCTGGGTGCTAAGTTCAGTACCCCATTGGGATATCGAATGACTGCGGGCTTATCCCCCAAGTTGACG
>JAQTOZ010000240.1 GCA_028713205.1 Candidatus Omnitrophota bacterium
CAACCGATAAACACTGTGATTCGATTTCCTAACTTCCATTCGCGTATTCTACCACAGTAAAGTATCGGCCTTTCCCATTCACCCCCGGGCATAGCCCGGGGAGCTCTGTTGGCGTTGAGATTCTTCGTCGTCTTCGCATACGCGAAGCGCCTCAGAATGACAACACGATAGTGGAATATTGGCAATCCGGTTCGGAATCATCGCAGCTAAGCGCATCTTAACTCAAATCAAGTGAAGGGCCGCAATTTAAATTGCGGCATTCATGATCGCGAGAGAATCTGGTCCGCGATGTGTTCGGCAAAAGCCAAGCTACAGGTAAAACCGGGCGAGACGGCATTCAAAACGTGGGTCGAGAAATCTTTGTGGACCACCAGCATATCCGTCACCATTTCCCCTTTTGAATTGACAATCTGGGCACGTATCCCCGAACGAAAGGGCCGCAGCTGGCGGTACTCGACACAGGGGACCAGGGTTTTGATCTCACGGTAAAACGCAACCTTGGATAAAGACAATATTCCGTTCTTGATGCACAATCGCAAAAATTCGGGATGAAAGACCAGCCGCCGGAATTGCCGGCTGCCGAACATACCGAGCATTTCGCGCAAATCCCATTCCTTGCGATAAGCTTCCCGCCCGAAAGACAAAGTCGCTGTCGGGCCCGCAATGACACGGCCGTCGGTCTCCCGGGTCAAATGCACGCTCAGAAAAGGGAAGCACAAATCCGGCACCTGATAAATCATGGTGCGGACATCGCAATCCTTCACCTCCAGATAATCACCGCGGAACGGAATAATGCGGAATTCCATTCCGACATCCATAAAATGAGCGATCCGGTCGGCATGGGCACCGGCGCAATTCACGATATAATCGGCATGGACCGGCCCTTGCGATGTCACAACGGTATGACCATCGATATTGATCACTTCGGTATCCAAGCCAAAGTGAATGCCAAGTTTCCGGTCTTCCTCCGCAAGCGCACGCAGCAGGGCTTCGATATCAACGGCCGCACCTGTCGGCGACAGCAATGCCGCCACCCCTTGCGCCAGCGGCTCGCGTTGTTTCAATTCCGAGGAGTCGATGATTCTCAAATCAGGGACCCCGCACTGATTTCCCAAATCCAGCAAACGCTCCAGCACCGCGGTTTCCTCTTCCCGGCGCGCCACCACCAGCGTCCCGCATTCGCTCACAGGAACGTGGTGCCCCCGGCAATATTCGCGAAGCAACCGGCTTCCGCGAACGCACATCTCGGCTTTCAGCGATCCCGGTTTTTGATTGATCCCGGAATGAATCACGCCGCTGTTGCGGCTGCTCGCATGTTTTCCCGGAAAGGATTCTTTATCGAGCAAAGTAATTTTGCCGGCCTTGCGCAAAGCCAGGGCCCGCGCGACGGCCATCCCGACGACACCGCTCCCGATAATCAGAAAATGTTTCATGGTTTCATCCGGTAAAAATTTTTAAGGTAGAAAAAACCGAGAATCGTTTTCCCGTCACAGATCCTTTCCGTACGAATCATTTTCCCGATCTGCGCAAGCGAAAACACATGGACCTCGATTTCCTCATCCTCGTCCTGCTCACCCTTTCGAGGAATCATATCCTCCGCCAAAAACAGATGCATGATCTCCGAAGAGATACCGGGCGTCGGGTAAAACGAAGCGATCTTTTTCAATTTTCTCGGGTAATAACCGGTTTCCTCGCTCAATTCGCGCGCCGCGGTTTGCCGGATCGATTCGCCGTCTTCCAAGCCCCCGGCCGGCCACTCCCAAAGCCAGCTGCGGGCCGCGAAACGGAATTGTTTGATCAAAAGATAACGGTCCTTCCCCATTTTGGGAATAATGACCGCCGCGCCGGGAGGCTCAATGATCTGCCGCGACAATATTCTGCCGTTCGGCATCGCAATTTTATAATCCGCCAAATAAACCGGCCATTTGGGAAAAATGACTTTCTTTTGTATGATTTTAAATTTTCTCACCGGATTTACTTTTTTCTTTTTTGCCCGCATCGAAATCCCCCTTCTCGGTTTTTCTAACAACCGGACGCTTCAACCGTTGCGGTGACCGTCACTTCCTCACCGGCTTTCAGCGGAATCTTCTTGCGCGCGGAACCGCACGGATAAGCGATCTCCAGACGGTCCGCACTGCCGAATAAAGCACCCGCCGTTCGGGCCCAATCCCCGTAGGTTTTGCGTAATTTTCCGAGGACATGCCCTCGCACCCGCACTTCGGCTTCCGCCCAAAATTTCTCGCGCGCATCGCTCCGGCAAATATTGGTGATCGCATTGCCAAAACGATCGAAATAAAGAATCACGCCTTTTAACCGATTGCGGGATTTTTTAACAACAGGCAATTTCAGCCTGGGCCGATAGGCAATCACCGGTCCCAGATCTTCCGGCCGGGCACGTCCTTTTGCGAGGCCTGCCGCAACCGGCGCAAAAATATCGCGCCCATGAAATGTCGCCGAAAGCAGACCCGGCAAAAAATACTTTTGATTCACAACCGAACGGGCCACGACCTTTTTTTCTTGCCCGCACACGGCATCCAGCAGGCCATTGTCCGGAGCCAGAAAATAATAATCCCGCGTACGCACACAGAGTATCCTGCGACGGGTCCCGACACCCGGATCAACGACACAAACAAAGATCGTACCTTTTGGAAAAAACCGGTAGGCCGCCGACAGGATCACGGCCCCCTGCACGACGTTGTGCGGCTCGATTGCATGTGTGATGTCAATCAAAACGGCTTTCCGGTCGATCGACAGAACTGCCCCCTTCATGATTCCGACATAAGGATCTTGCAAACCGAAATCGGTCAAAAAAACGATGAGGGGATTCTTAGTCATGCAAACCGTGCGATCTTCAGGGGAGGGACCGCGGCGGGGCCATGAATTCGGGCCCGATAGGATTCGGCACTTCTTCGGCGACGATGGCTTCAATCCGCGCCATGTCCTCGGCATTCAACTCAAAGCCAAAAGCACCGGCGTTTTCCCGGGCCTGACGGACATTCCGGGCACCCGCCAACGCGGCGGTAACACCCGTCCGACGCGCCGCCCACTGGATGGCAAGCTGGCTCGTCGTCGCTTTTTTTTCTTTGGCGATGGTTTTCAATCTTTCGGCCGCTGCAAGATACTTTTCGATGGTGCCGTGACGGAATTTAGGGTCCCAACTGCGAATATCCTCGGGTGGAAATTGCTGCCCGGTCTTGAATTTTCCGGACAGAAGGCCGCGGCAAATCGCGCCATAGCTCAAAACGGCAATCGCGTTTTTTTGGCAGAACGGCAGGATCTCTTCCTCGATCCCGCGTTCAAAAAGGTTGTAAGGCGGCTGCAGGCTGTGCAACGGCGCCGACTTCATGCATTCGGTCATTTGCGCAACGCTGAAATTGCTGACCCCGATGGCCCGGATCACACCGGACAAATAAAGGCGGTAAAGATTTTCCATCGTCTCTTGAAACGGGACCGATTCATCCGGCCAATGGACCTGGTAAATATCAATGACGTCGGTCTTGAGACGCTTGCGGCTGTCATCGATTTCTTTGAGGAGCCGCGCACAGGAGGAATTCCTTTTGATTGTTTGCTTCTTCTTGTCCCATTCCAAACCGAATTTCGTGGCCAGGACCACCCGGTCGCGCGCTTTGAGCCGTTTGACCACGCGTCCCACGATCTCTTCGGCAACTCCGAAACCATACACGGGGGCCGTATCGATCAATGTCACGCCGCCCGCAATCGCAGCCTCAACCGCTGCTTCGGCCTCTTTTTCATCGGCACTGCCCCAAAGCCAGCCCCCCATCACCCAGGTCCCGAGACCGACCGCCGACACTCTCAAATCAAGTTTTCCAAACGGACGATATTCCATCATCCCACTCCCCATGTTATAACCCAAAACTCAAACGACATACGCAATCAACAGATTCATTATACCATTTTCCGGGATTTTAAACCTTCGGGATTTTGTCTTGAAAGCATGATATGAATCGATGGGGCCGGGCCGGGAAACCCTGCCGCCGGAATTTTGACCATCACGATAAAAAATCGACCCCGGCGCGATTCGAACGCGCGACCCTCAGCTTAGAAGGCTGATGCTCTATCCAACTGAGCTACGGGGTCACGATTTTCGGGTAGATTATAGATAGGAAAGTGGAATAAAAACAGTAAAATTCTGAGATAGCCGCATTCGGACTATGCAACCAAAATTGTGTTCTTTCGTTCGGTAAAGCTAAGATGCGTTGAGCGAATTGCGAAGGCTTCGTTTGAAAACTTGTCCGGATCGGGTGAAGGAAACCGGCAGCCGCAATGAGACGGCCTCTTGCCTCAGTGGATTCCTTGCAACCATTCTACGGCATCTGTCGTATGGGTCCCTCCGCGTTCCCCTATGGGGCCGCGGTTTCCCATCCGCCATCTGCTTAGAATGGTAGTGCTGCGAATC
>JAQTOZ010000035.1 GCA_028713205.1 Candidatus Omnitrophota bacterium
AATGCGGGCGACGGGATCAATGAGCATCCGACCCAAGCGCTTTTGGACATGTTTACGATCCTTGAGAAAAAAGGGAAAATCAACGGGGTCAAGGTCAGTTTTATCGGGGATATCCTCCATAGTCGTGTGGCACGTTCGAACATTTGGGGGCTGACTAAAATGGGTGCGGAAGTCACGGTGTGTGCACCGAAAACATTGTTGCCGGCTGAAATTGAGCGTACCGGCGTGCGCGTGACGACCCATTTGGAAGAGGCTGTGAAAGACGCAGATGTGATCAACCTGCTGCGCATTCAATTGGAACGGCAAAATCAATGTTTCTTTCCGAGTATTCGCGAGTACGCGACGGCCTACCAGATCAACCGTGACATTTTAAAAATAGCCCGACCTGACGTTCTCATCATGCATCCGGGACCGGTGAACCGCGGCATCGAAATTACCAGCGAAGTCGTTGACGGACCTTACTCTGTGATTCTGGACCAGGTTACGCACGGTATTGCCGTGCGTATGGCGGTCTTGTATCTGCTTTCGACAACCGATAAGGAAGAACATAAGAGGAAGAAATGAATCTCATCATCCGTAATGTTTTTTTAGTCGATCCGGAAAACCCAAAGGTTAAACAAGAAGGCGATCAATTTCCGGTGGCCGATGTTTCGATCATCAACGGCAAAATCAAAGAGATCGGGCAATCCTTGACGGCCAATGATGCCGAGATCATTGAAGCGAAAGGCTTTTATCTCCTGCCGGGTTTGATCGATTTGCACACGCACTTCAGAGAACCGGGATACGAATCCAAGGAAACGGTTCACACGGGTTCTTTGGCGGCTTTGAAAGGCGGATTTATCGCGTCCGTTTCGATGCCGAACACGATGCCGCCGTGCGACCAGCAGAGTGTGATCGACAACATCCTTCGTAAGGCGCGCGAGGTTCCTTATCATATTTTCCCGGCAGGGACCATCAGCAAAGGGCGCGAAGGCAAAGAGCTTTCCGAAATGGCGGACTTAAGGCAAGCAGGCATTGTCGCCGTTTCCGATGATGGGGATTGGGTGAGCGATAGTCTTTTGATGCGGCGCGCTCTGGAGTATGCGTCGATGCTTAATTTGATCGTGATCAGCCATTGCGAAGATAAAAAGCTTTCTTCGAACGGTGTGATGAATGAAGGCTGGACTTCAACCCAACTGGGCTTGCGCGGGATTCCGTCGGCCAGTGAAGACGTCGCGGTGGCGCGCGATATCGAGCTCGCGCGTTTGACGGGCGGCCGGATTCATTTTTGCCATCTTTCAACGGCGCGTGCCATCGAACTCGTCCGCCGTGCCAAGGCTGAAGGGGTTCGAGTGACTGCCGATGTGACACCGCATCATTTGACACTGACGGATGAAGCGGTCGAGGGATACAACACCAGCTGTAAAATGAATCCACCCTTGAGAAGTAAGGCGGATTTAAAAGCGCTCCGGCAAGGACTCCGAGATCACATTGTCGATTGCATTGCGACCGACCATGCTCCGCATTCTGCGGAGGACAAAATGGCGGAATTTGATGAGGCTCCCTTCGGGACAATCGGACTCGAGACGGCCTTGGCCGTCGCGCTGACTGAACTTTATTATGGGGAAAAATTTCCTTTGTCTGAAATTGTACGCTGGATGTCCTCAAATCCGGCTCAGATTCTCAACTTGGGACCGGCCTTCGGAAGAATCACAAAAGGCCAAATGGCCAATTTGACGCTCGTGGATATCAACAAAACATGGGTGGTCGCACCGGGTGAAATCGTTTCCAAATCGAGAAACTCCTGTTTTATGAATCGCGAATTGAAAGGAAAAGTGCTTGCCACGGTTTGTGCCGGAAAATTGTGGCGGTACGGTATTTAAGGTTATTCCATTTATGAAAGCCTACTTAGCTCTCGAAGACGGTTTGATTTTTGAAGGTGAGGGGTTCGGCGCCGAAGGGGAGATCTTTGGTGAGGTCGTTTTCAACACATCTCTGACGGGCTATCAGGAAATTATGACGGATCCCTCCTACAAGGGGCAAATCGTGACGATGACGTATCCGCATATCGGGAATTATGGAATTAATCACGATGACGAAGAATCTTTCCGCCCGTGGCTCGAGGGCTTTGTGGTGAAGGAATTGAGTCCCGTGGTGAGTAATTACCGTTCCGCGATGACCTTGGATGAATATTTGAAGCAGCATCAGAAAATCGGGATTCAGGGAATCGATACAAGAAAATTGGTAAAACACTTGCGCGATTTCGGTTCCAAGAAGGGAGTTTTGTCGACAGTTGATGGCGATAGCCGGAGACTTGTTCAGAAAGCGAAGGATTCGCCGGGGATTGTGGGGGTGGATCTAGTGCGCGAAGTGACGTGCAAACAGGCCTATGAGTATTCCGAAAAACTCCTGGACGGGTTTGAATGGGGAGATGCGTCCGAGGATGGATTTGATATCGTGGCCGTAGATAGCGGAATCAAATTCAATATTCTCAGAAAATTGAAACAGCATGGATTTCGGGTTAAGGTTGTCCCGGCGTCGACCACGGACGAACAAATTATGAAGTTACATCCTCGAGGACTTTTTTTGTCGAACGGCCCGGGCGATCCGGCTGCCGTTCCTTATCTGGTTGAGACGGTGCGTAAATTGATCGGCAAACTGCCTATTTTCGGGATTTGTCTGGGACATCAGATTTTGGGACTTGCTTTAGGGGGAACGACATCCAAGCTGAAATTTGGGCATCGCGGAGGGAATCATCCCGTGATGGATTTAAGGACCCATCGGATCGAAATCACATCCCAGAATCACGGATTTATTGTGGATATGGATTCTTTGCGGGAAGAGGATATCGAGTTGACCCATATAAATCTGAATGATAAAACGTTGGAAGGATTGCGGCATACGAAACATCCTCTTTTTTCCGTCCAATATCACCCGGAAAACTCGCCCGGCCCGCATGATAGCGACTACTTGTTCACGAGGTTTCATGAGATGGTTGCGCAATGCAACTGAGTGAGAACGATAGCCGCCGGTAGAAGAGCCGAAACGCAGGATTAATGAAATCATGCAACGCCCCAAAAACAAAAGGGGTTGGAGACTGTTTAGCGATCCCGAGGAGCTTTAGATCCTATGCCAAAGAGAACAGACATCAAGAAAATTTTGATCATCGGTTCGGGGCCGATCATCATTGGTCAGGCTTGTGAGTTTGATTATTCCGGGACACAAGCATGCAAGGCTTTGAGAGAAGAAGGCTACGAGGTTGTATTGATCAATTCCAATCCGGCGACGATCATGACCGATCCGGATCTGGCAAACCGTACCTACATCGAACCCATCACCTTACCCTTTCTCGAAAAAGTGATCGAAAAGGAACGTCCCGATGCCTGTTTGCCAACGATGGGCGGACAGACGGGACTCAACCTGACGGTGGAAGCTTGCGAAGCGGGGCTTTTCGAAAAATATCATGTGGAACTGATCGGTGCCAAGTATGAAGCGATCAAAAAGGCCGAGGACCGTTTGGACTTCAAAAAAGCGATGGAAAAGATCGGGCTTGATTTGCCGCAAAGCGGATTTGCTTATACCGTCGAGGAAGCCCTTGATTTGGCGGAGCATCTCGGTTATCCCGTCATTGTGAGGCCCAGCTATACCCTAGGGGGATCGGGGAGCGGTATCTGTTTCAACCGTGAAGAGCTTGAACGTGTTACGCGCCTGGGACTTCAGTATAGTCGCATTCATGAAGTTCTCATTGAAGAGTCCGTTCTGGGATGGAAAGAATTTGAGTTGGAAGTCATGCGGGATATCAATGACAATTTTGTTGTGATTTGTTCGATTGAAAATTTCGATCCGATGGGGATTCATACCGGGGATTCCATTACCGTCGCGCCGGCGCAGACGCTGACCGATAAGGAATATCAACGTATGCGGGACGCCGCGCGAAAAGTTATTTCAGAAATCGGAGTGGAAACCGGCGGTTCGAATATCCAGTTTGCGGTGAATCCTAAAAACGGACGTATGGTGATCATCGAAATGAACCCGCGCGTATCGCGATCTTCGGCTTTGGCGTCGAAGGCCACAGGTTTCCCGATCGCCAAATTCGCGGCCAAACTTGCGGTCGGATATACCTTGGATGAAATCCCAAATGATATTACGAAATACACACCGGCATCGTTTGAACCGACGATCGATTATTGTGTCGTCAAAATCCCCCGTTTTGCCTTTGAAAAATTTGAAGGGGTCAACGATAGCCTGACTTCACAAATGAAGTCGGTGGGCGAAGCGATGTCGATCGGGCGGACGTTTAAAGAGGCATTGCAAAAAGGTTTGCGCTCGCTTGAAATCAAGCGGTTCGGACTCGGTTGCGACGGTCACGATAAGTTTTTCGACATCCCTTTAAAAACGCGCGAAGCCTACGTGCGTTTTTTTCGAGAAAAATTTCAAGATGAGGAATTGAAGCATAAGGTCGGCAAATACATTGCTGTGGCCAAGGATAACCGTATTTTTTATCTCAAATATGCTTTACTCCTCGGGATGACGGTCGAGGGAATCAACCGAGTGACTGCCATCGATCCGTGGTTTTTGGAACAGATGAAACAGCTGATTGATCTTGAAAAAAAATTGATGGACGTTCCTCAAGGCGAGGACCCGCCACGTGAGCTTTTAAAAAAGGCCAAAGAGTACGGATTTTCCGACCGACAGTTGGCGTTTTGTTTTGGCAAGAATGAACTGGAGATAAGAAAGATGCGCCAAGCTTTAGGCATTGATGCGGTCTTTAAACTTGTCGATACCTGCGCGGCGGAGTTCAAGGCATATACACCATACTTTTATTCGACCTATGAAGAGGAAGATGAGACGGTGCGTAGCGAGAAGAAAAAGGTGATGATCCTAGGCGGCGGGCCGAACCGGATCGGGCAGGGGATCGAATTCGATTATTGCTGTGTGCATGCGGCTTTTGCGTTGAAAGAACTCGGTTTCGAAACCATCATGGTCAACTCGAATCCGGAGACGGTCAGCACCGATTATGATACCTCCGACAAACTTTTTTTCGAGCCTCTGACTTTGGAAGATGTCCTGAATATCTATGAGAGAGAAAAACCGATCGGCATTATCCTTCAACTGGGCGGGCAGACACCTCTCAACCTTGCCAAGATACTCGCGTCCAAAGGTATTTCGATTTTAGGGACTTCGGCGGATGCGATCGACATTGCGGAAGACCGGGAGAGGTTCAAGCAATTGTTGCAGAAAATTGATTTGCGCCAACCCGAAAATGGCAGTGCAACGACTTTGGACGATGCGTGCAAGATTGCGAAGAGGATCGGTTATCCCATCGTTATCCGGCCTTCGTATGTTTTGGGCGGGCGTGCGATGGAAATCGTTTATGATGAGGAGTCCCTTTGCAAGTATATGGTGCAAGCGGTGGAAGTGAGCGGCGAACATCCCGTTTTGATCGATAAGTTCCTTGAAGATGCGACGGAGATTGATGTCGATTTGATTTCGGATGGTGATATTGCGGTCGTGGGGGCCGTGATGGAACATATCGAAGAAGCGGGGATCCATTCCGGTGATAGCGCTTCCGTAATCCCGACTTTTTCGTTGCGAAAAGAAATCGTCGAAGAAATTATTGTAAAAACAAAACTCATCGCCAAAGAACTTCATGTCGTGGGGCTTATGAATGTTCAGTATGCCGTTCAGCGGGGCGTCGTCTATTGTTTGGAAGTCAATCCGCGCGCTTCGCGGACAGTGCCTTTTGTGAGCAAAACCATCGGAGTTCCGCTTGCGAAATTGGCCGCGAAGGTCATGGCAGGTAAAACATTGCGGGAGCTTGGCTTGACGACCGAGATCGTGCCGGATTATGTGAGTGTGAAAGAATCGGTTTTTCCGTTTATTAAATTTCCCGGAGTAGATATTATTCTTTCCCCCGAGATGAAATCCACCGGAGAAGTCATGGGCATCGATGATGATTTTGCGCGTGCGTTTTACAAATCGCAGGATGCCGCTTTGTCTCATCTTCCGTTGGAGGGGAAAGTTTTTATCAGCGTCAAAAACCGCGACAAAACAAAGATCGTCCCGATCGCTCAAAAGATTCACAAACTGGGATATGCGATTGTGGCCACGAAGGGGACGGCGGAGGTTTTGCGCGATAAGGGTATCCCCGCAGAGCCCGTATTGAAACTCACCGAGGGACGGCCGACGATTGCGGATTTGATACGAAACAACGAAATCAAACTTATTATCAATACGCCGAGCGGTAAGGGGCCAATGTTGGATGAGGCGAAGATCCGTTCGCTTGCGGTTTCTTTCAACATTCCCTGCATTACAACGATTCGGGCGGCACAAGCCGCGGCTCAGGGAATTGAAGCCGTAAAGAGTGGAAAAGGTCTTGGCGTAAAAGCGATTCAGGATTACCATAACCGGGAATTAAAGAAAGGTGTGAAGACCTGTGCCCTCTAAAGTTTCCGACGAAGTTGTGACTTTGATCGAGAACCGCAAAATCAACCAGAAATACTTTAAATTGGTTTTTCAGTCTCGCGGTCTTTCGAAAAATGTCAAGCCGGGTCAGTTCGTTCAGCTCCAGATCCAGCCTGCGCAAGATCCGTTTCTTCGGCGTCCTTTTAGCTATTTCCGCGTTTGCTCTGATCGGATTGAGATTCTGTATGAAATTTTGGGGCGCGGAACTTCGCTTTTGGCCCGGAAGAAAAAAGGTGATAGGGTCCGTGTCATGGGGCCTTTAGGGCGTCCGTTTACTGAGAAGGTTGGACAGAAAAAACGTATTCTGGTTGGCGGGGGGATCGGTGTTCCGCCGCTTATGTTTCTTGCCGAAAGATGTTCTGTCGATTGTTTGCTCATCGGGGTTAAATCCAAGGAGGAGCTATTGCCGAAAAGGGAAATGGCGCAAGTGAAGGGCAAGGTTCTTTTTTCGACCGATGATGGAAGCTATGGCGAGAAAGGCTATGTGACGGAGCTTTTAAAGAAGGTCCTCAAGGAAGAATCGAGCCGCCTTGTTTATATCCAAACATGTGGCCCGAATGTCATGATGCGGGAAGTGATGAAGATCGCAAAGAAAAAAGGCATTGAAGGGGAAGCTTCTATGGATGAGCGGATGGCGTGCGGTATTGGGGCCTGTCTCGGTTGCATGGTTGAGACGCGCGATGGCTTAGTCCCTTCGTGTAAAGAAGGTCCTGTTTTCTCCTTTGAAAATCTTGTGTAACGGATAAGTCCTTATGAAAATGAATAAGAATGTGCGAAAACAAGGCAAAAAACAAATAAAGACGAATTTGATGCGCTGTTGTCGTCCGGATTCCGGCAGTGTCGATCTTACGACCAGAATCAAAGATGTCGTTTTTCGAAATCCCCTGACAGTCGCGTCCGGGACGTTCGGGACAAAGGACGAGTACGCGCCTTTTGTCGATATCGAACGTTTGGGTGCCGTGATCACAAAAACGATAACGGTCAAGCCCCGGCGGGGAAATCCCATGCCGAGAATTTGCGAAGCGGCAGCTGGCATGCTCAATGCGATCGGATTGCAAAACAAGGGGCTGCAGGATTTTATCGAAGACAAAATCCCTTACTTTGAGAAAAAGGATGTCCCGTTGATTGTCAATATTGCCGGAGAGTCTACGGATGAATTCCGGATGTTGGTGAGCACCTTGACGAAATATCGCCACGTGGTTAAAGCCATCGAACTGAACTTGTCTTGTCCCAATGTGGAGAAAGGCGGCGTCAGCGCAATGCGTAAACGGGACGTTATCCTGGATATTGTGAGAACGGCCAGGAGCGAAACGGACCTTCTGCTGATTGCCAAACTTTCACCCGAACTGGGGGATTTGATCGAAATTGCGGGGGAGTTGGTTTCCATCGGGATCGATGCGTTGAGCTTGATCAACACGTTGAAAGGAATGGCCGTCGATGTCCGGAAACGCTGTTCCAAGATGGCAAAGATTACGGGCGGGTTGAGCGGGCCGGCGATTAAACCGGTTGCCCTGAGGTATGTCTACGAAGTGAAAAAGAAATATAAAATCCCCGTGATCGCATCCGGCGGGATCATGACGGCCATCGATGCCTTGGAGTTTTTGGTGGTGGGAGCCGATTTGGTTGCCGTGGGAACGGCAAATTTTGTGCAACCGACTGCGACTCTGGATATCCTCGATGGGATCAAAGAGTTTTGCGTTCAAAATCACATTGCGTGCTTGGATGATTTGCGCGGAAGTTTCAAGGAGAACCGTCCGGCGACATAAGGGAAGGAGTGTCTCGATGGGAAATATCAGCGATCGCTTGATTGTGGCACTTGACTCCTCGGATCTTGAAGGGGTTCAGAAGCTTTTGGAAAATTTGAAAGGCATTATCACATTTTATAAAGTAGGTTTTGAGCTTTTTGTTTCGCAGGGGTGGAAAGCCGTTGATCTTGTGCACCAGTTTGGCGCGAAAGTCTTTCTGGATTTAAAATTGCACGATATCCCCAATACCGTCAAAAAAACGACGGAAGCGATTTGTGAGCATCATGTGGAAATGTTCAATGTCCACGCTTCGGGCGGTTTGGAGATGATGCAAAGTACCGCCGATGCGGTTCAGAAAGCGACACGCGGGAGAAAAACAAAACCCATCGTGATCGGAGTCACGGTTCTTACAAGCCTGAATCAAGACCAACTGACTCAGGAACTCGGTATTTCGAGAAATGTTCAGGATCAGGTTTTAGCACTGGCGCGTCTGACAAGAACAGCCGGACTCAATGGTGTTGTCAGTTCTCCTCAAGAAATTGCCGCGTTACGCAATGAATTCCCTCGTGATTTTGTCATTGTTACTCCGGGGATACGTCCCGAGGGCAGCAGCAAAAGCGATCAAAAGCGTATTTGTACACCGAAAGAGGCTTTTGTGTCCGGAGCTGACTATATCGTCATCGGTCGCCCCATATCTGGAGTAGCTGATCCACGCATGAGCGCACTAGATATTCTCACTTCTATCGGCACCCTGGATGATATTTAATGCTTCATAGTGCTATGCGGATATATAAAATGATTGTATGACTCGGTACGGAGTGCCATTCCGGGGCCAACCCATTAATATTGAGATTCCTTGGGACGTTTGTTTGGGCATCCTTGACACCTTCAACATAAGCCCTTATAATCTTCTCTTTTACATTTCCAGTAAAGCCACTCTCCGATAAGTCCTAGTAAATGTGAAATACTCATTTCGTTTTATTCGACGCAGTGATCCTACGGGGTGTGGAGAACTGCTTTTAGCGGAAAGGCAAAGGATTTCAACATGATTCGAAGTATGACAGCTTTTTCCAAAGCAACGGGCGGAAGGCAGGGCGGTGGATATTGGGTCGTCGAAATCCGTTCGCTGAATCATCGCTTTTTTGAATGTTTCCTTAAACTCCCCCAGGAATTTTCCTTGTTTGAGTCGGATGTTCGGGAACTTGTCCGGTCAAGAATTTCGAGAGGCAAAATCAATTTGACGGTAATCCAAAGTTTGGCGGCACCGGCCGAAGAATCCCTGATGCTCAATGAAGAAATGGTCAAACACTATCTGGCGGCGATTCGCAAATTAAAGCGGCGGTTTGGTTTGCAGGGCGAGGTTTCCGTTAAGGATTTGCTCGGTTTGCCGGAACTTTTTACCGTTAATAAATCCCAAGAGTCGCAAGCTGAAAAATGGCGAAGCCTTCAATCCGCCATCAAGAAATCTCTCGGAAAGGCGGTCATGGCCAAAGAAGTCGAAGGCCGGAAAATCGGGCGTGATATGATGATCCGATTAAAACATATCTCTCGTGCCGTCGACCGGGTTGAAAAAAATGCAGCGAGCCGTGGGCAGTATTATTTTGGGAAGGTTAAGAAAAAAGTTGAAGAATTGCTCGGTGCTGCAGAGAAGGACGATGAACGTATCTGGCGTGAGGTTGCTTTTTTAGCCGAGAAAAGCGATTTAACAGAAGAAATTGTCAGAATGAAAGCTCATTTGGAGCTTTTTGCCAAACGGATGAACCAAGAGGCCGAGGTGGGTCGGGAACTGGATTTCCTGTGCCAGGAAATGCATCGTGAAATCAATACGATGGGTTCTAAAGCGCAGCTGTTTGAAATTTCTCGCGATGTCGTTTATATCAAAGGCGAATTGGAGAAAATTCGCGAGCAAGTGCAGAATGTCGAGTAAAGGAAAACAAGTTCAAAAGGGGGTGCTGGTGCTTTTTTCTTCTCCGTCAGGAGGAGGGAAGACGACCATCGTCGATCGGCTTTTGAAACGTCATCCCGACTGGGTGCGATCCGTTTCGATGACGACGCGGGCGGCTCGTGCCGGCGAAAAAAATGGCGAAGATTATTTTTTTGTGACGAAGCCGGAGTTTGAAAAAATGAAGGCCGACAATGGCTTCCTTGAATATGCGAATGTTTTTGATTGTGAATACGGTACGCCGAGGCCTTTTGTGGAAAAGCAGGTTGAATCCGGTAAAACAGTTGTTCTAGCCATCGATGTGCAAGGGATGAAAAAAATCAAACAAGCCGTCGGAGGAAAAATCTCTTTATTGAGCATTTTTATATTGCCGCCGTCATTGAAGATTTTGCGTGACCGGCTTGAAGGGCGGAATACAGACACTCCGGAGGATATTGAGAGGCGTTTGGACATCGCCCAGGAAGAGATCAAACAAGCGAACTGTTACGATTGCACCGTGGTCAATCAAAATTTGGAAGATACCGTTTTGGAAATCGATGAAATCGTCAATAAGTTTTTAAAGGAAAGGAGATAACATCAATGGCGTATATACCGCTAGAGAAATTAATGAAGGTAAAAAATGGCAGCCTTTTTAAGCTTGTGATTGCGGCTGCAGCGCGAGCCAATGAGCTCATCCAAGGGGCTTCGCCTCTTGTGCAGAGCCATGCTAAAAAGTTGTCTGTGACTGCGCTTGAGGAAATCGCAAGCGGGAAAGTCCGTTATGAAGAAATCAAACCGAAGACCAAAAATCTCCCGGTCTAAGACCGTTCTCCATATCCTGACAGGCAGTATCGCAGCCTATAAGGCATGTGATCTCATCGGGCCGTTGAAAAGACTTGGGGCGCGGGTTGTCTGCATCATGACCGATTCGGCCAAGGAATTCATCACGCCTTTGACGTTAAGGGCTCTGACGGGCGAAAAAGTTTTTTTCGATTTTTTTGCAGCAGATGTCCCCTATAACGTGCAGCATATTTCTCTTGCTGACGAGGCCGATTTGATCTTGGTGGCACCGGCGTCCGCTAATTTTATTGCAAGGCTGGCCGCTGGTTTTGCAAATGATTTGGCCAGCTGTGTCATCCTTTCTGCGCGTTGCCCCATTGTGATTGCCCCAGCGATGAACGATCAAATGTACGAACATCCGATTACGCAGGAAAACATACAAAAGCTTAAGAAAGTCGGATGCCATTTCGTCGAGCCGATTGTCGGCGACCTTGCATGCGGCAAGAAGGCTGTCGGACATATTGCCGATACGTCGCAGCTCATTGCTACGGTCCAGAAATTGCTCAATTAAAGGCGCGAGGATCCTGTGGCGAAGAAGCGAATGCTGATCACGGCGGGTCCTACCCGTGAAATGCTAGACCCTATCCGATATTTATCCAATCATTCTACCGGTGAAATGGGGTATGCCCTTGCACGGGTAGCGCATGCAAAGGGCTATCGGGTCACGCTGGTCAGCGGACCCACGGCATTGACACCACCGCGGGGCGTTCGATTTGTGCCGGTGGTCAGTGCAAAGTCCATGGAGAAAGAGTGCCGGCGCTATTTTTTCAAAAGTGATATTCTGATCATGAGTGCCGCCGTTTGTGATTTCACTCCTGTTTCGATCCGCTGTCAGAAAATCAGACGCCAAGGTCCCCTGCGTTTGGTTTTAAAAAAGACCTCGGATATTCTCGCCGGCTTGGCCCGTAAGAAGGGCGAACGCTGTGTGATCGGATTCTGTCTTGAGACGCAAAATTGGATTCGCAACGCAAAATTGAAGCTTCGGAAGAAAAAACTTGATGGTATCGTTGCGAACTATTGCAGCCGCGGATATGTGCCTTTTGGAGACCGTCCCATTCGTGTGGCCATTATTGACAAGGCAGAACGGGTTCGGCTTATGCCGTCTCAAACCAAAGACCGCTTAGCACATAAGTTGCTGTCCTGGGTTGAACGGATGCGTTGACCTTTTTGGAGAATGAAACTTTTAGTCCGGAATATGTGTCAAATCGGTTGTGGGGGTGCCCAAGAGATTTTTAAAAAAGCAATTCCGATATCAAAAAAATTGAATATAATAAGCAACTTTTGGCGATATGGTTTAACCCTTTATTTTTCAAGGAGGAGAAAGATGAAATATTATAGGAGCTTTATTGCGCTTGGGATGATTGCTTTTATCTTATATGCGGGGTGTGCTACGGACGGAAGCGGTGGTCTGACTGAACGTGAGACCGGGGCCTTGCTGGGTGGCGGTATGGGGGCTGGTTTGGGTGCCATCATTGGAAATCAAACAGGACACGCCGGTGCGGGGACTGCCATTGGTGCGGGTGCCGGAGCATTAGCGGGAGCTCTGATGGGCGAAGCACAACGGCGGCAAAAGGAAAATACCAAGAAGGAAATACGTCAAGAAATGATGCAGCAACAATATCAACCGCAATATGCTCCTCAGCCGGTAGCCGCGCAGCAATATACCGCTCAGCCGGTTTATCAACAACCGGCAGTTCAGTCGGTCCAGCAACCGGCTCAAGAGTTGCATACTAAGTACAACCCTCGGACGGGGCAAACTTTCCCGGACCGTTATAAATATGATCCCAATACCGGCGAAGAACTTCAACTATTACGCTGAATGTCCTTGAAGACCAGAAAAATAAATCGTATTGGGATTTTGACAGGCGGTGGCGATTGCCCCGGTCTCAATGCTGTCATCCGCGCTGTGACCAAGACAGCCATTTTCGATTATGGCCTTGAGGTTTTTGGCATTGAGGATGGTTTTGAAGGGCTCATCAAAAAGCGCGGACGGTTTTTGTCCTCTGAAAATGCGTCAGGCATCATCAATGTCGGAGGGACAATTTTAGGCACGTCCAATCGTGCCGATCCTTTCCGTGTCCCCGTAACGCGAAATCACAAAGTGGTGTTCGAAGATCATTCTCAGAAATCTTTGCGCCATTTTCGTGAGTGGAAACTGGACGCTCTTGTCGCGATAGGCGGGGATGGTACCTTGAGCATTGCCAATCGACTCGCGAGTCTTGGGATTAATATCATCGGTATTCCAAAGACAATCGATAATGATTTGTCCGGTACGGATTCGACTTTTGGATTTGATACAGCGGTTCAAATTGCCACGGATGCGATTGATCGTTTGCATACGACGGCAGCATCGCATCATCGTGTCATGGTTCTCGAGGTCATGGGAAGAAATGCCGGATGGATCGCGCTTTATGC
Source organism: Candidatus Omnitrophota bacterium (assembly GCA_028713205.1). Lineage (GTDB taxonomy): Bacteria > Omnitrophota > Omnitrophia > Omnitrophales > Aquincolibacteriaceae > JAQTOZ01. The sequence continues at coordinate 13,366 of JAQTOZ010000035.1, forward strand.
CGGGGTGGCGGGCGGGGCCGATGTTATTTTGATCCCCGAGTTTCCGTTTCGCAGCGATGTCATTTGTGATGCTGTAAAACAGCGGGCAAGGAAAGGGAAACGTTTCAGTATCGTGACGGTGTCTGAGGGTGCCTATGAGTTCGGGAAATCACCTGTGATTAAAAAGGTGGATAAAAAAAATCCCTATCCTGAAAAGCTGGGTGGTATTGGCGAAAGAATCACGGAATGCATCGAGGAAAAGACAGGCTTGGAAGCTCGCGTGGCGGTTCTCGGTCATATTCAAAGAGGGGGATCTCCCACGGCCGTCGATCGAAATTTAGGGACACTCTTCGGTATGTATGCGGTTAAATTTCTCATGGATGGCCGTGAGGCCCATATGGTCTGTTTGCGCGGGCAAGCGATTGAATCGATCCCTATCGGAAAAGCCGTCAATCAACTCAAAAGGGTTCCGTCAGATTTCCCTTTGGTTCAATCTGCGATTTCGGTCGGTACGTCCTTCGGGTATTAATCGTTATCAAACAGACGTTCGAATTTTCAAATTTTAAATTAGGCGCGATAGCAAAGTGGTAATGCATCGGTCTGCAAAACCGATATACGGCGGTTCGATTCCGCCTCGCGCCTCCACTCTTCTTGACTCATGCCCGGATGGCGGAATCGGCAGACGCACCGGACTTAAAATCCGTTGGGGACTTAACATCCCCGTGCCAGTTCAAGTCTGGCTCCGGGCATGGATTCAATGAAATCGAATTTTTTTTGACGGATTTATCCTCCTTAGTCAAAAAGCCTCGTTAACCACCATTTTTATATAATATGCTATACTTTAAACGGGAACGAGCATAACCAATCAAATTAGAGCATATGCGTACTATGCATATCGATGATCTACATTGTTTTAAAACTATGTTAGTAAGTAACAAAAACAAGACCAATGTCTTTATTTTAGAATTATTAAGACATTTGACAAACTTTAAAATAAGTGATAACCTTTTCCATATTCATTTTGTTCCTTCTGGATTACGAATTTGCTGTTATATAATGAGTTGTACGTAAAAATGGCTTTATTTGAGCGGGGCAATAAAAATCCATTGAAAGGATGGGACTTTCAAGTGAACAAAAAATCCAACCAAAAAATATTCTACATCTTCAAAAAATCCATCACGGCTTTCGCAATATTAACTTTCTTCATGAATCAATGTGTTCCACTGGGGTACTCTGTCGACTTACTTCCAGGAGAAAAAGAAGTCGAAGAAAACCGACCGACAGTTTCGTTGAATGGGTCTATTCCTGAGAGCCCCGATGTCGTGACTCCCGAAGTGCAATCGTCCCAAAACTTCTTAGGAGAGCAACTCACGCTTGAAGCCCCCGAAGCTCCGTTGCCCGAAGATGTCCGTGATCTTCCGGAGTACAGCTTCGAAGATGCGCTCGATTATCTCACACCCGATTATGCCGCAGCCGTCATTGTTACTTCTTTGACTGCTGAAAATTTGAAAACATTGACTGAGCAATCTATCGAAACGGGACTTGCGGTGATTGGCGGAAAGGTTGTTTTGTTTACAAGCGGTAATCGGGAAGAAGTCCTGGTGAATTCAGCGGCACGCGAACTTCTGAAAAGCGCGTCTTTGATTGCGCATGTTCATCCGCAAGACACGGATCCCATGCCGAGTTTAAGCGATTACGCCGAAGCCGGTACCGAACTCGAATATGTCATTTCGAAAGATGGAATTTATGCTTATAACCAAGATGGCTTGGAAAATCCGATTGCGTATCAGTATAACCATCTTGCAGAGGTCATCGATGATTTAAAAGATGACAGGGTTGATTCGAAGCAAACACGTGATCTGCTCAATGCATTTATCAAGGCGATGGATGATTACAACTTCAATCTCGATGACCGTGTCCTTTTCCGGTCTTCAGGAACTGTGTTGCCGAATCCCGCTTTGACGCACTCCAATGTCACCACGTTACCCGTGACCAGCACAGGAGAACGGGTCGAACCGAATGCTTTTGCGAAATCCGATGGGAGTTCCGCGGCAGTCAATGTTCTGTCCGCGACTTCGATGCAAATCAGTTATACGGGCATGAACTCGACGTCATATGGCGGTATTTATATGAATTTTGACGATAGTTCGACGTCTGGGTATGCCGAGTCGATTAACTTCAATACTCTTTATCCCGGCGGCGTTGTTTTGGGACTTCAAAATACAAACGGCGGAACAACGAGTGTTTATCTGGAGGTTACGGATGCTACCGGTGCGAAAGATACGGTGACGTTGTCCGGAGTGAATGCCAGCATGCAATATTGGAAAATCCCTCTGGCAAACTTGGTGGGTATCGATAAGACAAGAATTTCCGTCATCTCACTCGTGGTTAAAGGAGCGGCATTTAATTCGCAAGTCACCGTTGATTGGGGGCAATTTCGATATATTCCTTCCCTGGTTTCTGATGCAACCAATCCTGCCACAACTTATGTCCCGCTGAATAGTCTGGGCCATCGTCCGGAACTTACGGCGTTCTCCGATCCGAGCAATACGACAGTAGGCTTGACAAGTTATTCTTCGACGTTTGCACGCTTGAGCTATAACGGGACCAGTGCCAATTCCTACGGCGGTGTATTCATTAATTATGATGACCCTGACACGTCCAGTACAGCGGAATCCATTAATCTCAGCACGGCATTTCCCAGCGGGATTGTGCTGGGTTTGGACAACGTGGGTGGCACGATCACGGAACTTGTTTTAGAAGTGACCGATCAAAGCGGAGCCCGTGATGAGGTCAAGTTGACGGGGATTACGGGGACCGGCAAGAGATGGAAAATCCTGACCAGCCTCTTTGATGAAGTGGATCTTACCCATATTGTGGTAATGACGATTTTGGTGAAGGGTCTGAAAAATTCGCAGCTTTCGGTTGATTGGGGACAATTTGCTTTTGATCCGTCTGTGAGCTATGACGCCAGCAATCCGCCCGTGACTTATTTACCAACGAATAGTCTCGGCGAGCGTCCTGCCATGGGAACTTTTACGGGAAGCGTGAGCGATACTATTACACTGACGCAATTTTCGTCGACTTTCTCGCGCGCGAAATATACGGGGACAACGACTGGCTCTTACGGCGGTCTCTACATTAATTATGACGATCCCGATACATCAAGCGTTGCGGAATCCATTAATTTGAACAGCCTTTTCCCGACGGGGTTGGTACTTGGGCTGGATAATAACGGTACCGGGATTACCTCGGTTGATCTTGAAGTGACGGATTCAACAGGTGCGCGCGATGTTGTGACCCTGACGGGTATTGAAGCGGCGCGGCACTACTGGAAAATTGCTGCCAACCTGTTTGACGAAGTGGATACAACCAAGATTAGTGTGATTACCATTCTTTTCCATGGCCAGATGACCAATAAGGAAGTCTCTATTGATTGGGGACAGTTCTCCTTTACGCCTTCGATCGGATACGATGCTGCGAATCCGGGAATTACTTATCTTCCGCTCAACAGCCTTGGAATCAGACCGAACCTTTCGCAATTCGCAAGTGCCGATGCGACGGCATCCGTTACACAATTTTCTCCGACTTTTGCTCGGCTTAGCTATACGGGGAGCAGTACGAATGCCTACGGCGGTGCCTACATTAATTATGACGATCCGAACACAAGTGCCGTGGCCGAATCGATTGACATGACGTCGGCTTTCTCGAGCGGCATGGTTTTGGGACTAGACAATAACAATAGTTCTTTGACTTCGGTTGTGATTGAGGTTACGGATGATACGGGTGCCCGCGATACGGTTATCCTGACAGGTATTGAAGGTACCGGTCATCACTGGAAAATTCAGCCGACCTTATTTGACGAAGTCGATATCCATCACATTGTCGTGATTACCTTTTTATTGCAGGGTGTCGCTGCCAGCGGACAAGCTCAATTATCCATTGATTGGGGACAATTCGCTTATGATCCGACGTTGACGCCTGACGCGACAAACCCGGCTATTACGTATGTCCCTACGACAAGTGCCGGTGATCGGCCTGATCTGAGTCCTTTTGCCAGTAGCGGTAATGCGACGGTTACCCTGACGCAATCTTCGGCAACCTTTTCTCGTTTTACGTATACCGGAACCAATGCGGATGCTTATGGCGGTGTGTATATTACCTACGACGATATCAATACGACCAGCGTGGCCGAATCGATTAATTTAAATACGGCTTTTCCGGGTGGAATTGTCCTGCAACTTGATAACAATGGGACTACAACTTCCGAAGTTGTCTTTGAGGTTACGGATGATACGGGCAAACGTGATGTTGTCAAACTCAGTGGCATTGCCGCTGCGGGAAAGAAATGGAAAATATTGTCCAGTTATTTTGACGAAGTCGACACAAATCACATTACGGTTATGACGATTATGGTGCAGGGCCTAAAAAGCAATCAACAGGTGTCAATTGATTGGGGACGCTTTTATTATGTTCCTCCCATTACTTATGATGCCACCAACCCTGCGGTTACGCTAGTTCCGAAGACGGGTTTAAATGAGCGTCCGCAACTGACGGGATTTGCGAGTGCGGGGACGACCGCGGATCCTGATGCGAGTACAGCTACGGTGGCGATGAGTTCGCCGACGACAGGCGTGATTGATATGAACTTGTTGAAGGCCAGCTCGTTTGGCGGTGCTTTCTTTAGTTATGACAATGCCGCGACCACGACCACGGTTGAGACAATTAATCTCAATACGTCTTTCCCGACAGGGATTGTGTTTGGCCTTAACAATGGAGGTACTGGATTATCGTCAATTGTTTTGGAGCTGACGGATTATGCAGGGAAAAAGGACAGAGTTACTCTAGTGAATATTGATTCAACGAATCGGCGCTGGAAGATCGCGTTATCGAACTTTGATGAAGTTGATTTGACGAAGATCCAATCGATAGCGATCATTGCGGAAGGTATTCAGGCGAGCAAGAAGTTGAACGTAAGTTGGGGCGAGTTCGCGTATATTCCTGATATTGCGAGCGATCCGACGAATCCTGCGATCACGCTTGTTCCGAAGACGGGCTTGAATGAGCGTCCGCAATTGACGGGCTTTGCGAGTGCGGGAACGACCGCGGATCCTGATGCAAGCACCTCAGCGGTGACGATGAGTTCACCGACCGCCGGAGTGATTGATTTGAATTTGTTGAAGACCAGTTCGTTTGGCGGAGCCTTTTTCAGTTATGACAATGCTGCGACCACGACAAGTGTCGAAACGATTAATTTGAATACGGCCTTCCCGACGGGGATCGTCCTG
>JAQTOZ010000241.1 GCA_028713205.1 Candidatus Omnitrophota bacterium
AGTCCCGGCGCGGTTACGCCAAACCGCAATTCATCAAATTTTACGACGCCATGTTCGAGTTCCGGGCCAGCGACTGGCTGGTGGAGTTCGCCGAAAAATATCCGAAAGAGGTCGGCATCCCGTTTTCCTGCCTGGTGCGCTGCGATATCTTCGCCCACGAAAAAGGGGACGGGACCATGGAATTGCGGGAGGACGTGCTCGACCTTTTGAAAAAGGCCGGCATGCGCTCTATCAATATGTCGATCGAGGCGGGCAACGATTTTATCCGCGAAAATATTTTCGTGCGCGACATGACCCGCAAGGAAATCACCACGGCATTCAAGCTGATGAAAAAGCACGGCATCGGGACGTTTACGAACACGATTTTGGGCATCCCCGCGCCGGTCATGCCGCGCGCAGGCGATCCCCGCTATGACGACAAGCTTCGGCAGGCGATACGCGAAACGAAACTGGCGTTTGTCGTGGCCAAAAAGCAGGTCGCGGGCATCCGGGGACAGAAATACCCCGAAGAGCTGGACGGCATCCTGCACGAACTGGAAGCGGGCAATGCCGCCGAAAACGTCAAAAACCGCGGCATGGAGATACTCCAAAGCCTCGGGCTGCGCGACGATCCCATCGATTACGACATTGAGGCCGTGGAACTGACCATCAACTGCGGGATACACGAAACCTTGTTTCCGCGCCTCGATCCGTATCCGGGGACGGTGATCACGGAATATACGATCGCGACCGGCGCCTTTGACGGGAACTTCGATAAATTGCACACCTCGTGCCTGACGACCTCGGCCTTCAGCTGTTATTCCGCAGAGCAGCGCCGGATCCAGGACAATCTTTCTTTTCTCGGACAGGTGTGTGCCGTGTGGCCGTGGCTTTGGCCGGTTACGAAGAAATATCTGATCTATTGGCCGCTGACAAGACTTTACTGGTTTGCTTTTGTGCTCGCAAAGGCGCATATGGTCAACCGGCACGTTTATCCGATGAAATTCAATTTAAAGAGCGCGCTCATGACGGCGTACCACATCATGATGTTCGAAATGAAGCAATTTTTTCACAGCCATCAGGAAGAAAACTTTTACAAGACACCCAGGAAATCCCTGTCACGCGCCGATTCTGCCGGCACGTTGGGCGGCAGCTGGGGCGGATGATTAGCCGGATGACTGGTTATTCGGGTTGAGGGGAACTTCAGGTTGCATTGATATGTCATCCTGAGCGAAGTCCTGCCAGAGGCGGGACGGAGTCGAAGGATCTTGATGAAACAATATTATGTTTATATCTTGAGCAGCTACTCTAGGACTTTATATATCGGGCTTACTAGCGATTTAGTCAGACGAGTTTGGGAACATAAAGAGAAACTCGTGGAGGGATTTTCTAAGAGATACCATGTCAATCGACTTGTTTATTTTGAGTCAACGATGGATGTCCATAGTGCTATTGCTAGAGAAAAACAATTAAAAAAGTGGAGGAGAGAGAAGAAAGAGATTTTAATTCATCGCATGAATCCGGGATGGCAGGATTTATACGAGTCTATTTTAGATTCCTCGACTCCGGCACAAAACGCCGTCGCTCGGAATGACCGATGATGAAAAACCTTCGTCGGGAATGACAATTTAGAAGGCCGTCTCTGCGGCGGCTCATAACCGTCAAACGCACTTTATCCGGGTGTGTGAGGACTGACAAAAAATATGAAACCGTATATCCTTTTAGTCGGTATGAGTTTATTTTTCGTTTGTCTCGTGCTGCATGTCGTGGCCTGGCATGTCCGCCGGCCGAAACGGCACGCGACGGCGCTTCTGGCCATCTTTCTGATTCCGTGCGCGGTCTTTGTTCTCGCCAGCAAAGGTCTGTGCCCCGATTTGCCTTGGCCGGATCTTTTCGCGATTGCGCTGTTGCACGTCGCGCTGAGTTTCGCCTACATCCAAATTTATCCCGCCAGCCAGGCGGACAGTCCGTCCCTGAAAATGATCATGCTGGTCGACAAGGCCATGCCCCAGGGACTGACCGAGGCCGAGATACGCGCTCAATTCGACCCCAACGATTTGTTCGACGCGCGGATACACGATCTTTTGGGCGCCGGGCTCGTTCAGCGGCAGGGCGAACGGCTGGCACTGACCCGCAGCGGGGAATCCTTGATCAAACCGTTCCTTCTGTTGCGGAAGGTCCTTGGACTGCCGGCGGGGAAAGGTTGAGTGACGCCATGACCGCTTATCTTGTGGTGCTCGTGCTGACGCCGCTGTGGGTTTTTTGGCTGCATTGGATCGCGGCGCATGTCGGCCATTATAAAAATTTCAAATTTCCGCCTTTGCTGGTCGCGGCAGGGGCGATCATCCTTGCGTATTTGCTCGTGGGTATTTTGGCCTGGCAGGTTTATTTCCGCCGGTTGGATTCTCTAGCGGATGTTGTTTGCGCCGTTATTTACGGGACGCTGGTGTTCGGCGGCCTGGCCTTTTCCTATTTCCAATGTTTCGGCATGACGGAAACCGCGCGGCGTATTCATATCCTGCGGGCCCTTGATGCCAACCATATTATGACCTTCGATGAATTGCGCGCGGAGTACGGTGCCGATACCATGCTGACCGTCCGGCTCTCCCGGATGGTGGAGCTCAATCAACTGGAGCTGAGGGACGGCCGTTACCGCGTCAAAAAACGTTTAATTTTACGCATCGGCAAAGCCATGGCCTTTTGGGCCAAAGTCCTCGGGTTTGCGGAGCGGACGGGCGCATGAAGGCCCTGACTTCCCACCTATTGCGGGACCATGTCCTGGTCGGCGCGGTGGCGGCGGCATTGCTTATTCCGGTATTCGGCGGTTGGGGCAGTCTTGTCTTTTGGCTGGCCACGATCCTGATCGATTTGGACCATTATCTGAATTTTGTTTTTCGGTCCGGTTTCAAATATTTCAGCCTTCCGTTGATGTTTCGCTTCCACCACGCATTATTCCAACGTAAAGACCGGAGTGACTATCTGGACATTGAGGTCTTTCACACGGTGGAGTTTTTTGTCCTGTTCGCCGTTCTCGCCTTCGGATTTTTCCCGCCGCTTGAGCCTGCCTTTTGGGGACTGGCCTTTCATATCGCCGTTGATTTGGTACATCTTGCCTGTCACCGTATCCTGGCACGCCGTGCGCACTCCTTTCCCGAATATTTCTTGCGTGTGAAATATATGCGCTCAAAAGGGATGGACCCCGAAATCGTTTTCCTCGAAGCCTTGTGTGAGGTCCCGTTGCGGGGGAAACAAGCCTAGGGTTACGAGAGGTTGCGGAAGGCTACATAAGGTTACACGAAGTTACGAAAGACTCTGGGGGTAAGTGACCTCCTGTAACATTGTGAAACCTCATAAAACCTGCAAACCGGTGATAAGCTGTAAGCGATCAGCGTTAAGAAAAGGCGAGCGGCAAGGGGCAGGTGTATAGCGTATAGCGACTAGCGGATAATGTCCAATCAGACCCAAGTCCCAAGACTCAAGACAGAAAAGGAGAAACAAGAGGCAAGACGACCGCATTCGGCTGTTTCTTCTCTGCTTCTTACTTCTTGCTTCCTATTCCGTGCCCATGTCTTGGGATTTGGGGCTGCTCTTACCGCTTACAGCTTATCGCTTATAGCTGGCTCTGCACCCGGTACACCAATATTTCGAAACGCTGGCCGGCGGCGGGGCCCAAGGCCGAATCAGCCCAACGGAATAGTTGTTTGAAGATTTTGAAAACGGCCGGGTCCGCATCGAGAAAATCATAACGCTTCCACAGCACCGGATGGAGTCCGGCATTCCGCAGTTCTTCGAGCCGCGGGGATTCCGCCGTGCGGGTATAAAAGAAAATTCCTTTTTCCCGATTCGTTTTTTCACGCGTGTCATTCAGCCAGTTTTGCGGCAGTTCATACCAATCGATGACGATCCGGCGTGATTCGATTTCGTGGTGTTTCTCATAAAGCTGCCAGCCTTGCGGGGCCTCTCCGTACACGGCCTTGAAAATATCGGATTCCGCCCGGACCTGGGCGGCCTGCAGTCCGCCGTAATGCAAAACCAAAGCAGTGTAAAAAGCCAGATTAGTCAAGACGGTGTAGAGGATCAAAACGCTCAGCGCCACGCGGAGAAAAAAACGCCGGCCGGGTGCCGTAAAAATCCGGCTCTCCAGGATTCCGGCCGCCATAAAAAGCAGCAAAATCGAAGGGACGTAGGCGAAGTTCAAAAAGCGGGTATCGTAAACCGAGAGCCCGTTGGCGAACCCCGCGATGGTCGCCGCGAACCAGATGAAGATCATCCAAAAATCATGCCGGTAAATTTCCCAGTCGGGTTTTTGCGCGGAGCCGTCCGGTACGGCCGGGCGCATACGGGTCAGCA
>JAQTOZ010000242.1 GCA_028713205.1 Candidatus Omnitrophota bacterium
GATCGGTTCGCGTGTTGACTCCTGGAGCCATCTCCGAGATGTCTGCGAGGGATGGGGATAGAAGTTTTTAAAAACTTCACTTTTCAATCATTGCTTTTATAATTCAGCTTTCATCTCATTAAGTATGCGGTTTAGGTTCTCTTATTACCTGCTGATTATTCTCGTCCTCCCTCTCCTTTTTGTTTTACAAAATCCTCGTATCAATGCACCTTTACATCGGGCTTCCTTAACCGTCCTGAAGCCGGCGCTTATGGGCGGACATGTGATTGCCTCAACGATTTCGGGAACTTGGAATAAAGCTGTTCAGTTTTGGAATAGCTTCCAAAACGAAGGCATATACGAAAAGCAAGTTCAAGAGCTAAAAGCTCAACTTCTTTACTATCATGAAGCGATGCGCGAGAACGAACGTTTAAAGAGCCTTTTGGCATTTAAAGACACGGTTCCAAGTAAGACGATTGCGGCGAGAATTATTGGGTGGGATTTATCTCCCTGGCGGAAGACTGCCATTTTGGACAAAGGCAAGCTTCAAGGATTAAAAAAGGATATGATCGTCATGGTTCCCGCGGGCCTTGTCGGAAGAATCCTTGAAGTGAATCCCACGACATCCCGCCTCATTTTACTTGTCGATTCAGATGCGCGTGTCAGTGCGGTTGCTGAGAATAGCCAGGCGCAGGGGGTCGTTTTCGGGGACGGTTCCACAAAACTTTCGATGAAGTATTTGGATTTGGATTCGGGAGTTGCCGTGGGGGAAACGGTTTTGACATCAGGTGTTGGGCGACTCTATCCGCGCGGATTGGGAATCGGGAAAATCGAGAGCATCGGAAAAGACTCGAACGGCCTTCATCTGGATGTCGCCGTAGAACCATTTGTTCAATTTTCAAAACTTGAGGAAGTGTTATGCCTCGAATATTTTCAGGCCGAGTAATTTTATTTTTAATTCTGTTGCTGACGTTTGATGTGACCGTGACGCCTATTTTTCGTTTTGGCGATGTGCAGTTTTTTTTGACTTACTTATTGGTCCTTTATGCAACGTTTCAATGGGGGTGGCAGAAGACGATACCGATGGCGATTCTTGTCGGTCTCATGCGTGATTTTCTTGGAACGCAATCCTTAGGCATCGAAACCTGTTCTTTGCTTTTTGCTTCGATCCTGTTGTACCTGTTGGTGCAGAAAATAGAGCGCGAATCCTTGTCCCTTAGGATGATGATTACATTTATTTTTGTTTTTTGCACTTTGCTTGTGAATTTGTTTTTGTCCAATTATTTATCGGGGGCTATGAATGTTACTTGGTATCATTTGGCTGTTGCTTTTGGATCGGCGCTCTATACGGTTTTGATCATGCCGGTTTTCTTTCATGTGAGCGCAAAATGGTTTCACGATAGCGCGGTTTTACAACAATATGAGCTGTTCAGGTAATTATGCGGGCAATTATATTTCGAATTATTGTTTATCTGGGCCTTGGCGTCCTCGGATTGGGACTTTTTCAAATTCAGGTGCTGCAAGGGGAATATTACCGGCAACTCGGTGAGCAGAACCGTATTCGTTTGATCCCTCTCGAAGCACCTCGAGGGCGCGTACTTGACAAACGAGGGAATTTGCTGGCCAGCAATCGTCCGACTTATGATGTTGTCGCGACGCCCGAGGACGTCACTCCGGATGTTTATCCGAGGTTGGGTAAGCTGCTGTCGGTCCCCGAAAAAGATATCCGCTTTCGAATGAGCGCTGCACGTGAATATCCATTCGCGCCAGCCATCATCGCGCAGGATATTCCCCGAGAACTGGCTTTTGCGATAGAAGAAAGGAAACCCGAATTGCCCGGTGTGGCTGTGCGTGTTTCGGCCATTCGCAGTTATCCATTGAAAGAGACAGCGGCGCACTTGATCGGATATATCGGTCGGATCAGTCCCAAAGAATACGAATTGAACGATCATAGCCTGTACGGGATGACCTCCATGATGGGACGTGAGGGGATTGAAAAAATATTTGATGAAAGACTTCGCGGATGGCGCGGCGGAAGACAGGTCGAGGTTGACGCGCGAGGGCAGCTCATTCGTATTATTTCAGAAAAGCTTCCGGAACCCGGACAAGATCTTGTGCTGACTCTCGATCTGGAGCTTCAAAAAAGAATTATGGATCTGATCAAAGATAAGCATGCGGCCGTTGCCGTGATGGACCTTAAATCGAATGGGATTTTAGCTTTGGCGAGTTCTCCGGCCTATGATCCCAATGTTTTTGTTTCGCCGCGTCAAAGTCTTGAGCGGATGGGCGTTTTGAAAAATCCGGAATCCCCACTTCTCGATCGCGGGATCGCATCGGCCTATCCACCGGGTTCGATCTTTAAATTGGTCACCGCGTTGACCGCTCTTGAAACGGGCAAGATTACGCCGCAAACAAGGTTTGTTTGCACAGGAAAATTTCGTCTTAAACCGGGGACGCGTCCTTTTCATTGTTGGAACGAGCAGGGGCATGGAAGCTTAAACCTCTACCAAGCTATTGAGCGTTCCTGTAACGTCTATTTTTACAATGTCGGCCGACGACTTACTCCTGAAGAAATAGCTCACTATGCACGCGAACTGGGATTGGGTGAAAGAATGAAATTGGAATTAAGTCAAATTGATCCCGGCCTTGTCCCTGATTCTGCTTGGAAAAAGGAAAAGTTGCATGATCGATGGTATCAAGGCGAAACCTTGAGTTATGCCATCGGGCAGGGCTATCTCCGCGTTTCACCTCTGCAAATTATGAGATTAGTGGCGATGATTGCAGAAAACGGAAAGCGGGTGCAACCGCATTTGATCGAAGGTCTCGCCCAGCAGGAAAAAAGGGAATCCAAGATCGCCATCCATCCGGAGAATCTAGATGTCATCCGGCGTGCTATGCTGAGTGTGGTCCAGTCGGATTATGGTACTGGGCAACTTGCGAGGGTTGATTTTGACAAAATGGCAGGCAAGACAGGTACCGCCCAGGTGCCGCCAAAGAAATCTCATGCGTGGATGACAGGATTTTTCCCTTATGAAAATCCGGAGATTTCTTTTGTGGTGTTTGTTGAACACGGCGGCGCCGGCGGAGTAACGGCAGCTAAAATCGTGAAAGAAATTATTCAAATGTGGAAGGGGATGGGGAATGCAGCGGTGGGCTAAAGATATTTATTGGCCATTAATTGTTTCCATGCTGGGATTGGCCTGCGTGGGCATCCTTTTTGTGTACAGCGCGACTCATTATCAAGTCAACCAATATGCCATGAAACAATTGTTTTGGGTGTTCTTCGGATTTATGGTTTTTTTTATTGTTGCGTTAATGGGGTATCGATTTTTTTTGGGAACCTCATACCTTTTTTATGTGCTAAGTTTGATTTTGTTAGTGGTTGTTGATGTTATCGGACATACCCATCTTGGAGCACAGCGCTGGCTTCATTTAGGGCCTGTTGCGGTTCAGCCTTCCGAATTTGCCAAACTTGCAACGGTCTTGGCATTAGCCAATTATCTGGGGTCGCACCATCGATGGGAAAATGAGAACAGAATTTTGTCGGTTGCTTTGCTGATGACGTTTATTCCGGGAATGTTGATTGTAAAGCAACCCGACCTTGGTTCGGCAATGCTTTTTGTCCCAATGATTCTGGTTTTGCTCTTCTTATGGGGGATACGATACCGTTATCTTATTGCGGGAGCGCTTCTGACAATGGGCGGCGTCCCATTTCTCTGGGGGTTCTTAAAGGAATATCAGAAAAAAAGGCTCTTGGTATTTTTAAATCCCGGGTTAGACCCGTTGGGCGCTGGTTATACAGCGATCCAATCGCGAATTGCGGTGGGGGCCGGCGGAATGTTCGGTAAAGGGTATCTGGACGGAACGCAAATTCAACTGGATTTTGTTCCGGAACATCACACGGATTTCATTTTTTGCGTGATTGGCGAAGAATGGGGGTATGCGGGTACGATCATTTTGCTTGCTCTGTACGGTTTGCTGTTTAAGGCTGTTTTTCAGGTTATTTCCAGCACGACGGATGTGAAAGCTAAACTGCTTGCTGGCGGTGTTCTGGCCGTCATTTTTTCGCAGGTGTTTATCAATATCGGCATGACATTTGGATTCATGCCCATCGCGGGATTAACTCTACCGTTGGTGAGTTATGGTGGCTCGTCCTTTATCGCGACGGCCGCGGCGTTGGGACTTGTACTGAGTATTTACAAAGGACGATCCATTTTCTGATTCATCTCATGGATGGGGAGTGCCCTTCATTATGCGGTTTGTCAGCTCTATTGACAGATTGATTATTTCTTCGTAATGTAACATCATCTTCTTTTTCTTCGGGGTGTAGCTCAGCTTGGC
>JAQTOZ010000036.1 GCA_028713205.1 Candidatus Omnitrophota bacterium
TTAAGGATTAAATATACATTTAATGCGCGGAGGTGTCAACTAGGAGAAAATCAGACAGATCTCTGTTTGCAAATCATTTCTCTTCAATCAGTTACCGAATTTTAAAAAGCCTTTACCCGCATTCCGTTGCGCATTCCGCTGTCTTGCGGTGCTATGGTTGTTCGGCTACCCGGCGATCGAGCTTAAATAAAATCTTCAGGATTCATTGCCGGATTCACCCGATGAATCACCCGTTTCTTCTTCCCACCAAGCCTCTTCAAGCTCAGCATCACCTTTATCGCCGGCGGCAGCTTCGTTATCCGGCGCCGAAGCCCCCGGATCGCTCTCAGCCTGCCCTTCATCATTCCACCAACTCAAATCGACACCTTCTTCTTCAAGCCCGGTCAAATTCTCCGGAAGCGGTTCGCCGATTTGCGGTATTTTGGATTCAGCCTCACTCATCACATCTTCCAGTTTCTTCCGGTAAGGCGGTTCCACTAAAAACTGCTCGTTGCCGTAAAAAGACATCGAAGGTTGCGGTGCCGCCTTCTCGCCGTCCTTGATCTCTTCCATTTTCTTCGTGAGCTTGATCGGATTGGTCTGGGTCTTTTGGACGACGACATTTTCCTTACGCAGGATTTTCCCCGTATGAATCAACGAGAGACACACGACGACAATCACCAATAGTCTCAGCTCTTTTTGGCGCATCTTAGAATCTCACGATCTCACTCGGCTTTTTAAAACTATACCTAGGTTTCGAGTATATTTCAACCGGACGCCTTCGCGGTATTCGCTTCAAACCGCATCACATGTTGCTTCAAAAACCGGCCCGTATAGGAGTTCGGGACACCGAGAATGCCGCGGGCCGGCCCCGCATAAATCAAATCCCCGCCCTCCGCCCCGCCTTCCGGCCCCAAATCGATGAGATAATCGGCGGAACGGATAATTTCCATATTGTGCTCGATCACCACAATCGAATGCCCGCGCGCCAGCAGCTCCTCAAAGGCTTCGATCAGACAATGGATATCGTGATAATGCAGGCCTGTCGTCGGTTCATCAAACAGATACAGGATGCTCTGCCCTTTTTTCTCCGACATTTCGACGGCCAATTTCAAGCGCTGCGCTTCCCCGCCCGACAGGGTCGTGGCCGACTGCCCTAAACGCAGGTATCCCAGACCGATGCGCGTCAAAAGCGATAGTTTCTCCTCGAGTTTTTTCTCGCCGCGGAAAAACAGAAGCGCCTCCTCGACCGTCATTTGCAGGACATCGTCGATATTCTTGTCCCCATATCGGATGTCCAAAATCTCTTCTTTGAACCGTTTCCCCTGGCAGGCCTCGCAGGTCACAAAGACATCCGCCAGAAAATGCATTTCGACTTTGATCCGTCCGTCGCCTTTGCAGGTATCGCAACGGCCGCCGTCCACATTGAAGGAAAAGGCTCCGGCCTCAAACCCCATGCGCTTGGCGTCCGCGGTGGCGGCAAAAATCCTGCGGATTTCATCAAAGGCCTTCAGATAAGTGGCGGGATTCGAACGCGGGGAACGCCCGATCGGAGTCTGATCGACCATCACCATTTCATCGATCAACTCATAGCCGCTCACGGTTTGCGCCTTTCCGATGTCCTGCACCGGACGCCCCTTGAACCGCAGATAATGATGGTAGAGGATGTCGTACAGCAAAGTGCTTTTGCCGGCCCCGGATACGCCGGTCATCACCACCAGTTGCTGCAACGGAATATCGACATCAATTTTTTTGAGGTTGTGCTCCGCCGCATTCCGGACCCGTATCCACTTGGACGGCTGAGCGGCGCTTGCCTGCCGGCGTACGACTTCCCGTTTGCCGGACAAGTATTCTCCCGTCAATGAACCCGGCGCACGCTGCAAGGCTTCAACCGTTCCTTTAAACAAAACCTGGCCGCCTTTCTGACCGCCGCCCGGCCCCAAATCCACGACTTCATCCGCGGCCTCGATCATGGTCCGGTCATGCTCGACCACCATCACCGTATTGCCCAAATCCCGCAAATCCTTCAGTAATTTGATGAGCAGATGATTGTCGCGCTCATGCAGTCCGACGCTCGGTTCATCCAGGACATACAGGGTATCCACCAGTGCCGATCCCAGGGACGTCGCCAGATGGATCCGTTGGACCTCCCCGCCTGAGAGGGTGCGCGATAGGCGCGCCAAACTGAGATATCCGAGTCCGACCTCTTTCAAAAACCGTACGCGCTTCTTCAGTTCGAGATAAACCGGTTCGACCCGTTCCAGCTCCGGGGCCGTCAGCTTGAGATTTTCCAAAAATTCCTGAAGGAATTGTATGCTCATCATCTGAACTTCGTAAATATTTTTATCCTGGACCTTGACGGCCAGGGCTTCGGTTTTAAGGCGCGTTTCCCCGCAGGTCCGGCATGTCAGATAGCCGCGATACTTGCTTAAGAAAACCCGCACGTGCATCTTGTAGGTTTTCCGCTCCAGATATTCGAAAAATTCTTTGACGCTAAAATAGTCGTACCCCGGGACACCTTCCAGGATCCAGCGTTGATGTTGTTTGGACAATTTCCGCCACGGTTGACTGGCCGGTATTTTTTTTGCCCGGCAAAACTTCAAGAGCTGCTGAAATTCCCAGGAAGCGCCCGGTTTTGACCATGGGGCAATCGCACCGTCGAAAACGGACTTGCGCGTGTCCGGCACAACCAGGTTCCAATCGATCGTGATGATGCGCCCGAACCCCTGACAGTCGGGACAGGCCCCCAACGGGCTGTTGAACGAGAATAGGTTCGGCGTCGGCTCGCGATAATTCTTGCCGCAGGAAAAACAGCGGAAGCCTTCGGAGAATTGATAACGTTTCCGGCCGATTTTGATCTGGACCTCCCCCCGCCCGAAGCGAAACGCAAGCTCCAGAGAATCTGCCAGCCGCTTGCGGTTCTTGCCTTCTATCTTCAGCCGGTCCGCCAAAACGGTGATCGCATCTCCCGGCTTTTTTATCCGGGTCAAATCCCCCAGCAGAAGGATTTTGCCGTCAACCAGGCATTCCAGAAAGCCCTGGCGCTCGAGTTCGGGCAGAAACTCCTCAAGGTAGCGCTTCCCTTTCTTGGCGAGGGGGACATTAAAAAAGAGGCAGGCATCTTCTTCCATATGGTCTTTCATTAATAAAGCAGCGATTTCACCCGGCTGGTTACGCCGGACCTCGACACCGCATTCCGTGCAAAGGGTATGCCCGATACGTGCGTAAAGCAGGCGCAGATAGTCATTGATCTCGGTTTGGGTCCCGACCGTTGAACGGGCATTGGAAATCACATTCTTCGCTTCGATGGCAATGGCGGGAGGGATACCGCTCACCGATTCGACATCCGGCTTTTCCATGCGTTCCAGAAACTGGCGCGCATACGCCGAGAGGGATTCGACATAACGGCGCTGGCCTTCGGCATAAAGGGTATCAAAGGCAAGCGACGACTTGCCCGACCCTGAAACTCCCGTCACGACATAAAATTTCCTGTGCGGGAATTCAAGGTCCAGGTTTTTAAGATTATGGGTTTTGATCCCACGCAACACAATGGCATCCATAGGCTCTTTCCTTCTCCGGTATCACGAAAGACAAATTACGAACCTTCAATTATAGGATGAAATCTCCCGGCGGAGGAAAATTTTTGTGGGACAAACACGGGATGCCGTTCGGTTAGGTTTTAGAATTTCCCGGTCAGGCGGACAAAAGGACCGTGGCTGTGGAAGTTGTTGGGTTTGCGCAGGTCGTCATTAAAATCGGTAAAATCATACCCCATACCCAGGCGGACATAATCGTAAAGTTCCCGGTCTACCTCCAGCAGGGCGCCGTGTTTGATGGTATCCAGGGCCTTCATCTGCAACAGGACACGATACTCGGCCGCGACATCCCATTTGCGCGTCACGTGAAAATTAAACCGGTGCGCCCAAAGAAAACTGCTTAAGGTCACGCTGTTGGAAACGTTCGTGTCCATCTTGGACATTTTCAGAGCGAGTTTTTCCACAATCCCCAAATAGCGGTGCAGGTCGTAGGCAAAATCGGTCTCCACCACATGGGCGGTCTCGCGGATTTCGGCATCGAGAAAGAGATCGCTGTCGAACTGGATCTCGTTGCCGATATCGTGCAGGTAAGAATAACGGAACAAGGCATTGAACTTGTCGTTGTCAACCGGCCGGTAGGAAAATCCGGCATCGAATTCCATAAAGTCCGCGGGAGTATCGCCCGGGTCGATCATCCGGGTCACACCGTAATCCAGCTTGGTGGCCACGCCCCAGTCGGGGGTCAACTGATACTCCAAATAATTGCGGGACACAATCTGCCAAAGTTTCGGAACGTCCTGGTCCCGGCGCAATTCCAGGCCCGTCTTTGCGCGGATTTTCTTGTGGTCCATGTAGCCGAGCGTCCCGGCGATGGCATTAAACGCATTGGTCGAAATCAGCGACTGCTCGGCGGTGTTGTCCATGCGGCGTGTCGTTGCGTTATCGAGGCGGCGGCGTTCCAGTTTGACTTCATAGGTGATCTTTTCGTTGACCTGTCCTTCGAGACCGGTAATGTTCGCAAAGCCCTCACTGTCCCGGTACGTCGAATACTCGCGCTCGGAAAAGACGCGCGATTTCTTGGTCAAAGGATAGGAAGCGCCGATGGCGGTCGTGAGAGTCCTCTCGCCGATCCCCCGGTCGAATGAACGCAGGCTCAGATAATTGCGCGCGCCGTTGTCATTGTATTTTTCAAATCCGAAATAGGTCGAATCGCCCAGGTTGCCGACCATCTCTTCGATATACGCAAACAAATTGCGCATCACTTCATAGCGGATACCGCCTCCGAATTGATTGTTGGATTTTCCGCCGATCGTCGTTTGGACTTTGACGTACGGCATCAGGCGTTCGTTGAAGTGATATCCCAATTTCGCGCCGATCGCATTGTCCATGGGGACTTCCGATAGAAGCGTCGGCTGCACGTTCGAAGCCGGCAAAACCGTTTTTTGCTTCGCATATTCAAGTTGCCCAAGCCAACGGCGGTCATCGTAAACCGCCTGGGCCACATGCGACGTAAAGGTGTCAAACGGCGCGTAGATATTATTCGAGCCGAGCGGCATCAATTCCCTGACCGTCGAACCGCGGTCATAGCGGTAACGGAGATAAAAATTCTGATGCAAACGGTAAAGCGCGTTGACACCGTACTTTTGCTTGCCTTCCTGACTGCGGATACGCTCATTGGAAAAACTCGGGGCCACTTCCTGGACATAGCCCGAAAGCTCGAGATTCTTGACCGGTTTTGACTCACCGCGTATGACATACGCAAATTCCTGCGGCTCGGTATGCTGGCCGTGCAACGGTTCCAAATCCGCGAAGCTCAGGCCGCCATTGTAGGAAACCGATTGACGTGTCTGTTTGCGCTCCGTCTGGGCATATTCCGCCGTTATCTTCGTGTTACGCCCGAGTTTCATCTGGACATCCACGCCGCGCAGGTTGTAATTGGCGGGATGGCGTTGTTCCTGAATGGCCGTACCCCCGAGGCGGATGTGGTCGCCCATATGCACAAAACCGCGCACGCCTTGGTTTGTCGTCTCGAGCGTGTTGGGGCCCGCATCAAATTCGTAGTCCACCACCAGGTAGACCGGATTGCCGTTGAGAATGTCCTGCGAAACCATCGTATCGGTGGCCGCCACCGAAGACAACGGACGCTGCAGCAAAATACGGCCCGCGTCATAATCGATTTCGTAATCCACGCCCGATTTAAAATCGTAACTTGAAAGTTCGATATCCTGGATCTTGTCGCGGACGACGACACGGATCTTTTCGCTGCCCTCGACCACACGTTTGTTCCGCAAATAATAGAGAGAGCCCCCGGTCCCGGCGAATTCGTTATGGTCCGCCCGGTATTTCGAATCACTCCGGAAAGCCGTTACGCCGCGTTTGGGATCGCCGTAGCGCGTCGTCGCCAGCGATTCGTAATGGATCTTGGCACCCGAAAGAGTGCGCTGATAGGTCGACAACTCGGTGTCCGTAAAATCGGTTTCGAAACTGCCCCACTTGGCAAAGGAACGGTCCATTTCGATGACCATAAAAAACCGGTCGCGCGTATCGCGCGCTTCGTAATCGCGCGTGGAGGCGTCCCCGTAAATGGGATAATACTTGTCGGGGTCCAGATTCGTGAAAAGCGCGGACCGCTTCGGGTCGGTATCGTAATGCGATTTGACCAGGAACTTCCCCTTCACTTTACCCATGAGGTAATACGAAATCCGGCCGTTCTCATAAAACCCGTCCTTGTACTGCCAGTCATTACCGGTCGATTCGAGCCGCCCGTCCGAAAAATTGATCCCCATTTGTTCTTCGGCCAAGGCCACCATAAAAAACATGCTGTCTTTGACTTTGACCGTCTGACGATACGTCGTGGTCTCTCCCTCCGGATTGGTCGCAGTCACCACCACTTCTTTGTCACCCGCGCTGGTGTAAACTTCCGTTTGAAATTTGCCGCTGCGCGGGTTCACGTCAACCGGGTAATTGTTGATCTTGATCGTGTTCTCGGGTTTCGTCTTGCCTTGAATGCGCAGCGTGGGTTTTGCCACCAGAGGGATGGACTGTTTGCCGTCCGCAAAAATATTAAAATCGCCGACCGTCGGGATCTCGACCGCCTTCGACACCTCGTCCCAGGATGCCTGTTTTGAAATCACGCGAAAAAAGTGCAACGGGGTCCAGTCCTCCGTCCCGTCCTTGCCATCCACCTTAAACTGATAGGAATAAAGACCGGGTTTGATCAACACACCTTCTTCCGTAAACCCCTGCCAGGTCACTTCCGGCGGCGGCGCCGAAACCCCGAACCCGGTCCAGACCTCGCGGCCCATCGGATCACGGATTTCCAAATGCCACTTTTTCACGTACTCGCTGTAATTCGTCGTCATGCGGAAGACGACATCCTTCTCAAGAACGCCCAGTCCGACCTTGACGATCTCGGGCTCCATCGCGATGTCCAGGTTGGGACGGGAATAATCCAGGCCCTGCGTCACCATGACCGATAAATCCTTTTGGAATTCTTCGGGGATCGTGGACGGCGGAAGCAAAATGGCAAAATTGGCTTTGTTCATAATGCCCTGGGTCGTCTTGACCAAAAAAGTTTCTTCCGTAATGAACTTCGTCCCTTCCGGGAGGGTGTGTCCGTCAATCTTGACGAGATGCCGCCCGGGTTTGACACCCGGAATGTGATATTTTCCATCCTCGTCCGTAATCACCACAATGCCCTCTTCGGTCACCAATCGCACCCAGGGAACTCCGGGCTCGCCCTTGTCCTGGACCCCGTTTTGATTCGCATCGTTAAAAACCTTGCCGATAATTGTCCCTTCATCAAAAATCGGATCGTTTTGGACCATCAATTGGACCGATGATGTTTCCGAGAGGTCATTGCCGTTATTCAACACCACTTCGATATCATAAGCGTGTCCCACCCTGACCGCACTTGTGGCAATCATGATAAACCCGACGTCACAGATTTGCCCCGGCGCAATGGTGCCCACATCGACGATCAAAGAACCCTGCCGCACCTGGACATCCTTGTCATCACGCCGCGCCGATTTGTCAATCGCATCAAAGCCTTCCGGAATTTTCACAAACATGCTGACATTGTTGTATGGGATCGCCGAGGCATTGCGCATACGCGCCTGGATCAAAACAGGCTCTCCGATTTCAACGACATTTTTGGAAGCAATCACGCTGAGCTTGGCCGGATTGATCTCGGCATTCATGTTATCAAAAAGGACATTCCCATCCAAACCGATCTCCCGCAGGGTGAACACAACCAGCTCCGTACCGGCAGGGGCAACACCTTGCGCTGTAAAAGTCGTCCAGGCGCCCGCAAAGGGCGCGCTGAGCGTCGTGATCAAAGGAGAAGTCGTGTCCGAAATCAGTTCGGTGTTTCCGGTGGATTCGTCCAATTTTCTATACTCAATGCGCAATTGACCGCCCTGACCGCCGGCACCCGCTGGGATCTGGGACAAGGCCTGTCCGGTGAAAGTCACAAGGTCACCCGGTTTCACGGTGTTAAAGGTTTGAAAGGTAAACTGAGCCTGCGTTGAGATGAACAAGGCAAAATTCCGATCGGCCGGCGGAACGGTAAAACCGACCGGATAGACACCGTCTCCCGGCGTCACACGCCTCGCGCCATTGGTGCTGTCCCAGTTTGCGGCGGTCCCGTTGCCGATTTCTTCTTCGAAGCTATAATTGCCGAGTAAATTGGCAAACGCTTGAGGACAAGCAGCCATAAAAAGGATGCACGCCGCGGCAAAACAAATTAAAACAGGAACTCGATTTCGGATCTGCATAGTCGGTTAAAAACGCCTCGATGAAATATTGACACCAAATCTCAAATCGGCACGAACGGAACCTGGAGGAATCTTACCGTCTTGTTTGGCAAACTGGGTCTCCCCGACGCCGACATATTCGCCGAAGATTTTGACTTTCGAAAGCCATTCGTTTTCTTTGTAGCGGAAATTCCGGAAGGGCATCCAGCGCATACCGGCTGCAACGAAATAACGGTTCTGATAGAAGAAAGAGAAATCGGCGCTGTTCACATGCTCGAATCTCAGGTAGGGCATCAACACCAGTTCATTGTTGATGGGATTTTCAGGGAGCGGGATCCCCGGCATCTTCAATCCCAACGTAATGGACGAATTCAAAATGACACCGTTATATTTGTTTTCCAACGCGCTGAAATTCGTCATCTCGACGCGATAATTTCCGAAATACTCGCCCCAAACATACTTTCGCAGATAATCCGAAAAAACCACCGATTCCTCTTCGGCCACCGTCGGCAGATCCGTCCCGAACTCGTAGAAAATCGACACACCCCAAATGAGGTCGTGATTCGCGCTGCCCGGGATTTCCCCCTTAAGATTGAAACGGTTACCGTACTGCACATACAAACGGTAATTTTGAACCCACAGCAAAAGCGGAATGCCGCCATAAGGCCTGTAATTGTAAAGCCACGCATTGCGCTGAAAAGGACGCCACTCCAGACCTCCGAACAGAAGCATGTAGGACTTATAATCGGGACCTGCGGTCTCGATCGTCGGCGTGAGTTCGATGTAAGGATCGATCGTGTTGATCGGTGCCCGGATCCCCTTAAAGACGACGCGATTCGTCCAGAATGCGACCTGATTGCTATAGGACTTCTTTTCCAGGTTGGTCGTGCGAAAACTGGTTTCACCGAAGGACTGCCACAAAACAGGTTCGCCGGCAGGGACCCCTTGGAAGGGTCCGTACAGTTTTTCGCCGATATCGAACTGATCCGCCCACCGGAGCGCGATGTCTTCTTCTTTTTCGAATTGTGCCCTGGATTTGATCTCGACGGGAGGCGGTTTTTCCGGTTCGGGGATGTAACGTTTGGCCTGGGAAACCATCTCTTCAAAATTCCCGCCCTGATATTCCGCAACAGACTTCACCAAAGCAATTTGGGACTGTGCCTCGTCCGCGCTGATGTAGCTTTTCTGGCCGACCCAATAAAGCGCTTTGGCCTCGCCCGCTTTCCCCACAACCGGCAGCGTCAGATGCTTGACCTCGACGCCTTCGAAATCGGCCGTCTCGAGGTTTTTGTCGATCCAATTTTTAACATCCTCAGGTGATTTCATCCCGGGGAGGGTTTGCGTTTTGACAATGCCGCCCTTAAAATTGGTCACAATCGCATAATTGGAATTTCTCGACGGGTCCGGTGCCCGGACGATGACAAATCCGTTCACATCGCTGGCTTCGTACGCCAGCCTCTGGGCAGGTGACATAAAGAATTCTTCGGCGTAAACGTTAGGAAGGGGCGGCGGCGCCGGAGGAAGCTTGGCCCCTTTGGCTGGGATGGCTTCGCGTTCGGCCGGAGCAAATGGAAGGAAAACAATCAGAAAAAGGACAAAAAGACACGACGTTTTTAAGATTGGCTTTAACGTCAAACCCGTTTTACGCATCAAGTCTGTGAGGTGCATTCGTTTCGTGCTTTAACAGCCCTATCAGTTATGTCCGGCAAGGGTTTAAAAAGCAAAAATAAAAATGCTCAAGTCAATCCGAGCACCTGTCTCATATCAAAAAAACCGGATTTTTTGCCCGCCACAAATTTGGCGGCCTTCAAGGCCCCGAGCGCAAACGCGTCCCGCGATGTTGCGCGATGTGTCAGTTCGATCCGTTCACCGCTTCCCAAAAAATAGACCGTATGTTCACCCACGACATCCCCGCCCCGCAATGCCATAACCCCTATTTCCTCCCGGGTTCTGGCCCCTATATCTCCTTTTCGACCATATCGGGCATCTTTTTCAGAATTAATTTGCCGTGCCACCGACAAAATCTCCAGGAGTTTGAGTGCCGTCCCGCTTGGGGCATCCTTTTTACCCCGATGATGGATCTCCGAGATCTCGATATCATAGGCCTGGTCCAGGAACTTTCCGGCCAATTCCGTCAGCCCAAAAAGGACGTTCACCCCGATACTCATGTTCGGGGACTGGACAATGGCAACCTTTTTTGACGCTGCCTGCAACAGTTTCAAGACATCCTTCTTGATGCCCGTCGTACCGACGACATAACGAACGCCCGTTTTCAAAACGGCCTTCAAAGTCTCAGGCACCGCAGCCGCCTGCGTGAAATCGATCAAAACATCGGCTTCTTTCAAAAGGACGTCCGGCCGGCTGACCAACTTCGCCCCCAAAGCATCGCATCCGATCAGATCGCCCACATCCTCACCCATCAAAGGGCAATCCTCATGCTCAAGCCCGCCCACAATTTTAAAAGCCGGGTCCTGATGAGCCAGACAAAGGATGGCCTTCCCCATGCGCCCTGCCGCACCCGCAACGACGATTCGAATCATTCGAGGACCCCCAGCTGAGTCAAAGTTTGCCGCAGACTTTGCTCATTTTCCGGTTTCATTTCACAAAGCGGCATCCGGAATTCAGGTTTAATCATCTTCATCATGCCCAAAGCCGTTTTAACGGGAATCGGATTCGTCTCGATGAACAACAAACGATTGATCGCCCGAAGCTCCTGATGAATTTGACGGGAAGCTTCGATATGGCCTTCCAGCGCAAGATGGACCATGTCGCGGACAAGATGCGGCACAACGTTCGCCGTCACGGAAATCACGCCGCGCGCCCCGACCGAAATCATCGGCAACGTCAACGCGTCATCCCCCGAAAGCACGGTGATGTCGCAGAGTTCGCGAATGCGATCCACTTGGGCCAAACTCCCGCTCGCCTCTTTGATCGCGACGATATTCGCTATTTTCGCAAGACGCGCGACCGTTTCCGGAGCAATCGAGACACCGGTACGCCCGGGCACGTTGTACAAAATAAACGGAATATCAACATTCGAAGCTAAAAATTTATAATGGCGGTAAAGTCCCTCTTGGGTCGGTCGATTGTAATAGGGCGTGACCACCAGCACCCCATCGGCCTTGATCTTTTTGGCATGTGTGATCAGCCCCAAAGCCTCGGCGGTATTATTGGATCCGCAACCGCAGACCACGGGAACCCGGCCATCGACATAATCCATCACGAAGGACATCACGTGGCGATGCTCTTCATGCGAAAGCGTTGCCGACTCCCCCGTCGTCCCGCAGGGAATGATCACATCGGTCCTCCGTTCCACATGGAAATCCAGCAAACGCTTCAACGCAGCCTCATCGACTTTTCCGTTTTTGAAAGGCGTTACCAGCGCCACCATCGAACCTTCGAAAACTTTTTTCTGACTCATGTTGAATCCGCTCCCTTTCAAGAGTTAAACCGAAAACAAAAAATTCAAAGAAGGCCGGCTGCCATTTTTCCTTCACACACAAATCGCGCTTCGCCTTCAAGCGTGACCCGTGTGATTTTTTTGCCGTCACATTGAATGTTGATCTCCAGAATCTCGCCGCCCCGCGTTTTCACCTGCACCGGCGACCGCACATAGCCTTTGAGCACGCTGACAACCGCCGATGCGGTGGAACCCGTCCCGCACGCCAGCGTTTCATTTTCGACACCGCGCTCATACGTTCTGACGGATATCGTTTTGTCATTCTCCACCTGAACAAAATTAACGTTGGTTCCGCGCGGTTTAAAATTCCCGTGATGGCGTACGGCCCTCCCGATTTCCTCCACATCGATTTTCGGAAGGCCTTCGACAAAAATCACCGCATGCGGCACTCCGGTATTCAAAAACGCATAATGCAACCGGTGTCCCAGGGCCTCAAGCGATTGGTCCAATTCAAGCTCCGAGGGCACCGGCAGTTCCACACAAACTCGTTGGGCCTTCACATGCGCCGTAATGATGCCCGCCAGCGACTCGAAGCGAAATTCGGAAGGACAGCTCAGCTTTTCTTTTGCGAAAAGCGCGATGCAGCGAAAGCCATTGCCGCAGGCCTCGGCTTCGGATCCGTCGGAATTAATGATCCTCATTTTAAAATCCGCGCGACGGGAATTTTCAAGCAGCAAAACACCGTCGGCACCGATGCCTGTATGCCCGGCGCACACCTTCCGCGCAAATTCCTTGATATCGCCGACAATCCCCTTGCGATTGTCAACGACAACAAAGTCATTGCCGGACGCCACCATCTTGTAAAAGGGAAGTGAAAATCTCATCATCGATTTTTGTTATTCAGTTGTTTATAAAGGGCTTTATTTTAGCAAAAGTCCTTTTCAGAAGCCATGTTTATCTTAAAAGTCGACAGCAACAAAAGTTACGACAAAAAATCCTCTAAAGCAGACCGCACAGGAAACCGTTAAAAGGATATGTCATTTTATAGCAGGCGCTCCACATCTTTCGTTTCGTTTCAGAGATCAGAAAGTCACCGCCGTTTGGTCATGATTTTATTTTTTGCCGTCATGCTCGGAGCTTTGCCTTGCATCCTGCCGCAGGCATTTTCCGAAGATTCTCCTCTTTCGCCGTCAACGTCCGTACCGAAACAACCGGATTCCGAATTACCAAAAGCTCAGGCCGCACCCAAACTCGATCCGGAAATTCAAAAACTCATTGAGACTTCGCCCAAAGCCGATGAATTACCGGAAGATGCCGTCGTTATTTTACTCAAGAAAGAAGACCATGTTATCCGTGAAGATGGAACTGCGGGCCTCCGCATTCATGAGGTTGCCAAAATCCTTAGGGAATCCGGCAAGGCCATGTCGCAAGTGAAGCTCTCCTACAACAAATCGCGAGAGGAACTCAAAATCGAAACCGCGAGGACCATCAAGACGGACGGCCGTATCGTCACCGTCGATCCGGCGCTGATTCAAGATGCGGCCATTTTGGGCGACATTCCCCTCTTCAGTGATTTTCGCGTGCGACAGCTTCTTCTGCCCGATGTTTCCGTGGGCGACTCTCTGGAACTCCAATACACAATCGAAATCACAAATCCGATTCTCAAAGGAGTTCACACCGCTTACTTCACCTATCCTTTGGGATTGATGACCCTCAACTCGTCGCTCACGATCGATGTCCCCACGGCGATGAAGGCAAACTATGCCGTCACAATCCCCGGCGGGAAAGAGCCCAACATAACTTCCAAGGGCGGCCGGACGGTCTATGCATGGACACCCGGGCCGATTGTGTTGTCACGGGGCCATGAACCGGCGATCCCTCCGAGTTTCGATGTCGATCCTTACATTTTTTTCTCGACGATGCCGTCTTGGGACACCCTGAGCGAATGGTATTACCCGCTTTTCGAGGAAGCGCTTTTGCAAACAGGCGATGAGCTAAAAAACAAAGTCGATCAATTGACCTTGGGCATTGCAAAGGATAGGCTCGCGGTGATCAAAAAGCTTTTTGAATATGTCTCGCAGGAAGTCGAGTATGTGGGGATCACGCTCGGAGAATCGGCATGGAAACCTTATCCGCCCTCCTATGTGATGACGAACCGGTACGGCGATTGCAAAGGCAAGGCCGGGCTCTTGATCGCCATGCTGCGACAGGCCGGAATAAAGGCCTTCGGCGTTTTGATGAAGCCATCCGATCAGGGCAGACTCATCCTCAATATTCCTTCCCTTGATTTCACCCATATGATCGTCGCCGTGCCGGAGGAAGAAGGTTTCCTTTTCATGGACCCGACGATTCCGATGGCGCCTTACGATTATCTGATGCCTTTTGAGGAAAACCGGGACGTGATGATTTTGGACCGCCGCGAAGCCCATTTTGACAAAACACCGGAATTCCCCGGTGAAAAAAGCAATAAGACCCATGCCCGGGAAACCATCCGGATACGGGAAGACGCGGTCAGCGAATCAACCGTCCGTGTCGAATTTTACGGCCTTTCCGCCATCAATTATCGCATGATGATCCGCAACACGAATCCCGCGATCCTGCGTGATCTCGTGGAGAAAAGCATTCGCGAAAAATATCCGCAAAGCCGTCTCGAGGATTATTCCTTTGCCGGTCTGGATAACGTCAACGAACCTTTCAGGATGACCATGAAGGGCGCGATCGTCGGGTCCGCACAAATCGCCGGCAATCTGCTCCTGGTGGAACAACCGACCATCCTGGACGACTCGCTGGCCGCATTGGTCACTTTTGATCAGCGGGTTTATCCGATCTTTCTGGGCATCGGCGAAGTCCAAATCTGGGAAGGTTCGATCACTCCACCCGCGGGCTTTGTCCCGAAAACCATTCCGGAAAACGTTTCCGTACGGCATCCGTTTGGCTCCTATGAACGCCATTATACGCTGGAAGGCAATCAGTTGACGGGTTTCGTCAAAATCACGATTGATCAAACGACGATACCGGTCGCAGACTATCCGCAATTTAAGAGTTTTGTCGAAAAAGTCAGCAATACCGAAAAAGAAAAGATCATCTTTGAGAAAATCGCTCCTGCCGCTCCGGCAGCTCAAGCAATCCCAGCCGGCACCGCGACAGACACCGCCGAAAAGACCTGAGATTTCCTTTCATCATACCGGCAACTGAAACCAGCTGACGTCGCAAACCCCAAAGAATCGACCGAGAAGAAACGGCCGGCGCATCGTTACATCATACGTTGCACATAGAACGTAAAATGTATGGCCGATAGGCGTGTTTAAATCAGAATAACCTTCGCGGGGGGGAAACCGTTGAAATTGGCAACGGCGCTGGCGGACGAATAAGCGCCGATATTTTTGACGTAAACAACGTCATCGACATAAAGCTCGGGAATTTCAGCGTTCATCGAAAGCGTATCAAACGAATCGCAGGTCGGTCCCGCCAATGCGCTCAGGAATTTATGCCCGCGCCGCAAAGTTTTGAATTCATACTTGCAGTGGTCAAAAACCATCCCTGAGAAATCCGCATAAATGCCGTCATTGAGATAATAATAATTTTTGTTGTTGCGAAATGTCCGGCCGATGACCTGTGTCACCAAAATACCGGCCGGCCCCACCAAAAACCTACCGGGCTCCGCGATAAATTTGACTTTGCGGTCAAAGAGCATCTTGATTTGCTTGCGGATCTGGGAGGCCATCCTCTCAAAATTAATGCCGATTTCATTATCAAAATGCTGAATCGGGAATCCTCCTCCGATATCCATGATCCTCAAAGGGATACCGCTGTCCTTTGACTCCTTGAAAATTCCGGCGGAGATTTCAAGCGCCTGCAGATAATTCTCCACATTTTTCGATTGCGACCCGACGTGGAAACTCAGCCCGACGGGATTCAACCCCAGGGACTTGGCCTTCCGGATCAAATGAATGGCGCTATCGGCATCCGCACCGAACTTCAGGGACAATTCGACCACACTCCCCTGATTTTCGACTTTGATCCGGAGCACCACATGCGCGCCCGGATAATGCTCCGAAATTTTATAAAGTTCCGGTTCGTTGTCAAACGTCATCATCTTCACGCGCCGTTTGCGCGCCGTGATGATATCTTCGACCGATTTGATCGTATTGGCAAAAATGATCCGGTCCGGGGTCGCCCCCAATCGCAGGACATTCATCATCTCCCAGGCGCTTGCCACATCAAAACTGGCACCGAGACGGATGAATGTTTTCACAATCAGCGGATGCGGATTGGATTTGATGGCAAAATAGGGTGTGACTTCCGGAAGGCATTTACGGAAACGTAAATACTGTTTCTCCAGCACACAACGCCGGATCATCATAAACGGCGATTTGTGCTTTTTTAACGTGGCCCGGATCAGATTTTCAATACCGCTGACGTCGGCTTTAGACTTCAACTGTTTCCCGTTGTTCTGCAGCATGTTTTGCATAGGCTCGCATTCGCTCCCGATGGTCGACCAGGAAGGTGGTAAATTGCCAGACATCTTCCGGTTTGGGCTTGAGGATATCGAATTTAGTGAACTTCGTGTTAAGGTTCTTCAGCGGAGTCCAGTCAACCGGTTGCGATACAAAAGGCGCAATGAAGGACGTGCTGATATCGAGAATAGCTTCATGGTCGATATCATCTGGCAGGCAGAATCCGCGGCGCGGATTGCGGATCATCCAGATGGCCGCAGAAACAACTGAAATGGCGACTTGAAGCGTCGTCGCCTGCTGATGGGGGACATGCTTTCGCGCGTCATGAATGTTCAACAAGCTGCCGCACCACCAGGCATTGAAATCATGTCCCATCAAAAGGACCCCCAGTTCATCGGCGCCGTCGATAATCTCATCATTCATGATGCGTTGTTTTTCCTGCATATGGAACTGTCGCATTTCCAATTCATGGAGGGAATTGATCGCGCAATCACCCGGGCAATAAGCATAATGGACCGTCGGACGATAAACCGCCACACCATCGTTCCACACCGTGAGACGATCGGAAATACTGAACGCCTCACCGTGGCGAATCACCATTCCCGTGATCTCCCCGCAAGGCACCCAGGACCGGACCCACGTTTTCATCCCCAAAGTACTCAGGCAAATCTGATTTTTAGGACCGACTTTATGGAAATAAGCGCTTTCAGGGACATAACGCTCGTGAGTTCCCCATCCGAGTTCGGCGGGGGCAACCCCCTCTTCATAAAAGCCTTCAATGCTCCACGTGTTGACGAATTCATTCAAACGTTTCGGCTTATCGGTCACCTGGGTATCGCGCTCGCTGATGTGAATGACCTTCACTCCGGTCGTTTGCGCCAGCTTGGCAAAGTCCCTGACGGCAAGAGCCTCTTCCAAAACGCCGCGCCGCGGATCCTTGGGTTTCTCTTTCAAAATCTTGCTGGTGATATCGATCAACGCGCGCTTGGTAAAATGCGAAACCAATCCCGGATTAGCACCGTGGTCCACCACCGCGGTCGAACCTTTGTTATCCGACCAGCGGGCGATCATATCCCGGATATGCATATGTCTCATATATAAGGTGTATTTCGTAGGATCATTGCGCTGGGTATCACGGTAAGGGTCCCACTCCTCCACGGAAGTATTCACATAAAGGACCTGGTTGTCCCGGGCCCACTGCAAAATGGCGCGGCATTCAATATTCCAGGCCAAATCGATGATCATATCGCCCCGCCCGACATACTTGGCCAGGAGTTTCCGGTAATTGGACTGGGTGACGCGATTGATGACATAGCGGACCCCTTTGGCAAGCGCAGGTTTGATCCGTTGACGGTTATCGACAAAATCCATCACCGTAATTTTTTTCGCGGGCATATCGATGAGTTTGAGAACAAGCGGGATCGCACATTGTGATACCGCCCCACAACCGATAATCAATAATTTCCCGTCGAATTTTTCTTTGCCCCTCATGCCCATTACGCTGTTCCTCCCTTTCAGAAAATTAAAACGATCATGCACGCGACCAATATTGGCTGCATTGTAACACATTTTTTTTCGGGGTCAATAAAAGTGAACGCAAAATACGAAATTTTTTTCATGCGGATTTCGAAAGACGGATCGCGTCACAACCCTCGCAGGAATCCGGGCCTCAATTTGATTTTTCCGCTCAGGGCCGAGTCCAACAGGGCGAGCATTTTGGTTTTGTCCTCGGGCAATCTTCCTTCCAATGCCAGAAAGTTCGACGCGTGATTGGAACGAAAAACCGTTTTTTCAAGCTCGAGCCCGTCAAGAATATCGCGCATCTCCCGCAATAATTCTTTCGGGTTTAACTCTTCGAAAGCACCCCGCTTGGCCTCTTCAAAAAGCGGCGTCCCCGGAATCAACATGACCGAAAGAAAAGAGAGATAACGCGGCTGCATGTCATTGAGCGCGCGGATGGTATCCCGGACATGGACCCCGGAAAATGTTCTGCCTCCCAATCCCAGCAAAACAATCACGGAAGCTTTCACACCGGCCGACGCCGCACGCC
>JAQTOZ010000243.1 GCA_028713205.1 Candidatus Omnitrophota bacterium
CATTCCGAATGCAGTTTTGAGCTTGGCAGCATCCTCGCCTTCCTGATGAAAAACAGGTGTCAGCTTTTCCGGACTCATTTTACGACGGTAGATGGCTTCATTGACGAGAAAAGCAGCGCCCGCGAGGGTCACCAATATCAGTGTTCCATGGCTTGGCATTTCCCAGGATATGTCTTTTGAGAAAAAATCGAATGTGTTTTTGAACGTTCTGATAATCACCGGCAGATAAAATACAGCGATGACAATTTTGAAAACCTTGGCGATGATGGGACGCGCCTGCCGCCAGGTCCGGATATCCCCGCCCCTCGCATTGGGATTGGGTTTTCCATCTTCATGCCGGGAAGTTCGGAAGTTGTCCATGTTATTCAATGGTTTTTAAAAATTGCTCGGCGATGCTCCGGACATCCGACTCCGCGCTAATGCCGGTCCATGGATCGTGAGGAGAAACAATATTGGCAACCACAATGTTGGCACCGTTAAAAACAGCGCTGCGTGCCCCTTTGATGTCAATTCCGCCTGCCGCGGAAATGATAACGTCATATTTACTGCGAATTTTATTGATGTGCCGGTACGGAATGATTTTCCCCTGCGTCGATTCCTCATCCCGGCCTTTGTGCAAAATGACGACATCGGGAGTCCTTCTGAGTTTCATCAGTACTTTCAACGGTTCGCCGACTCCGAGCATATCGATCATGGCAATCATCTTGAGTTCGCTGCACCGTTCGACAAACAGATTGATCGTTTCCGGCGGCGCACTGCCCAAAGCCGTCACGGCCTCAGCCCCGGCCTCCCGGGCCAAGTCAACCTCCCGCCGGGCCCCATCACCCGTTTTTAAATCTGCGACAACCGTTCCTCCCCAAAGGCCGGCAATCTCACGCACACCTTTCATCCCTTCCGTTTTGATGAAAGGCGTCCCCGCCTCGATCAGGATCCGCTCATTTCGCGGGATCAAAGGCAGAAGACGCCGGACCTGCGCCAGATCGTCATTGAAGGCCAACTGGAGATAACGTTTTTTTCGTTCAAGCATCACGGGCATATTTCTCACAAGGCTATCTCAACCGGTCACCTTTTTTAAAAGCTCTCCCATGTCGGAAGGCAAAAACAAAACAATCTTCTCCGAGGGATCGGAAGCAATATCACGGATTGTCTGAAGCGTCCGAAGTTGTAACGCAATCGGACTCTTCGCAAGATTATCGGCCGCCATCCTCAAATTTTCGGAGGCCCTGAATTCACCGTCCGAGGAGATAATGACCGCGCGCCTTTCGCGTTCAGCCTCGGCTTGTTTGGCGATCGCACGTTTCATCTCGGCCGGGAGTTCAATCTCCTGGATTTTGATCGCCTCGATGTCGACTCCCCACCCCGTCGTTTCGGCATCCACGATTTTTTTGATACTGTCCGCGATCTTCTCGCGTTCCGTCAAAACAAAATCGAGTTCGTTATTGCCGACGATATCCCGCAAAGCGGCTTGGGTAAATTGCCGCACGGCAAACACATAATCTTCGATCTTGTTGATCGCATCCTCAGGCTTCGAGACCTTGAAATAGACCACCGTATTGGCCAAAATCGCGATGTTATCCTTCGTGATGACTTCCTGGCGGGGCACATCGGCAGTCTTGATGCGAACGTCCACTTTACGCATCGTCTGGATGAAAGGGATAATCCAGTTGAGTCCGGGCTGCTTGATATGGCTGAATTTCCCGAGCGTAAACACAACCCCCCGCTCATATTGATAAAGCAAACGCAATCCTTTGATCAGCAGAATCAACGCGGCCACAACGATAAAAACAAATATCTTGGTTTCCATCTCATGCCTCCTTGGCGTTCAAAAGCAGATGTCCTGAATCGAATCAAGGCTTAAGGTACAGACTCTTATATCGGCAAGGAAAAGTGCGGACTTGAAAAACCGATCGTGAGCTTACAATACTCGTCCTCCGGATCGGGGGCATTCAAGTTCCGCCGGAATCGGACGATGGACGAATATTCCTAAAGAATCCCGATTGTATGGAGGAAAGGTGATATGCAATCGATCGAACTGGAAAAATCAACGGAAA
The DNA here is from genome assembly GCA_028713205.1 of Candidatus Omnitrophota bacterium. Taxonomy (GTDB): domain Bacteria; phylum Omnitrophota; class Omnitrophia; order Omnitrophales; family Aquincolibacteriaceae; genus JAQTOZ01. Next base: position 2,052 of record JAQTOZ010000243.1, read on the forward strand.
GCCGATATTCGCAACTCTTGTTTATCCTTCTTTCGTTCTTCCTGCTTTCACCCTTCGTTGAAGAGAGCCAATCGCATTTTCGGCTAATCTCCCTTATTTTTCTATCGATCATTGTGTTCAGCCTAAAAACCATCGACTTAAAGAAAAAAACCTTCACCCGATGCTTATGGTCCGCCGGCCTGATCATTATCCTGGAAATCGCCTATAGCTTTTTCGATCATCGCCCGTTCAAGGACACGCTGGCGATTGTCACATTCTTTTTTTACGCATTTTTCCTGGGCTTGTCCATTGTCGTAATTGCCCAGCGAATGTTTTCAACGAAAAAGGTCAGCATGGACACGATTCTCGGCGGCATCAGCCTCTATTTGCTCATCGGCTACTTATGGGCGGTCCTGTTCCATTTGGTCTATCATTTTGACAAACACGCGTTTTACGCCGACCATTCGTGGAGGAACCTCTACATCACGTATTTTAGTTTCACCACGCTGACGACGACCGGCTATGGCGATGTTTATCCCCTCAATAAATTTGCAATGGCACTTGCCAACCTGGAAGCCATTACCGGACAGATGTATTTGACCGTTTTTGTCGCCCGAATGGTGGGACTGCACATCACGCATCAACATGCGAAGGACTTCCGCTGCCCGCTCGGGAAATAGACATTGTCTTATTTTTGCGTGTTAGAAAAACAGTTTTTTCCCGCCGATCGACAAACGCCCTAAAGTCTTATAACCTTTCCATAAGCCGGCATATCTCTTTAAGCTAAATATTTTTTCCACAGGCAGACGATGACTTCCGATCCAGATTTTTTTATGACTAGCCCGATACCCGCCCAGCATCACTTGATGCTCATAAACACCGAGCGCCTCATGGTAATGTTCCCGCTGCGCATCATGGAGCATCACAATACCAAAATCGGAACATAATTTATAAGCCTGCTGCAAGCAAGCAACTCTTGCCCGGCCGTCGACTAAAATAAAGTCAAACTTTTGATTCCGCGGATATTCGACGTAATCCTTTAAATCGGAATAGGAACCGTCCCAAAATCCATCCGTCCAGGGGAATCGGTTCGGAGGGATAAAAACAATTTTGACATTCGCCGTTTCGGAAATGCCTGCCATGATTTTGTCAACCCAGGTTTTATTGTGTTCGATCGATAGCCAAGCGCATTGATGGCCGAGAAACTTTGAGAAATAACGCGTGCTATAACCGCAACCCCATTCTAAACATTTGCGAGGGCGCACCGCTTTCAAGACATCGCAAATCAATTCAATTTCTTCGTACGTCATCCAGGGAGGGGGCATTCCGACGCGATCGACCTTAGCTCTAAGTTGTGATACCCAGTATTTCATGATGCGCACAAATATTCTTTTGAAAACAAAAAGGCATACCACCCATCGATTGCTCAGTTTTGTCCTTATCTCGTTCGACACATCAACACGCCCCTTCATCCTGACATGAACAATGGCACGAATGGATCGTCCCACAGCCAGATGTATCGTTTTTAAATAGACTCGGCATTCTCTGTAACGCTAAGGATATCGGGGGACGATCGAACTATGCTTCGAATGCATTTTACGCCTTCGAATCCGCGATGTCCACGGACGGATCTTTCAGAACGCCGAAATCGAAGGGGAATTCACTCCCCTGCACAACAGAAATATCTGGTGCGGTTTTTTGAAATTAGCTAAAATGCGCAGTCAGACGGATGCCGGTTCACTTCTCATCATGTTATGCAGCAACAGATCCCATAAAATGTTTTTGAAAGACTCATGGAGGGAATGGCCAATCATCATTTTTCAGCAATTCAAACGGCTCATGACGGCAATCAACCCCATGCGGCTGCATCATCCGACGCAACCATCCGATCCCTTTCACCGAAGCGGAAAAGCCGCCATTTGTGCCATCGTCAAGGATGAGGCCCCCTATCTGCTTGAGTGGATCGCCTATCACCGTGTGATCGGATTTGATTATTTTTATATCTATGACAATGACAGCACGGATGGGACCACGGAATTCCTCATGAAACTGGAACAGTCAGGCATCTTAAAATATTTTCCGTGGCCTTCCAAACCGGGAGTCAATCCGCAAAAATCTGCGTATGAAAATTTATTGACCTGTTTTAACCCGATTTACTCATGGATTGCCTTCATCGATGCGGATGAATTTATCGTGCCCAAAACGGATCTCGGCGTCAAAGTCTTTTTGGACCGGTGTTTTCAGTACGGGGTCGCAGC
>JAQTOZ010000244.1 GCA_028713205.1 Candidatus Omnitrophota bacterium
CAAATTCGACCGCGGAATCAGAAACGATTTTCCCCGCAGAGGGATTTCCTTCAGCATCTTGAGTATCCCTTCGGCAGACTCGTCGTCCGGGACCATGGTCGCGGTCCAACCGAAATGGGCGAGACACCGGGCCGTGGTTTTCCCGATCGCGATGAGCGACATCTTTTCAAACACGCGCGCGGTTTTTCTCTTTTGCAGAAGTCTTTGGAAAAAGAATTGCACGGCGTGCCTGGACGTGAACATCATCACGTCATATTTTTCGAGCCTCCGAATGTCGGCATCGATTTGCCGGAAGTCCGTGACAGGTTTGATGGCAATCATCGGATGGTGGACAATTTCCCCCATGCCTTTGAAACGCTCGGTGCTTGTGCCCGTCACCAAAATCCTTTTCGCCGGCCTTTGGCCTTTTGATTTCGCTGCGGGTTTCCCCTTCCGGCCGGAGTCATACGATGCGATTTTCTTTCCGTTTAATTTTGAAAAAAGCCGCTTCAATTCACGGTCGTCTTTGCGTACCGTGACCGCCAGAGCACCCTGCAAAGGATGAGGTTTCAGGATCTTCATACCGATTCTCTCGCTGATGCGTGGCCCCAATCCCAACCGGACCAGCCCGGCGGCCGCGATCACAATCGCATCGAGTCCTTCGGTTTCGAGTTTCACGAGACGCTCGTTGATGGTGCCGCGGATATCGACGATTTCCAAATCGGGTCGGTAGGCGCGCAGCTGATTTTTCCTGCGTTCGCTGCTGGTCCCCACCCGGGCCTTGTTGGGGAGTTCCGCCAGTTTCAGATTTCCTTTCGAGACCAGGACATCATAAGGGTCTACCGGGGCCGTGACGGCCGCGATCACGATGCCATCCGGTATCACGTCCGGCAAGTCTTTGGCGCTGTGAACGGCGCAATCGATTCTCCGGTTCCGCAAGGCATCGTCAAGCTCGCGCGTAAAGAAATCGGTGCCTTCCATTTCCGAAATCGGAGTCTTTTTGTCCTTGTCGCCGCAAGTATCCAGGGCCATGATGCGGGTCTTGATTCCTGGCGCGATTTTTTTTAAGGCTCCCAGGATTTCCTGCACCTGAACCATGGCCAGAGGGCTTTTCCTTGTCCCGACGCGAATGGCGCTCTTCATAATGGATTTCCCATGACTAGCCCTCGACCTGAACGGCATAACCGCCTTCGATGAGTTTTTGATTCACATAATCTCCGTTGGCAAAAATATCGGCCAGGTAGCGGTCGTACTTGTCGGACCTCGTGGTGCGTACCAAAACCGGGCCTTTGCCGCCGAGCATCTCCTCAAGCGCCTTTTTCGCTTCCTGCCCTTCGTTGGTCATGATTTCCGCGGCGTCCAGACCGCGCAACCGCAAAGTCTGAACGGTCCTGAATCCGAACCCGAGATCGATCACCATGCTCACCGTGTCGCCGTCAAGCACACGGACCAGGTAGGCTTCATAAGTGAAAAGGTCGCCTTCCTGCGCTTCCGCTGCCGGCCGGCAATCACCACTTTTGCAATGAATGATTTGGCGGTCCTGGAATGCAAGCGGTCCGGCCGGCTTATAATAATTGGAAAACCCGAGATCGATGACCAAATCGCCCGCTTCCGGCCCCGATTGCGCCCTGACGACGCGGTAGGTGCCGGTTATCCCGGGTTTGGCGGTGAGCGGCAAAACCTCGGGTGTATTCGTGCCCGTATCGTCTCGTTCTTTTTCCCTTATTTTCCGGACGGCCCGGCGCAAATCCCTTACGGACCACCCTTCGGCTTCAGCCTGCTTAATCAGCGTCTGTCTATCCTGTTCATCGTGAACCGAAAGCAGTTCCCGGTAATGCCCCCAACTCAATTTTCTCGACGTCGGGAAAATTGGGTATAACCGCGCAAACTCCAGCATAAAATAAAGCTCGCTCATGCTGATACCTGTATCACCGGCCAATTTCTGCATGACAGACGCGGCATAGTCTGCACGTTCTTTGTGCCTGAGAATATGGGTATCGATGAGTTTTCCGATTTGCCAGGCCTCGCGCAATTTCTCCTGCTCCGCGAGCTTCGCCAACCGCTCCCGGCTCTCGGTGCGCGTCCGGCGAACGGCCTGCAACAATTCCTCATAAGTTTCAACTTTCGGGGGCTGTCCGGGGTCCTTGAGCGTTTTCGCCTGCCGGGCGTTTTCGGCCGCGGCAGACTGCGCGGTTTGCGGCAAAAGCAGACTGAGGAAAAGGATCAGGATCACTGGCATGGTGCCGGGCAGATTCTTAGGCATGTGCGTTCCTCCGCGAATAGGATTCCGTACCTAAACGGTGGTGAAGGAGCTGATTCGGCCGAAGAGTTCGAGACGTTCCTGGATTTTTTCCCGTGTCAGCCGCCTCAGGGATTCCAGGCCAAAATCTTCCACCGTAAAGGATGCCACCACCGTGCCGAACGCGACGGCCCGCTTGACAGTCTTGGCATTGATTCCCTCGGCGGCGGCCAGGTAGCCCATAAACCCTCCGGCAAAGCTGTCGCCCGCGCCGGTGGGATCGACCACGACTTCAAGGGGATAAGCGGGAAGCGCAAAAAAATGGTCTTCGTGAAATACCAGGACGCCGTGTTCCCCCTTTTTGATGATGACGATGCCGGGCCCCATTCCGTTGATTTTGCGGGCCGCTTTGACCAAGTTGGTTTCCCCCGTGAGCTGGCGCGCCTCGCCGTCATTGACGACCAGGCAATCGATGCGCGGCAGGACTTTCAGCAGTTCTTCATGCTTATGCGTGATCCAGAAATTCATGGTGTCACAGGCCACGAATTTGAGACGCGGCTTTTCTAGCTGGTCCAGCACACGCGCCTGGAGTACCGGATCGATATTGGCCAGAAACAGACATTCCGGCCGTTCCGTAAAATTCACTTTGGGATCGAAATCCAGCAGGACGTTCAATTGCGTGTCCAGGGTCTTCGCGGAGTTCAGGTCGAATTCGTACTTACCGGTCCAATGGAAGGTCTTGCCTTCCAGGGTCTCCAGATGGCTCAGATCAATGGGCCGTTCTTTGAGAATGGCCCGGTACTCCTCGGGGAAATCCTTGCCGACCACAGCCACAAGCGAGACCGGCGTAAAAAAACTGGCGGCGTAGGAAAAATAAGAGGCCGAACCTCCGAAGACACGGTCGCGTTTGCCCAGCGGCGTTTCGACGCTGTCGATGGCGACGGTGCCGATGACCGCCAGGGCCGTTTTTGCCGGTGTTTTCATTTCAGTGCCTTGTCGCAAGGCAGGATTCGATTTTGTTGCGCAATCTTTGCGTGCTTTCATAAATGTCCTCCGATGAAAAGATGGCCCGCACGACGGCAACGCGGCTTGCTCCCGCAGCGAGAACCTCCCTGATATTTTGTCCGTGAATGCCGCCGATCGCCACAAAAGGGATTTTGACTTTTTGGCTGACCGCCTTAACGAGTTCAAGTCCTACCGCAGGCCTGCCGGGCTTCGTCGGTGTCGCGTACACGGGCCCGACGCCGATGTAATCCGCGCCTTCCCCGGCTGCCTCAAGCGCCTGCTCAATCGAATGCGTTGACTTTCCGATCCAAAACTCAGCGCCGTGCCGCTCCGCCATTGCGCGCGCGGCACCGACCGGCATGTCGTCCTGCCCCAAATGGACGCCGTCCGCTTGGCAGGCCAACGCGAGGTCTACCCGGTCGTTGATAAAGAAAAGTTTCTGATACCGGTCCGCCAGGGGTCTGATCGCGAGTCCGAGCCGGTAAAGTTCGGCGTCGCTGAGCGCTTTGGACCTGAGTTGGACGATGTCGGCCCCGCCGCGATAGGCCTGTTCGATTTTGTCCAGAATACGCGCGTCGGGACCCGGGATGTCCGTCACCGCGTACAAATTAAAGTTTAGGAAGACTGTCTTTTTCCAATTCATAAAGTTGAAATCTCAATCGTTGAAAACCTTTGGACGTTCCGGGCGCCACCAATTTCGAGAATTCTTCAAGGACGCGCATGGCTTCCTGGCTGCGTTTCAGATTGGCGATCACCAGATCGCGAACGGACAATCCCCGCCGCGCGCGGTCCGGGATAAAACTCTGGCTGCCGATATCGGCGGCGGAATCGCGGGAGCGAACCAGTTCGCGGTAGGTCACGGGGAATCGCAGCAAGAGATGCGTCAGCCGGTGCCGGCATTGTTTCCACCGGGCCGTCAATTTTTTGTCGTCGAGGACAAACCTTGCGACATCTTCGGTGACGCGCATGGCCTCTTTGGCGCGATTCGTGTTCGCATCAAGAACACGATAAATCTTTGCGCTTAAAAACGGTT
>JAQTOZ010000037.1 GCA_028713205.1 Candidatus Omnitrophota bacterium
TGGTTCACCTTCCTTTCGATGATATTTATGACGTCATTAGAAATTTTAAAAAAAGTGGGGCACCCTATTTGCTAATGACAACATTCCCGCAGCGATCTAAGAATCTCGATTGTTTACGGGGCTATTGGCGACCTCTCAATTTTTGTTGTCCGCCATTTAATTTTCCAGAACCGTTGAAGATTATTAATGAAGGATGCTACAAAGAAGAAAGTGGCTATCCCGATAAGAGTTTGGGGTTGTGGCGGTTGAGTTCAATTGTTCTCTTGCGAAGCAATATTGAGATGCCCAAAATCTGTTAGAGATTCTTTAAGCATCAGTTTCCAAAGATGAAGCGCATGCTCAAGAATATCTTATGCGCAGAGGTGGTTATGACAGTATTGTCAAAATTATGTCTGTGAATCGAATCTACGGATGGCGGCCGGATGTGCCGGACCAGCGGGATTATTTTTTCAAAGCGATCCGGCCCAGGATCCGGGCGCCAAAAACCATTGATCTGAGAAAATATTGTTCGAAGATCGAAAATCAGGGGGCTTTGGGGAGCTGTACCGCTCAGGCCTTGGCCGGCAATCTCGAGTTTTTGGATAACCGGACGGATCAAACCTATGTCGATGTCAGCCGGCTGTTTATTTATTACAACGAACGGGTGTTGGAAGGGTCCGTGAACGACGATTCGGGAGCGATGCTCCGGGACGGCATCAAGACCTTGAAAAAAGACGGTGTGTGTGAAGAAGCCTTATGGCCCTATCTCATCCAGCGATTTGCCCGCAAGCCGCTCAAGAAGTGTTATGACGATGCCCAACAGCACAAGATTTCATCGTATTACCGGATTGAGACCCTTTCGGAAATGCTCGATTGCCTTGCCGACGGCTATCCGTTTGTCTTCGGATTTGCCGTTTACGAGAGTTTCGAATCGGTCAAAGTCGCCAAGACGGGTGTCGTACCGATGCCGGCCCGTGACGAACGTCAATTGGGCGGACATGCCGTGATGGCGGTCGGCTATCACCAAAAAACCAAACGATTCTTGGTGCGAAATTCGTGGGGAAGCAAATGGGGCCAGGGCGGTTATTTTACCATGCCGTTTCAATACCTTGAAACCCTCGCCGATGATTTTTGGACCATAAGAAAGTGACATAGTCACCGAAGGCAATGTTCATATGTTGGTATAAAATGCCGATTGTTCTTATTTGTTTTGCCACGTCCTTTTTAGTCACGAAAATAGCAGGAGCTGTTTAAAATGACTGAAAAAATTATGTCCGGCAGTTGCGTTAGCAAAATTAGAAAATTCAAAGAAAGCTGAGATGTTGCTGTGACCTGCAATCCTGTTTCAAAAATCTCGATTATCACGCCCACCAAGAACCGTTGTGCTTTGCTTCGAGAAACAGTTCAATCGGTTTTGAATCAAACCTATCCTCACTGGGAGCACATTATTGTCGATGACGAATCCACGGACAATACGGCTGAAATTTTTGAAGAAGTTCAACAAAACGATCCGCGTATTCACTTCATGAAGCGGCAGGGGGCATCTGCGGGCGCGAATGTTTGCCGTAATCAAGGCATAAAATACTCAACGGGGGATTACGTGATCTTTCTCGATTCGGATGATTTATTGGCTCCGAGTTGTTTTGAAAACCGATTTTGCGTTATGGAAAAAACTCCAGAATTGGATTTTGCGGTTTTCCCATGCGAGATATTTGACAAGCATCCGGGAGATTTAGGCTTCTTCGTTAACATTGAAAATGGCCTAAATGACCTTGATCGGTTTTTAGAACTAGACGTGCCTTGGGCCAATCTTAACGTCATCTATCGAAGGAATAGCATCAAGAGCATAGGTGCTTTTGATGAAAAATTATTATGCTGGCAAGATATGAATTACCATATGCGCGCTTTGATTTGTAAACTCGGTTATAAGAAATTATCCGGAAAGCCCGATTGTTTTTATCGTTATCCCGTGAAGGAAACACATGACAGGATTTCCTATCAATATTTGTTGCCCGATTATCTAGAGTCGCAAATTTATTTCCTTTCGGATTTACAAACTCGGCTTTCTGCGGCTGGGTTGCTTAATCAAACCCGAAGGCAAGTTTTAGGGGGACGTTTTTTTTCCATAATTCAGAATTTATCAAGGTGTGGGAAAAAATCGGAAGCAGAAAAAGCTTGGTTTTTGCGCAAGACTAGTGGTTTATTGGAGAATTTGCAGTATTTAGAGGGTTTGTTTTTTCTTAAGATGCCTTATGAGAAAAAGTTTGTAAATTCTTTTTTGAGGTTTCGATGGGGCAGAGGCTATCTTTCATCCTCCAAAACTTTGTTCAAAGTACCCGTGCCTCGTTAATCTTCGAAAACAGCCTCCCTATCCACAGGTATTTCAGAGCCGAATCTGAAATGACTAAGAACGCATAATCGATCCTTTTAAGGATAGGATTCTCCCCCCGGCGAGTTTTATACCGTGATTCTGGACGATATTTGTCACATCAAGGGCAAGTGAACAACGGGCGATTTGGTTATCAAATGAAGTTGAACCCAAGCCCGTTGTGAATTTGAATAAAATCTTTCAGAGCTTGAAGTAGGATATCGGGTCATTTCGAAAAGCTTGGGGTAACGAGAGTTTTTGCTGGTGGTATCAAGGCTTCTCGGTGTTCGAAGTCGGCCGACTCAACCCTTGCTGAAAATTGCGGATGATTTTTAGGGATTGTTTTTGTTTTGCCCGATTGTAGATCTCGTCCGAGGATTTGATGCGGGGTTTGGGGGGCTTCGAGAATTCTATCGTTGCAGAGATGTGGGTGTAGAACTTCCTATGATATCAAACTCAAGAAAAGATATGTTGTTGCGCTTATTGTGTTTTAGGGAGACCGTGATCATAGGCGCGTTTATAAAGGGGAAGATGTGTTCCCGCATGGCCAGCGCAGATGCTCCCTTGCGTGTTTCAAGTGGTAAGAAATTATTGAATGACTATGGGGTATCATGAAGCAGTTCTTTATCTCCCTTTGGTTTGGTGACCTGTGCCATTTTTTTAGAAAACTTTTGGCTATTACAAACGATTGTCCTCCGTTCGGGCGATTGCTGAAAAGATGCGCCATTTACAGGGGGTATAAAGATGAAATCCTTTTGCTTCAAAACAAACATCGAAATCGCAATTTGCATACCAGCCTTATTTTTTACACCATGGTCCGGTGTGCTTCCAATTTTACATGGAAAATTCTAAAAATGCTGGCACGGGAAGAAGGCATGACGCCTATTGATTTGGGAAGCTATTATTGGCACTATGGGAAATCAAAGGACGACTTGTCATGCCTTCATACTGAACATGTTTACAAATTGTCCGGATATGTTTATGGGCCGTTTCGTAACCCTCATCCAAATGTTCCGTGTTCAGAGAAGTATCAAATTCTTTTACAGTTGCGAGATCCAAGAGATGTTTTGGTTTCTCATTATTTTTCCCGGGCGTTCAGCCACAGAATCCCTCTATGGAACCCTGCGACAGCAAATGAGGTATTAACTGTTAGAGAAAAACTGAAAAGAACGAGTATCGATCAAGATGTGCTCGAGAATGCGGAGAATGTCAAAAATACTTATGAAAAGTATTGCCGCGAAATGCTCGTTAAACCCCATGTGTTATTTTTGAAATACGAAAATATGGTCGAGGATTTCCGTTGTTGGCTTGACCAGGTCATAGAATATTTCGAATTCCGCATTGGTGACTCCGCGAAAGAGCGGATTGTTCGCCAAGCGAATTTTGACGTTCCCAAGGAGAATATTTATCATTACAAACGGCAAGTGAAGCCGGGTGACCATCGAAGAAAATTGAAACCCGAGACAGTGACGAAATTGAACGGGATTTTTCGGAACGTTCTTGTCGAATTAAATTATGAGACCGGATCGTGCCGACACGGCGAAGATTTTAGGAGCTGCTGACAAGTTCTCATTCCCCGGAATGAACCGGTTTGAAACCTTACTGTGAATCAGAGAGCGCTTTAAGAATTTGTTTTTGTTTCGCACGCCGATAGATTTTGTCCGAGGGTTTGACGCGGGTTTTGGGATTGATGCGCCATGTGCGGCGCGGTTTGGAAGGTGAGAGCCGCCTTGTTTTTTTCTTCGTCATGGAGAGATCCGGTCCGCTGATCGATGTTTTACTTTTAGTTTTGTCCCGCCTTTTACTTGTCTCTGATGACTTACCGCTTTCCCTCTGTTTACCTCATTTCCCGATAAGGTTTCAGCACGTCCAACATTTCCGGGTGGATCAGCCCGTTGGATGCAAGGGTCTGAGCCTCTTCAAGTTTAAACGGTCCGCCTCCGTAATTACTGATCGTCCCGCCGGCCTCTTGAACGATCAGTGTTCCTGCTGCCGTGTCCCAGGGATTTAACAGCAACTCCCAAAAGCCGTCGTAGCGTCCGCAAGCGACATAGCAAAGATCAATGGCGGCAGCTCCCATGCGCCGTATGCATTGGGTTTTCATCATAAAAGCTTTAAACGGTGCGAGATGTGACTCGATCCGCTCTTTTCTATCGTAAGGGAATCCCGTTGCAAGCAAAGACTCGGAAAGTATTGCTGTCTTGGAAACGGATATTTTTTTACCGTTCAGCGTCGCCCCTTTGCCGCATTCTGCAAAGAATAATTCATTGCGAAAAGGATCCAAGACTCCGCCGATTTCAACCACACCGTTTTCTTCATAGCCGATAGAAACGCAGGCCACCGGAAAGGTGTGGGCAAAATTGGTGGTGCCATCGAGAGGATCGACGAGCCAACGCGAAGGCGATGAGGTTTTGGCCTTCGGAAGTGATTCTTCGGCAACGATTCCGTGGTCCGGGAATTCATGCCGGATCATTTTAAGGATGGTTTCTTCGGATTTGCGATCGGTGACCGTCACAAGGCTCAGCTCCGATTTCTTGGCAATCACGCGCCGTTCATTCAATGACCTTTTTAGGATCTTGCCGGCCTCCCGGAGGGCCTTGAGCAGCGTGCTTTTAATTTTTGGACGATTCATATAGAATACAGACCTTTTAGTTTTAGAATCGGTTGAGAGCGTAGAAACAAAGAAATCATTCAAGCTCTTTTCTAGCAAGGATTATCCCGAAAGTCAAGACAAGGATATAGGGAGTCATTTCAAACGAAAAAAAAGAGGTTCAGATGAAAACATATCGTGTGACATTAATTCCCGGCGATGGCGTAGGTCCCGAACTCGCAGAGGTTGCCAAGACCTGCCTTGAAGCAACAGGCGTTTCTTTTGAATGGGATGTTCAGACGGCAGGAGAAGAAGCCATGAAAAAGGAAGGCACGCCGCTCCCGGAGCGGGTGCTGTCATCCATCCGCAAAAACAAAGTGGCGATCAAAGCGCCGATTACGACGCCGATTGGGACAGGATTTCGTTCCGTGAATGTCGCGCTCCGGAAAGAGTTGGATCTTTATGCCTGCCTCAGACCGTGCAAAACCTATGCGGGCGTAAGATCGCGCTATCAAAATATTGACCTTGTGATTGTCCGTGAAAACACGGAAGATCTTTATGCCGGGATCGAATTCCAAAAGGGGACCCCGGAGGCGGCCGAGGTCATGGATTTTATCAATCGTTATTCTTCCAGGAAAATCAGTCCTGATTCCGGCCTCAGTATTAAGCCGATTTCGGTTTCCGGAACCGAGCGGATTGTCCGGTTTGCTTTTGAATACGCCCGGCAAAACAAAAGGAAAAAAGTAACGGCCGTGCACAAAGCCAACATCATGAAATTTACGGATGGCCTTTTTCTGGAGACGGCGCGTGCCGTTGCGAAACAGTACCCGGAAATCGAATTTACCGATTGCATTGTCGATAACATGTGCATGCAGCTTGTTCAAGTGCCCGAGAAATACGATGTGCTTGTTTTGCCCAATCTTTACGGCGATATTATTTCAGACCTTTGTGCCGGTCTTGTCGGCGGACTCGGCGTTGCGCCGGGGGCCAACATCGGAACGAATGGTGCGTTGTTCGAGGCGACCCATGGTTCGGCGCCGAAGTATAAAGGGTTGAACAAGGTCAATCCGACGGCATTGATTCTCTCAGGCGTGCTGATGTTGCGTCACCTTGGTGAGATGAAAGCAGCAGAAGCCTTGGAAACGGCTGTGGCCGAGGTGATTCGTGAGGGCAAGGACGTTACTTATGACATGAAAGCCAATCGCGAGGATCCCACCGCTGTCGGCACGCGCGAAATGGGACAAGCCATCATCGAAAAAATAAAAAGAGGAAAATAGATCATGCATGATCCCAAAGTCACTGTCGTCGGAGCCGGTTTTGTCGGAGCAACAACCGCGCAACGGCTCGTTGAAAAAGAGCTTGCGGACGTCGTTTTGATCGACATTGTGGACGGACTTCCGCAAGGGAAGGCTCTCGACATGATGCAGTCCGCGCCGGTCGAGGGTTTCGGTGCCGCGATTCTGGGGACCAACGATTACGCCGACACAAAGGATTCCGACGTGGTTGTGATCACCGCGGGGCTTGCCCGCAAGCCCGGAATGAGTCGCGACGATTTACTTTTCAAAAATGCGGAAATCGTTTCCGGTATTGTCGAACAGTGTGTCCGGTATTCTCCGGATGCGATTTTGATTTTGGTCACCAATCCCTTGGATGTGATGACTTATTTGACTTGGAAAAAATCGGGGTTTAAACCCGAACGGGTTTTCGGCATGGCCGGCGAACTCGATTCGGCGCGTTACGCCTATTTTGGTTCTCATGAACTGCAATGTGTCCCGCGGGATGTGGAGGCTGTTGTTTTGGGGGGGCACGGAGATCAAATGGTGCCGGTCCCCCAATGGACAAAAGTCAAAGGCCGTCCGATCACCGAACTTTTGAGTGCCGCGAAGATTGAGGAAATCAATCAAAGGACGCGTGACGGCGGTGCCGAAATTGTGAAGCTCCTTAAAACGGGCAGTGCCTTTTACGCGCCTTCATCTTCCGTGGTCCGGATGGTGCGCTCGGTTTTAAAGAACCATCACGAGGTGATTCCAAGTTGCGTTTATTTGACCGGTCAGTATGGCATTCGCGATGTCTATTGCGGTGTTCCCGCCAAACTTGGCCGTTTCGGAGTGATGGAAATCATCGAAGTGGAATTGAACGAAGAACAGAAAAGGGCGTTACAAATCTCTGCCGAGCAAGTCCGTGAGAATTGCGCGAAACTAAAACTATGAACTCGTTTAACAGTCGCTCACGTTTTAAAATCGCTCGTCAATCCTATGTGATCTACCGCCTGGATGCGTTGGAAAAGGCAGGCCTGACCCGTTTGGATCGTCTTCCGTTTTCCGTACGTATCCTGCTTGAAAATCTCTTGCGCGCGGAAGACGGAAAAAATGTGACCCGAAAAGATATCGAAGCGCTGGCGCAATGGAATCCTCGTGAAAAGGCCGGCAAAGAGATTGCCTTTACCCCCGCCCGGGTGATTTTGCAGGATTTTACAGGTGTCCCCGCCATTGTCGATTTGGCCGCGATGCGGGATCAACTTGCCCGTATGGGGGGTGATCCCAAGCGAATCAATCCGCTGGAGCCGGTGGATCTTGTGATCGACCATTCGGTTCAAGTCGATTATTTTGGTTCCCGGGGTGCGTTGAAAAAGAATATGACGCTGGAATTCGAACGCAACAAAGAGCGTTATCAGTTTTTGCGTTGGGGCCAGCAGGCGTTTCAAAATTTCCGCGTCGTTCCGCCGGGTACGGGGATTATCCATCAAGTTAATTTGGAGTATCTGGCGCGTGTTGTGATGGAAAAGAAAATCGGCAAAGACATTTTGCTTTATCCGGACACACTCGTAGGAACGGATTCTCATACGACCATGATCAACGGATTGGGTGTCTTGGGGTGGGGGGTCGGAGGGATAGAAGCCGAAGCCGCGATGTTGGGGCAGCCGGTTTCGATGCTCATTCCGGAGGTTGTCGGTTTTATGTTGAGTGGGAAACTTGCGGAAGGCGTGACCGCCACCGATTTGGTCTTGACGATTACCGAAATATTGCGAAAGCAAAAGGTCGTCGGGAAGTTTGTCGAATTTTTCGGGCCTGGGCTGGACGTATTGTCGCTTCCGGACCGGGCGACCATCGCCAACATGGCTCCCGAATACGGTGCGACGATGGGATTTTGCCCGGTCGATCGTCAGACATTGGATTTTCTCCGTTTGACCGGACGCGGCAAAGCGCAAACGATCCTTGTGGAGACTTATCTTAGGAAACAAAAACTTTTCCGGACGCCGAAGCAACCCGATCCCGAGTTTTCCACCGTGGTTGAGTTGGATTTGGCAACCGTCCAGGCCTGTCTTGCCGGTCCCAAACGTCCGCAGGATCGCGTCCCCCTGACGGATGCGAAGAAAAATTTTGATCGATCGTTAAGGACTCTGCTTGGCGATAAAGCCGAAATGGGGATGAACGCGAGGGCTCAAATCAGGGTTGATCAGAAACAGTTTAAAATTGGCCATGGGGCGGTGGTCATTGCCTCGATTACCAGTTGCACCAATACTTCCAATCCTTCGGTGATGATCGGAGCCGGACTTTTGGCCAAGAAGGCCGTTGAGCATGGTCTCAAAGTTAAACCATGGGTCAAAACAAGTCTGGCACCCGGTTCCAAGGTGGTGATGGACTATCTTTCGGAGGCCGGTTTGATTCCCGCCATGGAAAAGCTTGGCTTCCATTTGGTCGGCTATGGTTGTGCGACATGTATCGGGAATTCAGGCCCGCTTGCCCAGCCGATTGCGCAGGCCATCGAAGAGAAAAAATTGGTTGCCGTATCCGTTTTGTCGGGCAATCGAAATTTCGAAGGACGCATTCATCCTGTTGTTCGCGCAAATTATCTGACCTCTCCCGCGCTGGTTATTGCCTATGCGTTGACCGGTACGATGGATATCGATTGGCTGAAGGAACCGGTCGGCGCGGATTCAAAAGGGAAGCCCGTTTATTTGCGTGACATCTGGCCGACCGATCGTGAAATTCAGAAGGCCTTGAATAAAATACAAGCTAAAATGTTTCGCGAGTGTTACGGAAACGTTTTTAAAGGTGATGCCGTGTGGCGGTCGATCAAAGTCCCTCAAGGCGATACTTTTGTTTGGGATTCGGATTCGACCTATGTGAAAAATCCGCCTTATTTTGAAAATATGACGGAAAGCCCTTTGCCGATTGGCGACATCAAAGGTGCGCGCGTGCTCGTGCGAGCGGGCGATTCGGTGACGACCGATCATATTTCGCCGGCAGGTAATATTCCCAAAGAAAGTCCGGCCGCAGAATATTTAATGGCTCACGGTGTCCGGCCGAATGATTTCAATTCTTTCGGTTCGCGCCGGGGAAATCATGAAGTCATGTTACGCGGGACTTTTGCCAATGTCCGGTTGCGCAATTTGCTGGCGCCCGGCACGGAAGGCGGCGTGACCAAACATCTGCCCGACGGGACGGTGATGTCTATTTATGAGGCTGCGATGAAGTACCGCGAGGAAAAAACGCCGCTCATTGTTCTTGCCGGCAAAGAATACGGTTGCGGTTCTTCGCGTGATTGGGCCGCCAAAGGGCCGGCGCTTTTGGGAATCAAAGCTGTGATTGCCGAGAGTTTTGAACGTATTCACCGAAGCAATCTGATCGGCATGGGGATTTTGCCGCTTCAGTTTGAAGACGGCGGGAGTGCTCAATTCATCGGTCTTACCGGTGAGGAAATCTTCTCCATCGTAGGGATCTCCGAAGGACTCGTTCCCCGGAGGAAACTGGTCTGCCGCGCGGAAACAACTTCCGGCGCCAAAGAGTTTTCTGTCATTTGCCGCATCGATACGCCCGTTGAACTGGCTTATTATCAACACGGCGGCATTCTGCATTACGTTCTCCGTCAAATCGTTGGTCAGGAGAAATAAGTCGGCTAACGCCGGTCCTTCGCTTCGGTCATTTCGGTTATTAACATGTCTGTTCCGATAAATTCTTGCGTGCGGTTTGACTCAGTTTAGGTATAATACCCCCCTGGCATGAATCCGAGATTCATGAGAAAGTGAGCATCATGGATTCAGGTAAAGGTCGGTGCCGGTCATGAAACCAGAAAAACCTGATTTAAACCGGAGATATACGGAACTCGAAACCATGACGAAAAACCTCGATCACGCTTATGATGAGTATTTGAAAACACATGAAAGCGAAGTGATTGAGGCCATCTCGGGGTTTACCAAGCAATTAGAAACAACGCATTTCCGTTACGGCCGTTTTACAATCCCCACATTCTATAAGCCCTACTTGGTAACAGCCAAACAAAATCATCTCCTGAAGCGAATTGCGGGAACGCTGACACAAATTATCAATACGGCAACCAGGCTTTATTTCGAAGAAGGACATCTCGCTTATGTCTATCACATGAATTCCGAAGCGGCCGAGCTGATTAAAATCGATCCCGGTTATTCGCAAAATGTCGTCTTTTCCCGTTATGATGCATTATTAGA
Source organism: Candidatus Omnitrophota bacterium (assembly GCA_028713205.1). Taxonomy (GTDB): domain Bacteria; phylum Omnitrophota; class Omnitrophia; order Omnitrophales; family Aquincolibacteriaceae; genus JAQTOZ01. Next base: position 10,405 of record JAQTOZ010000037.1, read on the forward strand.
AGGGGAAAGTCTGAAAATTCTAGAATTTAACTGCGATTCTCCGGCAGGGTCGGTCTATACCGACGAAGTTGAGAGCATGCTCCTTTCCGAAGGGGTTTTGCAGGATTTTGTGACAGAATATCATCTGACCCCGTCGGTGCGTGCTCAAGGGATTTTGAGCGCACTGCTAGCGGCTTACGAAGAGTTCGGCGGATATGAGACTCCGAATATTGCTATTGTCGACTGGCGTACGGCACGGACCCTTCCTGAGCTGGAATATCTGCGAGACTTTTTTGAGTCCAAGGGGTACAAGACCACGATTGCGGACCCGCGTGAGCTGAAATACAAAGGTGGTAACCTTTATCACAAAAACACGCGCGTTCGCTTGGTTTTGAGGCGGTTGGTTTTTGATGAAATGCTGGAACGTCTCGATGAAGTGGAGGATTTGATCAAGGCCTATCGCGATAAAGCCATATGTCTTGTGAATCCGTTGCGTTCACGGCTGGCGAGCACCAAAGCGATTCTTTCGATTCTGACGAATCCGGAATACGATCATTTTTTTACGGACAACGAAAACAAAGTCAAACACGACTTTATTCCGTGGACCCGGCGCCTCATCGATGCGGAAGATTTTTACGGGCATAAGAAGATTTACCTGATCGATTTTTTGAAGGACGAGAAAGAGTCGCTGGTTTTAAAACCGTCTTGGGGCTATGGCGGCCGGGATGTGACGATCGGCCGCGAGACGCCGGACGATAAATGGAACGCTGCCATTGATAAGGCGCTTAAAACGGATTGGGTCGTGCAGGAATACGTGAACGTCCCGATCCTGACAGTACCGGTTGTGGTCAATAACAAGCTTGATTTTGCCTACAAAAAGTTTAATTTTAACGTGCTTGTTTTCGGCGGGAAATATGCCGGAGGATTTACCCGGCTGAGCGATGAAAGTGTTGTCAATGTTGCCAAAGGCGGCGGGGTGATCCCTGCCGTGATGTCCGAACAAGCGCCGGAGCATTATTCGCCTTAAGAGAATCTTTATTGTCCCGCGTGAAAAAAGGCGCTAAACTGCGTTAAGTTTTTTGAAAAATGATCGTATAGAATGGTAGGAGGTTTATGATTACGATGAAGACGTGCCCGCGTCTTTTCACATTAGAAGAAGCCAATGCCCTTCTGCCCGAATTGGAAGAGCGGTTGTCCAGAATTTTGACCAAGCAAGAAGTACAAGCACAATGCCATGATTTTGTGTTGATGGAGGAACTCCTGTCGCAGGTTGAAGAACCGGCCAGCCCTGAGGTTGCCTCTTCGGCCATGTTGGAACGGAATATTCAGGAACTGGAAAATTCCGTCGGAGAGTTGGAACAAGACATCGAAGCGATTCAGGAATTCGGTTGCTTGGTGCGCAGTGTGGAGCGCGGCTGGGTTGATTTTCTCGGCGATCTGAATGGTGAAAAGGTCTACTTTTGCTGGAAGCGCGGTGAAAAGACCATTCAGTATTACCATACATGCTCCTCCGATGTTACAGAGCGGCAGCCGTTATTTTAGTACGCTGTGAAATTCCACTCGGCCGGTTCAGGCAAGTTCTGTCGACTCGTTTCCCTGGCGACATTCCCAAAGGAGGCTTGAGGTGATTCTACCCAAAAAGATGTTTTTGACCAAAGGCGTCGGTATCCATAAAGAGAAGCTTTCCAGCTTTGAGTTGGCCCTGCGGGATGCAGGGATTGCCCCATTCAATATTGTCCGCGTCTCGAGTATTTATCCGCCCTACTGCAAGTTGATTTCGAAAGAAGCGGGTCTCAAGTACTTGACGCCCGGACAGGTTGTTTTTACCGTGGTCGCCGAATGTGCCACCAACGAGCCGAATCGTCTGATCGCCGCCTCCGTCGGAGTTGCTATTCCTAAGAATCCCGAGCAATACGGTTATTTGTCCGAGGTTCATACTTATGGTTGGACAGAGAAGAGAACCGATGACTATGCCGAAGATCTCGCGGCCAGTATGCTTGCTACGATTTTGGGCGTCAAATTCGATCCGGACTCTAGCTACGATAAGCGCAAAGAAATCTGGAAGATTTCGAATCAGATTTTCAAAACAATGGCTGTGACGCAGAGCGCCCGCGGGGAAAAGAACGGAAACTGGACAACTGTTATTTCCGCCGCCGTTTTAATTCATTAAGCCTTCGCGATTCCTACCCGAAAAAATAAAAGCGGGCATTCTATCCTTCGATAAAGGCAAAGGTCAGGGAAATGAAAGTCACCGTCGGTCTTATTCAAATGACGTCTTTGGAGGATCCGGCCAAGAACCTTCAAAAGGCTATTGCAAAGATTAGGAGGGCTGCGAACCGAGGGGCGCGCGTTATCTGCTTGCAAGAATTATTCCGCACGCGTTATTTTTGCCAATCGCGCAACCGTCGTTTTTTTGATTTGGCCGAAAGCATCTCCGGCCCGACGATAAAAGTTTTGTCGATGATTGCACGAGAGAAAAAGGTTGTGCTGATCGCTCCTCTTTTCGAACAGTCCCCGAATGGTGCCTATCACAATAGTGCTGTTGTGATGGATGCCGACGGTGTGCCCATGGGGATTTACCGGAAAACGCACATTCCCGATGAGCCGCGATATTATGAAAAGTTTTATTTCAAGCCGGGAAATTTAGGTTTCCCGGTTTTTAAGACTCGCTATGGCCGGTTCGGTGTCTTGATTTGCTGGGATCAATGGTTCCCTGAGGCGGCACGGATCGCTGCCCTGAAAGGGGCGGAAATCCTTTTTTATCCGGCGGCGATTGGCTGGTATCAAGCCGAACCCCGGCAGCTGGCCGAGTCGGAGTTGCAAAAATGGGAGATTGTTCAAAGGGGGCACGCAGTGGCCAATGCCCTTTATGTCGCTTCCGTCAACCGTGTCGGTCGGGAAGGGCAATTGGTTTTTTGGGGGAATTCTTTTGTCGCGGATCCTTCGGGAAATGTTATCGCGCGTGCGACGCGGAACAAGGAACAAATCTTACTCGCCGAATGTGACCTTTCGCAATTAAAAAAGGTCCGGCAAGCCTGGCCTTTTTTTCGGGACCGGCGGCCGGGGATCTATCAAACTTTGACCGGTAAACGATGAATCAGGCATTTGATCACAACCCTCACGAATCGGAATACCGCATGCCTCCCGAATGGTCACGGCATGAAGCGACTTGGCTTGCGTGGCCGCATAATCGCGAGACTTGGCCGGAAAATCATTTTAGCGGAATCGAAGAAATTTATTTGCGGATGCTGGAAGCCCTTTTGCCGGGTGAAAAAGTTCGATTGCTTTGTCATGATGACGAAGAACGTGAGCATGTTGAAACGATGATCAGCGCGTACCGAATCAGAAGCGCAAATCTTGATATTCGTATCGCGCCGACCGTGGATGTCTGGATCCGTGATTATGGCCCCATTTTCGTGAAGAACGGGGATGGAGAGAAAGCCTGGTGCAAATGGCGGTTCAATGCCTGGGGGGGGAAGTATCCGGAATTTATCGCGGATAATCATGTGTTTGAACCTGCGACAAAGATGATCGACCATCCTTGCTTTTCCCCGGAGATGGTTCTTGAGGGCGGGTCGATTGACGTAAACGGGGCGGGGGTTTGTCTGACGACGGAACCGTGTCTTCTGAACGCAAACCGTAATCCGCTGTTTTCCAGGAAGGATATTGAAAGTTATCTTGAAAAATATTTAGGCGTTTCCCAGACGGTTTGGCTTCGGGGGGGCTTGGCCGGCGATGATACAGACGGTCATATCGATAACTTAGCGAGGTTTGTAAACGCCGATACAATCCTTGCGGCGTTTGAAGAGGATGCTTCCGATGAAAATTATGAGCCGCTCAGGTCGAATTGGGAAAAATTGGGAAACGTGCCGCATCCCGGAAACGGGAAATGGCACCTGATCAAACTGCCCATGCCGGGGAACGTGAACGAACATGGGATGCGGAAGCCTGCGAGTTATGCCAATTTCTATATCGGCAATCAAGCCGTTTTAATGCCGGTTTATGGTCACCCGAATGATCGTCGGGCTGCGTCTATCTTAAAGGAACATTTTGCAGGGCGGGAAATCGTAGCGATTCCATGCGATGTCTTGATCAACGGTCTTGGCGCCCTTCATTGTATTACGCAACAGGAGCCTGCCTGAAGCCGGGGGGCGTGTTATTCCTTGAGATGAATGAATTGAGTATCGGCAGGCACGTTGAGGTCCCAGTTTTGTTCCGCCAGAAAGGAATAAAATTTAACATCCTCAAACTCGAGAAGCGTTTTGCGGTTGGATGAACCGTTTTCGATCAGAACTTCTTTGGGATAGAAAATGTTTTTCCTGTTCGGATAATCGGCAAGTTTGGATTTTTGGAATTTATTCCGGTAAATCGTTACGACCGGTTCTCCCTGAAAAGAATAATAAATTTCCCTCATGATATCGCCCTGCCGGTTGGCAAGAATCCGCCGCGCGAGGTAGATAAATCGTTGATTTTCACCCAACACCCTCAGCGTGACCGAGTTTTGGTCCACCGTTTCAATCGAAGCATTTTGAGCGGGGATCACGAGTGGTTTGAGTGCCCGGTAGAGATCGAGTGGTTTAAGATGCGATTCGATTTCCGGTGAATCTTGAAGTTCAAAAACATTGCCGGAAAAAACCGTTTTACGGGACGGTAGATACAACTGATAATCCCGGTCTATGGCTTTGAACGCGAAGACTACATTTTTCTTGGAGTCAGAGCATTCCAGGAGGAGCTTTTCATCGAGCCGGTTATAAACCATCTCGCCGTTGCAGGAAGCTGTCTGTTGGCCGCGCGAAAAATTTAATTGTACTTCGGCTTTGAATGCGATCCATTGACCACGACGGTTTTCGATCTCACGGATAATCCCCGTAGGAGTGACAAACAGGGGTGTTCCCGCATAGGACAAGAGCGGTTTTTGAAAGGTCCCCAAAATGATCCAGAGTATGAAAAGAATAAGATTCATGACGTATCCTTGGTGTGTGAAAGATTTTCGGCAGGATCTCAATAAACTTGAAACTTGAAGCAGAAATTGAGCTATTCTGCTTCGTTCCCTTTGAGGAGGATTTTGCGCGTATAGAGGATGCGATGAATGGCGGTTGCATGGGTTCCGATCAGAAGGATCCACAGAATAAAAGGGAGGGTCGGCCAGATAATGGATCCGAACGCCAGCACAATCAACCTTTCGGCGCGCTCAAAAATACCCACATTGCAGTGCTTCATGAGGTTTTCCGCCCTGGCTTTGGAATAACTTGTGATATAGGCGCCGAGAATGATACCCATGGTGATCAGAAAGTAACCGCTTTGCGCCGATTTGGCATAGAACAACGCAAGCCCGCCAAAAATGAAAAAATCGGAATATCGGTCAAGGGTCGAATCCAGGAAAGCGCCGAAAGGAGTCGATTTCCCTCCGACGCGGGCTACCGGTCCGTCCAGCAGATCGCCCAGTCCCGCGGCCAACAGCATCAATCCACCAAAGAATACCCAACCATTGGCATAAATCCACCCTGCGAGAAAGTTCAAGACGAGTCCGGCCAAGGTAAGCTGGTTAGGAGTTACCCCTTTTTCATTAAGGAATTTTGCGGCGCTGTTTAGCAGGGCCTCGATTTTTGGGTAAATGGCTTTACGCAGCATTTTTCTCGCCTGTCTGCCGTTATGCGATCCGATTTATCTCGGGCAGGTGCCCATGACAAACCGTTTCACAAGTTCTTTGGCTTCCGTGTCAGAAATTTGTTTGGGCGGATGCTTCATGGTGTAAGCCGAAATCGAAATCAGCGGTCCGCCCGTTTTACGGTCGCGAGCAATGCGGCATGCACGAATAGCATCAATCCCGCAGCCTGCGCTATTGGGAGAATCTTCGACCGAAAGACGCAGTTCCAGGTTCATCGGAAATCCGCCGAATCCGCGGCCTTCCATGCGCAGATAGCAGACTTTGTTGTCGTTTTGCCATGGAACATAATCGGACGGTCCGATGTGGATATTGTCTTCCTCAAGAGGAACAGTGAGCTGACTTTGGACGGCGGCTGTCTTCGAGATTTTTTTGGAAGCAAGCCGGGTTCGATTCAACATATTCAGGAAGTCCGTATTGCCGCCGGTGTTGAGTTGGTAGGTCCGGTCGATTTTAACTCCGCGGTCTGTAAAAAGCTTTGCCAGCGTCCGGTGAACAATGGTCGCGCCGATTTGCGCTTTAATGTCGTCACCGATACAAGGAATTCTTTTATCCTCAAATCGTTTGGCCCAGGCCGGATTGGAAACGATAAACACCGGCATGCAATTGATAAGGCTGATGCCGGTTTTAAGACAGGCCTCGGCATAAAATTCGGTTGCTTTCTGAGAGCCGACCGGCAAGTAGTTCATAAGAATTTCCGCTCCGGAATCCTTGAGAATCTTTTCCACATTGCTCGGTTTTTGTTTGGATACCACAAACGTACGATCTGCGGGATAATCTTTCATGTGTTCGGAAACGCCGTCTAGGACGGCCCCCATTTCAACACGGACTTTGTTTTTGGGGAGCTCCGTGTAGAGAGGGTAAACGCAATTCGGTTTTGCGTTCAAAGCAGTGTCAAGGCGTTCACCGACCTTTCGTTGATCGATGTCAAAGGCTGCTACGACTTCGATATCGCTGGGCAAATAACCCCCCATATCGTAATTCATCAAACCCAAATGATCTTCGACTTTTTTTCCGTTGCCTTCTGTGCGGTAATATTCGATCCCTTGAATCAAGGAAGTGGCACAGTTCCCGGCGCCCACAATAGCGATTTTGATTTTATTGCCCATGAAAGAACCTCCCTTAAGCTTTTTCTTTGGATTAGTGCTGAATAGCTTCGCTGGACTTACGGGCAAATTATAACATCCAATGATTCAGAATAAAACAGAAATCAAAATTCATAACATATATGGATATATATGGTTGCGTGACGGACGTCCGATAATCATAATCCGGTTTTGTATTTAAAGACGCCTATGATAAAATGCCGCAACGTTAAGTTCGTAGGAAAGACGCAACCGAATGAAGGGAGTCAACGATGGTTTCTTTTGAGGATTTCAAGAAGCTGGAGCTTCGAATTGCGGAAATTCTATCTGTCAATCTCCACCCAAATGCCGACAAACTGTATGTCCTGGGAATCCGGGTCGGAGAGGTCCAAAAAACAATTGTCGCAGGGGTTCGCGCTTTTTATAGTCCAGAGGATCTTCTTGGAAAAAAAATCGTAGTGGTCGATAACCTTGAGCCTGCGGTGATTCGCGGTGTTGAATCTCAGGGGATGTTACTTGCGGCTTCGGATGAGCAGTCGTTATCATTGGTCATACCCGAGCGGCAAATGAGTTGCGGGGCCAAAGTCCGGTGAGATTTTTAGGACGGGTAATATTGGTTGGCCAGATAATAGCCGCTGAGACTGACCCACGTTTTGTAGTGAATATAGATAAGGAAAGCGAGAAAAGACAGAATCGTTACGGGTTTGCGAATCCCGTGCTCTTGGGTGAGTTGACCGAGTTGAAG
>JAQTOZ010000245.1 GCA_028713205.1 Candidatus Omnitrophota bacterium
TTCGCGGCGATAGTATTCCCCCATGATTTTGGATGCGGCATACGGTGATAGCGGCCGCGGGCGCGCATCTTCTTTCAGAGGATAGGCGTCACTGTCTCCGTAAACCGACGAGGAGGAAGTGAACACCAATCGTTTGACCTTCGCATGGCGGGCGGCCAAAAGCAGCTTCAGCGTTCCCGTCACGTTGACCTCATTGGTCTCCAACGGTTTATCCACGGAGCGCAGCACCGCCCGGCAGGCGGCCAAATGGAAAACATATTTCACGCCGCGCACCGCTTTCGCGAGGTCGGCTTCCCTGCGGACATCTCCTTTGATAAAAACAAGATCGCCTTTCATCGCGTCCAGATTGCTGCGTTTTCCCGTCGACAGGTTATCCAAAATTCTGACGGGATGCCCCCGCCTCAGGAGTCCTTCCGTGATATGCGATCCGATAAATCCGGCACCGCCGGTCACCAAACAAAGTTCTTTTTTCTTCATGTTAGAGCCTCACGATATGGGATTCTGAAAAATCTTTAAAAGCATTGCGGGTATCGAAAATAAGACGGCTGTGTCGGACGATCAGATTGCGGTTCCAACACGTATGGTCCGTCGTCAAGATAACCAAGTCCTGCTTTTTAAGATTTCCAGGGGTTAAAGGCAAAGATTTCAACAGAACACCGTCCTCACGCACTTCCGGGACATACGGGTCGTGATAACAGATCATCGCTCCGAGCTTTTTTAGCAATGCCAGGATGTCCAGCGCCGGCGATTCGCGCATGTCCGAGACATCCTTCTTATAGGAAACACCCAACAGCATGACACGCGAACGGCTGATGGCCTTGCCGCAATGTTTGTTCAGGGCGTAAACCGCCTGTGAAACGACATATTGCGGCATCTCGACATTCATGCGGCGGGCCAGATCGATGAAATTCAAGTCCATCCCGTGCAGGCGCGCCTTCCAGGACAAATAAAGCGGATCGATGCCGATACAGTGCCCGCCGATCCCGGGGCCGGGATAAAAGGCCATGTATCCGAAGGGTTTGGTCTTCGCCGCGTCGATGGCCTCCCAAATATTGACGCCGAGACTGCCCGCGGCGCGCGCCAGTTCATTGACCAGACCGATATTGACGATCCGGAAAGTATTTTCCAAAAGTTTCGTCATTTCCGCGGTGCGGGGCGAGCTCACCTGGATCACCTGCGGAGTAATTTGACCGTAAAGACACGCGGCAAGGTCCGTACATGTCGGGGACACGCCCCCCACGACCTTGGGAATATTATGCGTCTGATAGTGCGGGTTCCCCGGATCGATGCGTTCGGGGGAGAAACAAAGGAAGAAATCCTCTCCGACCTTAAGCCCGGAACTTTCCAGCGCCGGCAGAATCACTTCTTCCGTCGTCCCCGGGTAGGTCGTGCTTTCCAGAATCACCAATTCTTCGGGCTGCAAATGCTTGCGAATTTCTTCGGTGGCATTGACGATGAATGAAATGTCAGGATCTTTGGCACGGTTCAGGGGCGTCGGGACGCAAACAATCACCACGTCCATTTTTTCGTTCAAACACTGATAATCGCAGACAGCTCTGAAGGATCCTTTCTTGACGAGTTTGGCAATCACCGCAGAGGGGACATCGCCGACATAGGATTTTCCTTTTAGGATCGCGCGTATTTTTTCAGTGTCGATATCAATCCCGGTCACACGGAATCCCTTGAGCGCAAATTCACAGGCCAGCGGCAATCCGACATACCCCAAACCGACGATCGCGATTTTCGCACGCTGTTCCAGGATCTTGCGCTTCAAATGACGCGCCGACTCCGACATCTTGATCTGCCTGGCTTTCTTCATGCCAACTCCTTGACAAATTCTCTCGCCGCTTCCTGCCACGGACGAAGACGTATCCCCAAATGTTGTTGAATCTTGGCTATGGACAAGACCGAATTCTTGGGACGTGCTGCCGGCAGCGGATACTGCGCACTGTCCACGTATTCAACTTTCACCTGATCAAAACCCGCGTATTTTAACACAGCCGAGGCCATCTCGGCCCAAGAACATGTCCCGTCGTTCGCCAGATTAAAAGTCTGATGCTCCGCCCGTTCAAAGGCGGATGACTGCCGCGTCAGCATCTCCAAAAAAGCCTGTGCAACGTCCCGGGTAAACGTCGGCCTGCCGATCTGGTCTGAAACCACCTTCAACAAGCGGACCTCTTTGGCTTTTTGAAGGATTGTCCTCGGAAAAGAACGGCCGTGTAAACCGTAGAGCCACGAAACACGGAAAATATTAAATCGGCGCGCCTCTGCTTGAATGGCTTTCTCGGCCAGGCATTTGGTCTCTCCGTAAAAATTCAACGGGCACGGGACGTCGTCCTCGGTATATTCTCCCTTTTTGGTCCCGTCGAAGACATAATCCGTGCTGAAAAAAATCAGCCTTGCCCCGACCTCGTTACCGGCCCGGATCAAATTCCGGGTCATCTCAACGTTCAGATTGAGCGCATCCTGTTTTTCGGACTCGCAACTGTCCACAGCGGTCTTGGCCGCCGTATGAAAGATCAACGCGGGTCTTTCTTTCAAAAGGCATGCGCGCGTCGCTTCCGCATGGACCAAATCAATGCCGTGCGTCGGAATCCCGGCCCCCGGGACATCCCGCCGGTCGATGCCCACCAATTCAAATTGGGGCCGCAAGGCCTCCACGAGATCCGTTCCGAGCATTCCGGCCGAACCCGTGATCAAAATTTTCATGGTCATTCCCTGCCCCTTCCGAAAGCCACAGCCTCCGTCACCGGAAAAATACCACCACACGCAAAATCACACGGGGACATTCCGACCGGAGAGTTAAATCCGCAGGCATTCATCGCGGCGAAACGAGCCCTCAAGCCCCCCGCCCGATTCCGTGATACTGAAACCCCATTTTTTTCAACTCTTTGGGATCAAACATGTTCCTGCCGTCAAAAAGCACGGGATGACGCATGGATTTTTTGACCCGCTCAAAATCGAGGTTTTTAAATTCGCACCACTCGGTCAAAACGACGAGGGCATCGGCACCCGCGGCGGCTTGATAAGGATCGCGGACAAATTTGACCTTTTTCAAAACCGGCCGGGCCTTCGCCATGGCCTGGGGATCATAGGCCTGGATATGGACCCCTTCGCGCTGGAGACTCTCGATAATCGTGATGGAAGGCGCAAAACGCATATCGTCGGTGTCCGGTTTAAAGGCAAGACCCAGGACGCCCAGCGTTTTGCCTTTTAAATTCCAAAGGGCATTTTCGATTTTCTGAACGAAGTATTGCTTTTGATCTTCATTGATATCGAGGACCTCTTTCAGGAGCCCGAATTTCACGCCCAGTTTTTCGCTCATGCGGTAAAAGGCGGAAAGGTCTTTGGGAAAACAAAAACCTCCGAATCCCACACCCGCCTTAAGAAAACTGGGGCCGATTCTCGGATCCAATCCGAGGCCTTTCGCGACCTGCTCCACGTCGGCGCCCGCCGCGTCACACACACGGCCGACAGCGTTGATGAATGCGATTTTGGTCGCCAAAAAGGAATTGGACGCATGCTTGATCAACTCGGCACTCTTAATGTCCGTAACCACAATCGGCGCCTTGAGCGGCGCATACAATTTCTTCAAGATCGTTTCGGCCTTGGTACTCGAAACACCGATGACGATACGGTCCGGCTGGAGGAAATCGTGGATGGCGGAACCTTCTCTCAAAAATTCGGGATTCGACGCGACATCAAACTGGGCGCCCTTTTTATGGTTCTCCCGGATCGTTTTATAAATCCACTCGCCCGTTTGGACGGGCACCGTGCTCTTTTCGACGATCAGCCGGTATTCCTTGAGATTCCGGGCAATCTCACGGGCAACGTTTTCAACCGACGAAAGATCCGCTTCCCCGTTCTCTTTGGGCGGCGTATTCACGCTGATAAAGATGACGTCCGCAAAATCAACCGCCTCGGCAATGGAAGTGGAAAACGACAGCCGTTTTTCCAGCCGGTTTTGCCGGATCATTTCGGAAAGCCCCGGCTCGTAAATCGGGACCTTGCCTTTTCTGAGCATGGCGACCTTTTGCAAGTCATTGTCCACACAAATCACATCATTCCCAAGATGCGCGAAACAAACACCGGTCACAAGACCGACATAGCCGGAACCAATGATACCAATCTTCACGTGAACTTCTCCTCCAGGATTAAGATAAGTTACGAAACGGAATTCCGGGCCGGATCACTTCGCGGTCGGCATCGACTGCGACATG
>JAQTOZ010000246.1 GCA_028713205.1 Candidatus Omnitrophota bacterium
ATGCCCAGGAATTGCAGGCTCAAATCATGAATCTTGATCAGTATTTAGATTGTCTTGAGCGAAAACTTGAACTCATCAACCAAGCGAGTACGGAAGAGGCGGCAGGGAATGCAGGCCAAGCCGATGCCTTGTTGGCTGAGGCGGAGGCCTTAGACCGGGATTTGAGATCTTTGGAAGAAATATATGATTTGCAACGTTTAGTGCGTATTGCCCAAGAAAGGGGTAGCCCTGATGTTGCAGAGCGATTGATGGCAAGAGCGGCAGTGATTCAAGTGAATCCATTGGCGCGCAGTGAGAATCGCCAACGGAGAATCAAGGCATTGCATACGCAGATTGATGGAATGGCGCTGCCGCCAGTCGTTAATTTGCAGAAAACTCCGATTCCGGTTCTTGTCAACGATTTGTTGACGGAAGTGGATTTGGGGAATGATGACTTCGAAGAGATGGATTTGGCGGCCATAAAAACAGAGGATTTCCCCGAGGGTCGGAAGCGCATTTACGAAATGAGCCCGGAAGAACTTCAACATCTTTATGATGTGTATACGCACAGAATCCGGATTATTCAGGCCTATCGGCAATTGATTCCGACATCTGAAAATAGAAGGCGCTTCGATTTCATGGAAAGAGAATATAAAGGGATGCGCCGGGACGTCGCTTATTGGTTGAATCCTGCGCGGCACAAGATCCGTGTCCTGGATCCTTACAAGACTTATATTTTTTCGGACAAAGATGCGACGATGGCAGATCCGGCAACCAGTATCACCTTGTTTAATGCCGAGGATGTTGTCCGTGATTTGCTGAGCGGGGCACGCGTTCGCGTGCTGACGGGATCGGCGCCTCATGAGGCATGGCTGGAGGTCCTGCGCCCGGTGTTACGCCGTTTGGCCGAGTTAAATCTTCCGGATTTGGCGAAACAAGTTGTCCTGAAACGATTGCAGGCATTGGCAAATGACGGGACCTGGGTTGTAACGGTCAACGCGGACGATCCTCACCATTTCAAACCGAATCCCCCTCGATTGGCGCGCCGTTGGAATGATAAGAGCAAGAAATGGGAAAATGCTCACCCGTTGGTAACTCCCCGCGACCGGGCAGCCTTTTTAACCTTGCATATCCGCGAGTATTTGAAACAATTTATTATTGAAACAGACCGGATCAATGACAATTTTTACCCGGGTTTGGCGACATCCCCCACCCGGCAAAATGCTCTTAGGTCGCTGATCGACAAACTCGAATTCCCGGAGGAGGAAATTCCGAATGTTCCCACGGGGGCTGATGAAGAGATTGAGAGAATGGAGCGGGGCGAGACCGCTGCTTGGGGGACTCTTGTCGAAAGCATTGGTTGGGCAATTCAGAAGATGCTTGAAAAAATGCAGAGTAATCCGGCAGTGTGGCAAAATCTAACCCATGATGAAAGAGTGTTCTATGAACGTTTTGCGGTGCTCGTTAACCCGGAAGTCCAAGCTAAAGCTGTTGCTTCCATGCAGGGAAGACCCTATTTGGTGGTTCAGTCCGTAGGGGGGGAACAGGAGACGATCATCGGTGAGGTGGAAAATCCGAATCCTCGCAGCGAAAGGGATATTGTTTTGCTCCGCAATGCCGATGGTTCTTGGCGGATCCGACGTGCCGATGGTACTCCGAGGTATGTCGCGGGGGCCGAGGTTCTTGAAGTTAAAAGGCCTACCGATGATTTTTCGGCCGATGAGGAACTGGTAGCGGCGTTATTCGGAAGCCTTTTTAAGGAAAGTCTGGGGACTTTTGTCTCTATTAATGCGGATGAAGTCGACAAGGCCGCGAGGAAACGTGGGGATCGTCGTTTGACTCAGATCTCCGAAATCGTCAATGATGCGAAAGTCTGGTGGGATCGACTCGCGAAATCGTCAAAAGGAGTGGTTGAGACCCATCCGTTCTGGGACGGACAAGTGCGGATTGCTTCCGAACACCGGGGAGGTCCCGGTTATTTGAACGTGTCGACGGGCGGTATGTCGAAAAAAGTTTATCTTACGGCGATGCATCAGTCGCTCGCAACCGAAGGATGTACTTTTGTGGTGATCGGCGACAGCAAAACCGATCAGGGATTTTTCCCATCGTCTTATAAAGTTATGTTGCCGTACAATGTGCATAAGAATTTGATGGAGCAAAGTTCAAGGGTCCCGGAGTCGATTGCGGTCCGAATGTTTTTTTTGGAAATACCGCAAACCATACCCAGACAGCTTAATCCTCATACTGCAGAGTGGAGAGAAAGCATTGAACGGCGGGTACGCCAAATGTCAACTGCGCCGGAAACCCGCGATTTATCGCCGGGAGAAGCTAAAAGCCGCGCAATTGAAGAGGCAAGAGATGCCGCCGAGGGGTTGCGGCAGGTAGAACTTACTTATACGGGCTATATGTCTCCCGAAGACCGGGACCTCTTGATTGATTTGGGCAAAGATTTGCCGGGCACCTATCGAGAAGCCTGGACGAGTAAGATTCGAGAAATCTACGCTTATACGGAAACTTCTTATCAATTAAGAACGTCACTTCGGTTTTTGTTGAATACGACGGTTGAGATGAATCAAAATGAGAGGTATTTGCTTCTTTCCGAGGGGTTAATGGTTGTCCAGAATCTTATGAATGCCGTGAGAGAGTTGTATTTCCCGGAGCGCAGCGATACCCACCATTATCAAAAACTGGGGCCATCAGCGACCTATGCGATCATCAGGACGGTACTGGACGTCGCCGAAGAAAACATTGAACGGGGACATCCCTTGGTTATTGATGCCACAAAATCGTGGCAGGAAGTCCGGGATCTTATCATGTGGCACGTCATTCAGGAAATGAACCGCAAGCTGACGGCGGTGGGGTTTATGATTAATCCTCCGACGAGCATCAAAGATGTTCTAAGTGATCGGGTGATTCCTGCGCCTCCTCGGGAGGAGCGGCGATTGCCGGTTCCGGATGTCAAAAGGAGTGAAGTTCGTCGTCCTCCGTTGGCGGGAACGAAGGCAGAGACTGCGGCAAGGTCGGAAAATGTAATTGTTCCTAAAGTTCTAGTACCCGAAGAGCTCGATCGGATTGAAGCGCTTTTGCGGAGGAATAATCAGCCGACGCAAGTTTTTCGTACCGAAGTGAAGGAAGCTATCGAGGGGGCCCCTGCGCCCGCGCCTGCGCCGGGAGCGCCGGACGAAGATTTGCCGGAAGTGACCACGGCTCGTTTGATTTCCGGATTTACCGGTGCTTTTATGGATCGGGCGCCTACCGACGAAGACGAATGGTGGACGCAGTTGCACAGAGTGATCGTGCCAGTTGTAATGCCCGATGTGTTTGCGGCCGAAGCACCGGCGGGCAATGTGCTGGAAGCTTTTATGACACAAGTGCAAACGTTCCTGCCGCCGGCCATGACGGCGACCGTGGACCGTCCCCAGCACGTGATTCAAGTGCTTCCGCGTGCGGTTTTGGAAGGGGCATCCGATGAATATTCGTTGATGTTTGCGTCCTTTTTGAATCCCAGAAAGGGTGACAGGGTGACATTCGTTATTCCGGGCATGTCCCGTTCGGAGGTCCGTGATTTGAGCGGCGTGATCGGAAAGAAGATCAGCGAATTGCGTTTGTGGACTTCGGTGGCGACGAACCTCGATATCGTTGGGACAGACGGACAATCTCCGGTTCAAATATCACGTGCCGTATCGCAGATTGTGAACCGTGAGGTGAATCCGGACATCGAGCTTGCGATTGTTGCCGATAACCTTGATATTTTAGAAAGACTTCCCATACGCCGGGACAGAAATGTTGCCCGTTACGACAGCTCGGAACTGAAAGAAGATCTCGCCTTCATGCTGACCGCGCTTGCCTTGAAAAAACAGGTCACCGAATATGATATTCAGAACCTGATCAAGGTCGCGAACCGTCTCGGTATCAGTCAATCGGCATTGGCTCAAGCCTTGGAACAGGCCATTGCCAATGCCCGCAAGGTTGCTCAGGCCGCGTAAGCAGCTTGACATCAGACCCAAGCCTCAAGTCTCAAGACTCAAGACCTATTGTTCCCAAGATGATGATACATCGCTGATGTGTACTGTTCAAAAGATGTGTTAACAACCGGGTAGTCATTGCGAGGAATCCCGCCGTAGGCGGGACGACGAAGCAATCTGGGGTTGAGATTGCCTGCCTGCCGGCCACTAGCGTTGCATTAAAATTATTGTCTATAACTTATTTCAACAGCTTGAGATAAA
>JAQTOZ010000247.1 GCA_028713205.1 Candidatus Omnitrophota bacterium
AAGACTTTCGTCCGCGACGGGCCGAAGGACTCATACTTTTCAAGGTCATCTCGTCCGCACAGGAAGGCATAATCAAAACACAATGGCGGGAATCGTTGTTTCCTGATTGCCGCGTGCTGAATATAAACGGACATGATCCCTTCATCACGAGCCGCTTCCAACATGGCCCGACACGCCCCCGAATGATCATTAGCCAAAATAACGGCCGCAGGTTTGGTCTTACGGATCCAACAGCGTCCCGCGACATAGAAACCGTAAGACAGCCAGTACTGATCAAAATAATAAGTAAGACTTCGCTTACGATACCCTTTTGAACTCAAATAAGCCTTGAGAACCAAGAAGTAAAATGGAATCGCGCACAAGCAAACCCGTAGCGTTAATGGCTTCGAGCAAGAGTTTGTGTCCCATCCTAGAAGAATGCAATCTTGCATTCGATTAAATATTTCTTTGACGGCACTCCATTGATTCAAAGAAACGATAAAAAAAAGGATCTTTCCCTGAGGTATACTTTCTTTAACAAGATTGCTTCTTTTCAGCAAACGTGACTTTATCGATGAAATTACCACCCGCCACAAAATTTTCATACAGTATAGTGTTATAGATAAAATTCCCCTTGGCGGAGGGAGAACGCTTGCAGATGCCCGGTAAAGGTAATTAATGTCTTCTGAGCTAAGCCCGAAGTTCAATTCAAAGAGATCAAGTCGGGAGGCATCTCTCAAAAAGCTGAAATAATCCTTTAAACGTTGATATGATTTTTTAAACATTTGCCGGAATGTCCTTCGATCAATCCTGCGTTAACCTTACGCTGAGACGATCATCTTGATAATCTGCTGCTGCTGATTTTCCCCTAACCCAACGGAACAAGGGAGACACAGGGTTTCTTGATAGAGTTGATCTGCCATTTCGACCTTGTAGGCTTGAGATGTCCGGTAAAGGGGTAAACGATTTAATGGTTTCCACAATAATCGTGATTCAACCTGATGGCGGCGAAGGTTTTCCTTCAATTTTCTAGCGTTGAATCGAGGATTTCTCCGACCGATTCGAATCGCATACAACCAAAAAGTAGAGACGGCCCACGGAGCTTCCCGCATCACTTCAAGGCACTCCAAACACTTAAGTCCTTGGGTATACCGATGCGCAATGGCACGCTTTTGTGCGACATGACGGGCCAGCAATCGCATTTGCGCGCAGCCCATTGCCGCTTGAATATTGGTCAACCGGTAATTATACCCAATCTCGTTGTGGATAAATTCTTCGGCGCAATCCCGTGCCTGAGTAGATAAGTATTTTGCGCGCTCAGCCCATCGCTGATGATCGGTCAAAAGAATACCTCCCCCGCCCGTGGTAATAATTTTATTTCCATTAAAACTTAAACAGGCGATATCCCCAAGGTCTCCGACTTTCCTGTTTTGATATTCCGCACCCAAGCTTTCAGCGGCATCTTCGATGAGGACAAGGTGATACTTCTTGGCTGCTTTTTTCAGCGGCGCCATATTGACCGGATGACCCAACAAATGCACAGGCAGGATTGCTTTCACTTTACGCCGGGTTGCCTTATTGTAAAGGCTTCCTCTGCGCCATACGCAGCCTTTCTCTAAAAACTCCACCGCTTTATAGACATCCATTTGAAAAAAATTGCTTTCAACATCGATAAAAACCGGCCAGGCTCCGACATATCGAACCGCATTGGCAGGCGCGATAAAGGTCAAAGCAGGAACGAGGACTTCCTCGCCGGGAAGGATCCCGGCAACCAATAAGGCCATATGCAGGGCCGAAGTTCCGTTCATCATCGCAACAGCAAACTTGCGCCCCGTATAGTCGGCAACTTCTTTTTCAAATCGATTGACAAAAGGACCGGCCGACGACACCCACTTGCTATCCAGACATTCCTTTAAATACCGCCACTCATACTTTCCGAATTCCGGTGTCGACAAAGGAATAAAACCACGGTGTTTGAACGCTGAGCGTTTAGATCGCAAAATTTTTAGCATGATAATATTGATTGTTTTTCCGAAACCAGGCGATGGTTTTCTTCAAACCGTCTTGCAGGGATATCTTTGGATGCCAACCCAGCAAATCCCCCGCCAACGTGCTATCGGCCACAAGGCGATCGACTTCGCTTTTCAAAGGACGGACGCGCCTTGCTTCTTCGCGGAGGACTATTTTCCGATCCATCAATTTTCCAATCAATTTCACAAGATCCCGAATACTGATCTCGTGCGCCCCACCCAAGTTAATGACCTTCCCGCTGGCTTTCTTCAAAGCCCCGGCCAAAAGGAATCCTCTGACAATATCTTCTACGTAATTCATATCGCGGGTGGGATATAAATTGCCCAGGTGAAGCTGTTTCTGCGTAAGACATTGCATGATGATGGTCGGAACAATCGCGCGAAGCGACTGCCTGGGACCAAAGGTATTAAACGGCCGGACCACCACGCAATCCAATCCGAAAGAATAATAAAAGGCTTCGACCATTTTATCCGCGCCGATCTTACTCGCCGCATAAGGTGACTGCCCTTGCAACGGATGCGCTTCATCGATCGGCACATATTTCGCCGTACCATAAACCTCGCTGGTGGAAGTATGGACTACCCGCCGGACCCCCATGCGGCGAGCTACCTGGAGCACATTTAAAGTTCCCTGAACATTGGTCCGCACATACGATCCCAAGGCCTGATAGGAATAGGGTATGGCAATCAAAGCCGCCAGATGGAAAACGGTTTCTACACCCTTCATCGCCTCAACTAAAGTGTCCCGATCCGTGATGTCCCCCGCAATAATTTTCATTTGCCGCTGATGTTTGGAGTAATTTAACCAGCCCGGCGTTCCGAGCGCATGATAATGCACCAGGGCTTTTGTCCGCGCGCCGAGCGTTACCAGACATTCCGCCAGATGACTGCCGATAAAACCACCCGCCCCTGTGACGAGAACTTTTTTATTTTTCCATGGGTTTTTCATGATACCTCTCGAGTTGTATCGCCAAATTATAATCCTCAGGTCGTCCGACATCCATCCAATACCGGAAAAGCGGATAACCAACGACTCTTTTGCCCGAATGAATCAAAGAAACGATCAAATCGGTCATATCCAATCTCTTACCCTCGGGAATTCGACGAATCACCGCTGGCTCCAAAAGATAAATCCCGGCATTGATAAAATAGGAGACGATGGGTTTCTCTTCGAGCGCCGAAATCCGGGAAGCTTTCATCTGGACGACCCCATAGTCGATTTTCACATCGTACCGGTAAACGGCCGCAGTCAAATCACCCCGGTGCCGGTGATGAAAATCATACATCTCTTGGATATTGACCTTCGTTAAAATGTCCGAATTGACCACTAAAACGGGATTTTTTAGATGCCTGAGCCTGGCCAGGACACCCGCCGTCCCTAATGGTTTTTTTTCATGCAAATATTGAATGTTGACCCCATGATTTATTTTGCTTTTGATATGCCGTTTGATTTCCTCCGCTTTGTAATGAGTCGATATCATCACATCTCGAATCCCTTGCCCTTTTAGTTGCCGGATCATTCTGTCCATCAAGGTATATTTTTTTAAGAGCAAGAGTGGTTTGGGGATTTTTTCCGTAATGGGGCGCATCCTCAGACCATAGCCCCCGGCCATAATCACAACAGATAATTTTAAGACCTTCCGATCATGAAGCAAATCCCTGCGCAGCACCAAATCAACAACACGGCCATGCTCATTGAGAACCGGCAACTGATGAATCAACATTTTCCTTCCATGATTCATGAGTTGAAGCGCTTTTTCATATGACTCCGATTTTGAAAGGGTGAGAGGATTTGAGTTCGCAATTTCAGCACATGTCGTTTGAAACGGGAGTTTATTGACCACCGCACGCCGGATATCTCCCTCGGTAATAGTTCCCAACAAATGTTTGTGTTTGTCGACAAGGAGTAAAATCCCGAAACCTCCGCGATCCAACTTTCCCATGGCTTCGGCCATTGTGGTTTCGGACAGAATACACGTTTTTCTTAAACGATCTTTTCCGCTTTTTTTACTCATAACGAACCGAATAGCCTTCCTTGACGCATTTGTCGTCTAAAAATATTAATTCTCACGGATAATTTTTGCGGGGACGCCTGCAACAACAACTTTGTCCGGTATATCTTTTGTAACCACCGCCCCCATACCGATCACGGTATTGCTGCCGATATGAACACCGGGACGGATGATTGC
>JAQTOZ010000248.1 GCA_028713205.1 Candidatus Omnitrophota bacterium
CCATCCCTGGAGGCAACGTATCCTCGCTCCCAAGCAAGAGAAGGCAGAAGAACTCTTAACAACACAAACCTAAAATAGGACACTTCTATTTTGGTAGAAATAGGACATTTCTATTTTGGCTGGACAGAATAAATCTTTCTAATTGATTTTTAATGCCTTGGCCGTTATCCTGTACGGCTATGACGACACATCTAAAGGACAAAGTGGCACTTATCACCGGAGCTTCACGCGGCATCGGACGTGCGATCGCTCTCCGGCTGGCCGGCATGGGTGCCCATATCGTCGTCAACTATGTCCGGAATGAAGATGCCGCCAAGGAAACTGTCGCCGACATTGCCAAGCTCGGCGTTAAGGCCTTCCCTTTCCAAGCCAATGTCGGCAATGCGGATGAGGCCGATGCGCTTGTCAAGTTTACGCTTGAAAAGTTCGGAACGGTCGATATTCTTGTCCACAGCGCCGCTCTAGGAGCTTTTAAACCCGTGCACCGCTTAAAGATCAATCAATGGGACCTTTCGCTGAACACCAACGCCCTGGCCTTTCTGGTCCTGACACAAAAGGTGCTGCCTGCGATGGAAAAACAGCAAAACGGCAGCATCATCGCCATTTCCAGCCTGGGTTCCCACAAGTACATTCCCAATTACGGAGCTGTCGGAATTTCCAAGGCCACTCTGGAAAACTTGATTCGTTATCTCGGTGCCGAACTGGCTCCCAAGGGAATCCATGTCAATGGCATCTCAGGCGGACTTGTCGAAACCGACGCTTTAAAGTTTTTTCCCGAATATGAAACTTTCAAGAAAGAAGCCCTTTTAAAAACGCCGGCGGGTAGAATCGGTCAACCCGATGATCTCGCCAAAGTCGTCGCTTTTCTGGTTTCTCCCGATTCCGGCTGGATTTACGGTCAAACGATCATCGTAGACGGCGGACTCTCGCTGTACTAAAATTTTCCGCATTTCCGGGACATCAACGTTCAATCGGCAAAATCGATTTTCCCAGACGGCGTGCTTCCCGGAACCATATTCTGCGTATCAAATCCTACCGTTTTGGCTTTGGGCACATCGTCCTTCGGACCTTGATGCCAATACCCAGCACCGCCACTCAAACGAATGCAACCCCCAAAAAAAATCGCCGTCACAAACACGAAGACACCATAAATAATTAAAAAACGAATGTGCGCATAGCCCCTTGTCATCTTCACATCGACTCCGGGCCGGATTCTGTCCAGCGACTCCTCGTCACAAACAGAACCATGAAAACAAAAACCACGAAGTACGGAAACCAATGCCCGTATTGCCGATAAATCGTCATCCGCGATTGAACGGGCAATGTCAGCGTTGCTTTACCCGTAATAAAAATATCCTCTCCGTTTTTGGCCTTCACGCGATCGAGCACAATACCTTTCGGAGAAATGAAAGCGGAAACACCTGTATTGGCCGCGCGGATGACCGGCACTCCGTTCTCCAGCGCCCGGAACACCGACGCCGCCAAATGCTGATACGGCGCCGACGATTTACCGAACCAGGCATCGTTCGTCAGCACCGCCAGAAAATTGGCACCGCGGTTGACGAACGTACGAGCGAGATCCGGGAAGGTATCTTCGAAACAAATCAACACGGAAAATTTGAGATTGTCTTTCAAGGGGAAAACCGTGTACTCGCTGCCGGAACTAAAATCACTGACGCCCATCGCATAGGCATACGCCTCAAGCCAGCCAAAAATCATCTTTAAAGGGACATATTCTCCGAACGGAACGAGAAACAGTTTGTCATACCGCAGGACGATTTGCCCCGTTTTGTCGACGAGGTAGGCGCTGTTATACACCCGGTCAAAATTTTCAAAATGAGGACTGCCGATCAAAAGAGGAATCCGGATTTGACGGACCAATTCCCGGATCGGGACCGCTTCCTGATCCCGGTTAAAAAAACCCGGAAAGGCCGCTTCGGGCCACAGAATCAAATCCGGCGAATCGAAACGAACCAACTGCGTCAGCGTCGAATAAATTTCAACGATTTTGTCCTTTGCCATCGATTCCCATTTGATATTTTGCGGGATATTGCCCTGAATCAGCGACACGGTCAGGCTTTGCCGGACCTTTTCGAAACGGCGGATCCTGAAATTGCCGTAGGACAAAAGCATGGTGATGATGCCGACGATGGCGACCGGATAAATCCATAATCTCAAGTCCAACCCACGCTTGTCTTTCTTTCGCATCAGGGCCAGCAACATTTCCACCAAACAGCCGTTGACAAAAACGATCAAAAACCCCAAACCATACGCGCCAAAAATGTCCGCAAACTGAATCATGAAAGGATAGGATGCCTGGGTATACGCGATCAAATTCCAACCGAATCCAAAGACAGGGATCTCCGCGCGGCACCATTCCGAAAGGCTCCACGCAAGTGCAAACCACAGAGGCCTCAAAAAAATGATGCGGATTTGCCTTCCGAAATAAGCGAGGCCTCCAAAAAGCGCGAGAAAAGGCGTTTCAAGCACGACAAAAACAAAAATCCATCCGAAGAAAGTAACGTTGATCAACCAGTGAAGCGACATCCCGAAAAACACGGCCCCCGTCAAAAGGCCATAGAGAACGGCACTTCGTCCCGAGGCGGCGTTGTCGATAGCCCAAAACATCGGCACCAAAGCAAACCACGCTAGGAAACCAAATGGGAAATGAGGCATCGCAAACGTCAGAATCAAACCGCTTAAAACGGCGAACCACGCCCGGGGGACGGCTATTTTTTTCGGGAGAGATTTTGCAGGTCGCATGGTTAGAGATGCAGAATATAGTTCACGGCTTACTCATTGGCGCCGTGGCATTTTTTATACTTTTTTCCGCTACCGCAAGGGCAAGGATCGTTGCGCCCCACTTTCGGGGTCTGGCGGCGTTGGGGTTCCGGTTTTTGATCCGGCGAACCAGACGGCCCGGGCTCATCGGGATTCAAAAGCGACGGACCCTTTCCACCCCGCGAACCGGGCCGACGTTGTCCTTCCGTCCCGCCCATCTGCGCCGTCGCCAGCCCCTGGGATTCGGGATGGAGATATTCGGCCTTCGGCGTCTCGCGTTGTACCGGCATCTTCTCTTCACGCACCGCCTGGACCCGGAAGATCAGCTCGATCGCTTCATCTTTGATGCTTTCGACCATCGCCTCAAACATATTAAAAGCTTCCCGTTTATATTCCACGAGCGGATCACGCTGTCCGTATGCCCGGAGTCCGATCCCGTCTTTCAAATTATCCAGATTGTACAAATGGTCTTTCCATTTGGTATCGATGACCTGAAGCAAAATAAATCCGACGAGAAACCCCATGCGCTCCGGAGTAAATTCGCGCTCGCGAAGCTCAAATTGCGCCCGGATTTTTTCCAAAATGGCATCGCGCAGCCAATCCAAATTCTCCATATTTTCGGAAACGGTCTTCTTGAAATCTGTTCCGAAAGTCGCACCAAGCGCCTCCGCAAGCCCTTCGGGATTTTTATTGTCGTCGCTCCAATCCGGATGGACAAACTTTGCCAAGAGGCCTTCCACAACGTCTTCGATCATCTCAAAGACATGCTCTTTGACTTTCTCCCCTTTCAGGACTCGATCGCGTTCCGCATAAATCAACTCACGCTGGCGATTCATCACGTCATCATATTCGAGGAGATGTTTGCGGATCTCAAAGTTGCGCGTCTCCACGCGTTTCTGCGCGGTCTCGATGGCCTTCGTCACCAGCGGATGTTGAATCTCCTCGCCCTCCTGCATGCCGAGCTTCTGCATCACACCGGAAATCCGGTCCGATCCGAATAGGCGCATCAAATCATCTTCGAGCGATATGTAAAACTTTGTCATCCCGGGATCGCCTTGACGTCCGCAACGTCCGCGCAACTGATTATCGATACGGCGCGCCTCATGTCGCTCCGTCCCCAGCACGCACAATCCGCCCTTGTCGGCAACCCCCGGGCCAAGCACGATGTCCGTACCGCGACCGGCCATGTTGGTCGCAATCGTGATGGTCTCGCCTTGCCCGGCTTGTGAAACGATCTCGGCTTCTTTTTCGTGATATTTGGCATTTAAAACGGAGTGCGGAATATTCCTGCGTTTCAGCATCTGACTGAGCCGCTCGGATTTTTCGATGGATATCGTGCCGACCAACACGGGGCGTCCCTTCTTATATTCCTCAATGATCTGCTTCACCACCGCTTCG
>JAQTOZ010000249.1 GCA_028713205.1 Candidatus Omnitrophota bacterium
GGTTTCGATCAGATCCTCATATTTCATACGCCTGATTTTCCCCAGCGGGTCCTGAATGGTAATGACTTTCGACGTCCCTTCACCGCCTTGCGACAGCCAGCCCAGGATTTCCCGGTTGTAGTAAAGAGAATCCTCGAAGTTTTTACGGATGTAACTGTCCGCAACGGCATTGGCGAGATTAGCAACGAACTGGGGATCATCCGCACTTGCAACAATATTAAAAATACGGCTTTTGGCCACACGCGATACCTGGAGCATGCCTCTCAGGCGTGCCATAATCGCGTCTTCATTTTGTATTTCAAAGTATTGGCGAAGGTTTAATTGCTTGATCACCCAACGCAGCACCGTAGAACCGAGAACAATCTGCTGCTGCGTATTATAGTAATCTTCGTCCCATGAAGTCGCCGCTTGATCGACTTTCGCGGATTCTGCGGCTCCGACAGTTTCCCAGGCAGCTCTTGGCTTTTCAATGATCAGCTGGGTCATCGCGCGATATTCGTCCGGCAATTTTGCGGCATAAATCGACGAAACCGTGATCGCGATAATCACGAAGGTTATGACAATCGAAACATTTTTTTTAAAAAGGTGATAATAATACTTATAGTCGATGGGTTTTTCAATTTCATCGATCAGAATATTTGCCGGATTATCTAATGGACTTGCCATTCGGGACGGCCCTTCGGTTTAGAACATGCTTTCAGACACATGGATAATGTCACCCGCTTCAAGTTCGATATCTTCATCTTTCCCGCTAATAATGCTATCCGCATTGGCGTTGATTTTCTTACTTCGTCCGTTTTTTAATTTCCGGATGATTTTGATTTTCTTGATATTGGCGATATCCGAGAATCCGCCGGCCATCGAGATAGCCTGGAGCAACGTCAAGCGGTTTGAACCGGGCGGGAACGAATAGGTCCCCGGTTTTTTGACTTCTCCCAATATAACGACTTGCAGTTCGCTGAATTTGATGACTTCGATCAGCACTTCGGGTTCGACGAAATACCCATCCTCCAACACTTTGGCGATCTCTCTTTGCGCATCAATAATGGTTTTACCCGCAACCGGTATTTTCCCGACGATCGGGATGGTCACATTGCCTTCGGTGCTAATTTCGACTTCACTTCCCTTAATGTATTCATCCTCCGGGTAAATGGTAATTTTAACACGATCCCCAACCGTTAAAACATAATTATTAGCCTCATCTTTAATCCCAGAGACGACTCGCAAGAGTCCCGGTTTGGGCGATTTCACCGCCGCCTGAGAGGACTCAGAAGGGGTCTCTTGCGCCCAGCCAACGCAGTTCACAAAGACGATAAAGGCCAAGACAAGAATGCTTCCGCGTCTTAATTGCGCATGGACCCAATACTTTTTAAACCCCGATTTATTCATCATCTTTTTCCTTAAAAAACAATATTCACGGAGGCCTTGCAAATATGATCGATGTATTGCTGATTGACCTTCGTTCCAACCCGATAGGCGAATGAATAACTTAACATAAGACGACTCCAACGGGATAGCAAATAAGTCAGACTCCACGTAACGGGGAATGTAAAGTGCCGGCTATTCAGTTCTTTGTCGCCTCGCTTAAACGTTTTACTTTGAAAAAGAGAGGCATTTCCCATGAAATTGGTCGTTATTCGCCTCGTCAAAATATAATTGATCACCACCGAAAGACTGTCATTTGAAAAATGCGTCGTTTGCTTGATCGTTTCCGGACCGGGATTGTTTGGGTCCGCGTTTTCCGACACGGGCGCCAGATTTGCGGTACTGAACTGCAACGCCCGGATGAGTTGAAAATTCATTTGGGTTTTGGGCGAAAATTGATAAATATATCCCATGCCCACGGTATAGGTGTTGCTGGTGGCCGTATCGGTCGATTTCGGCGTTTGATGATCGTAGGCAATGTCGAGGCTGGCCGAAGATTTTCGGGTGACTTTACCGAAATAGCCGACACGCACTTCATGAGCATTGGTACTCCCGGATTTGGCACGGATCCGGCTCATCCCGAATTGATAACCTGCGGAAATCCTGCTTTTAGGTGTCGCCATCCAAAAAAAACTCGGCGCACCAATAGCCTGCCAGTACGAATCCCGCTTGAAGGGATCGGTCGTAAACTGACGGTGCAGCATATTCAAATCCAGATTAATCGAGGTCTTTCTGGAAAGCAGATAATTGATGGAAGTCTGTTGATTCGAATCCCAACGGATCTTTTTATTATCGATTTCGATGGTCCTTTCGCTATGCCGCAAAATGCTGGACTGAACGGATTGCGTGATTTTCTTGAAATATTTTCTTCGATATCGCAGTCGGCCTTCATGCTCAAGAAAATTCTTCTTGGGGAAATGGATATTCCATTGTTTCCCAAAGCGATATTCTGCCCGCAGCATCGTTTTCTTACCGGAGAAATCCACTTCGACCCCCTCGGACGTATCAAAAACCGAATCGCTTTTTTCGTAGCTGGGAGGCAAACGGTTGATATTGGAATCGAACGTATAATCCCCCGTGATGCCGAAACGAAAGAGATCCCGTTTGGGAATTTCAAGAAGCTCCCGTTTTAAAAGTTCCATCTCTTCTTGAAGATTCCTTCGCTGTTCCTGGAAATCCTTTTGTTCGTCACTGCTCACCGGTTGAGCCGCCGTCATTCGCTCCATCCTCCGAAGCTGGCTTGCTTTCTCTTCACGAATAAGATCCGTATGAAACTCCTGAAGATCCGCTTCCTTAAACTCATCGTATTTCTCAGCCTGTCCCACGATCGCCCACAAGGAACACGGCCATGCCATCCCCCCTAAAAAAAAAGTCGCGAGACAAAGCTTCCGAATAATATCCGTTTCCCATTTGCGTCGGATCATTGCCTTTCCGCTTCCGTCATGTCCATGGCCGCCATGCCCCCAGGCTCAAGTCCCGCAATGGCCTGGCGCAAGTTTTGCTCGGCATCCCTGAATCCCGGTTTAATATCCAAAACATGATTGAACAGCTGGATGGCTTCTTCCTTTTGTCCCGACCACCACCGTGCGATACCTAAGTTATTCATAATTCTGGCCTTGATTTCATCATTCGAAGTATTCTGGAAATCCTGCTGAAGTTTTTCGAGGATCTCGACGGCCTTTTGATATTCCCGCAGTTTCAAATAAACATAGGCCAAGTTGAACTTCGCGGTGAAATAATCCGGGTTCAATCGTAGCGCAACCTGATAAAGCCCCTCGGCCTCGGGCAACTTGTCCGAAAGCATATCGACATAGGCCAGCATCGATGCCGTGTATTCGTCTCCCTCACGGTTATATCCTTGATTGGCATACTCCTCGGCTTCTTTCAAATCCCCGGACAAAAGATAACAAGTGGCAATCCCCGAATGGGACCACGCATCACCGGGATGCATTTTCATATACTTCTCAAAAAGGTTTTTGGCATCCTCAACCTGACGCCTTCTCAATCTGCGAAAAGCTTCATCTCTTAAATTCAGCGTTTTGGCTTTGTTCATTTCTTCTTTCAAGATCAGAAATTCGGCGCTGTCAATCCCCATCCCCTGTTTTAAATTATCCGAGAGGTCTTCGACGGCATAAGTGTCCCCCAAATGAATGAACATTGTGTTTCTTTCAATTTCCGCAAGTCCGAGCCAACTCTGCATGGCCGCTTTCTTCTCCAAATGTTCTTGTTTCAACGAATCCTTGACAGCCTTATAATGTTCTTCGGCGCCTTGAACATTCCCCTCCCGGTAACAGATATCCGCGAGTTGTGCATGGAGCGCTAACCTCATCTCGCTCTCAATGAGCTTTTCATCAATCAATTTTTCAAGTACGTCTTTGCTTTGATCTAGGTTGCCGAGCAATTTATAAATCCAGCCGATATAGAACCGGGATCTTTGCCGGATATTGGCATCTTGGGCAGACCCCAATTTTTCAAAAGCGCTCTTGGCCTCATTAAATTCATAAATCGATAAATAGGCCAACCCCAACCTGAATTCCATCAGTTCCCGGACCTTTTCATCTTTCTGCTCGGGAATTTCTTGCAACAGTTCTTCGATTTGCGCATCACGTTTTTTAAGGATTCTCATTCTTTTCATCATGTTTTCGCTGATTTTTTCTTCTTTACGCCCGACATATCTTTGGCGGACAATCCCGATCAAATCCGCTGCTTCATCCCAC
>JAQTOZ010000038.1 GCA_028713205.1 Candidatus Omnitrophota bacterium
TCAGAATCTTAGGATCGGACTGCGCGATACGATTCGCGCGGTGGTCGCGATGGGTAGGGCGCTTGGGAAGGCCATGACGGCGGCCGAACAGGGACTCGTGACGGTATCCGTCGAACCGATGAGCGCGAATGCGCTGACGATGCTGAGTCATCCGCAGCTTTTGGCGGAATGCATGCAATCGGACCTTCAGCCTAAAAACTTATTGAATGCGACCGCCGAAGCCATTCTGACCCAGATCAAAGATCCCGGAGGTTCGCTGGTCATGGACACGGCCCTGGTGAGCGGTTTAGAAGGGGATGATCTCAAGAAATTCCAGACATTTGTCGCCAACCGGGTCGGGGAAGGCGTGCGCATGGTCTTCCCTTACAATCGCGAAGTGCCCGGTGACGAAACCTTTGCGCGCGGGATGTTGAAGATTTACCGCCAGGCGGCGATGATTTCCTATTCCAGCCGGCCGGGTGATAAGTTCGGACGGACTCAATATTATAGTGTGGTTCCCAAGGTCGATGCGGATTCCGCTTTGATGATGTGCCATATCGAAACGCCGGTTGACAGCGGTCATGATCCCAAGATCGTGGGCCACGCGGTCCTGACGAAACCGGAATTGATTCGTGAACTGCTGCGCACGGTAGGGATGGCGGGTACCGTGCGGTTGACCTGGGTCGCGTTGTTGCAGGGCTATGTCAACAAGGTTGACGGCAAATCGCTGAATGAGTTCAGTGTTGAATCCGCAAATCAGGCCGTCCGGTATCTGAATCTGCTCGCCGAACAGAATGCCGCGAAGATCATCAAGGCCGCCGCATAATGCAGCGGGCAGAGGCTAGAGATAGAGAACTCGGTCCATATTTGTACCTTGTGTTGCACCGGGTGTGTGGCTATAATTTCCTCTCCGCTGAAAAGCAGAAAGCAGTAGGCAGTAAGCAGACGGCAGATGAGACATTTTGAGATCTACTTATTATTTAGGTGGTTTATGCTGCTGACTGTCTCCTGCATACTGATTTTATCGTTGGGGGATGGTGTCCCGCGTGAACGGCAACGCGGGACTGCGGATTACGGTGTGAGAGTAAGCAAAGTAATGTAGTCGCAATTTTAGTTTGTCTGCTTTCGTTATTGGGGGATGGTGCCCCAGCCATAATTCAGCTGGGACTGCCGATAATATTGAGTATCCGACAAAGAGATTTGCCGGCAATCTTAGTTTATCTGCTGTTGATATTGGGGGATGGTGTAATGGTAGCACAAACGGCTCTGGACCGTTTAGTCTTGGTTCGAATCCAGGTCCCCCAGCCATTTGATTCTATCTCCACACGCTGGAGATAGCGAAGCGAGCCATAAATCGTAACCCGGTTTATGGCACGCTTCATGTCTGCCCCCGTCAAACAGTTAGCGCATTACGTCCTCTGTCATTCCCGCGCGCCTTAAGCGGGAACCCACGCTTTGCATTTTCCCTCGCCCAAAATGCCCCAAAATCTGCAATCTATCTCTAAAAAGCCATTTGGTTTCAGCCAACTGGTTTTGAGCTATACTGGCGCAGATTGTGACTATGGGGGTGATTCCAATAGAGCTGAAACCGCCTAATGATCAAATTATTGCTTTTTAACGAAAGCATATCTCTGGTTTTGAGGGAATCCCTGCTTGACCGCTGGAGATATTAGGGCTAGCATATTTCCAATCTCAACAGAGAAGGAATCACGACAAAATGACGCAACCAAAATCTATCAAAGAACTAGAAGAGCGAAAAAATGAAGCTGCAATAAAAAATGGTCAATTAGAGGAACCCTCTAAAGTGGCCAGTCTGCCAAATGGTGAGGCAAAGAAGTTTGCCTTTAATATATTTCCAAAGAATCAGTTTTTTTCTCAGCAATTTTCACAATTGGTTGATAAATTAGAAATATCGCTAGGAATGCCAGTTTGGTTTTTAGTTCAAAACGATAGCAGCCATTTTAACAGTCTTGATTCGTCAGTTACTGAGTCTTTCTGTGCTGCCAAAACCGAGCTAAAAAAAGGAGAGCCCATAGCCTTAATCGTAGAATCCTTTGGCGGGTCTGCACGGGATGCATATAAAATTGCGCTGCTATTACGGCGGCGGTGCGGGGGTTTTACTGCGGTGATACCTAAGTATGCTAAGAGCGCTGCAACCTTGCTGTCGTTAGGTGCAAACAAGATCATAATGAGTGAAAATGCAGAGCTGGGGCCGCTTGATGTTCAAATTTATGATGAAGAAAGAGAAAAGATGTCGTCGGCTTTAGATGAGGTGCAGGCTTTGCAAAGGTTGCATGTTTTTGCTTTGGAATCGTTTGATCGCTCAATGATGCTAATTGTCCCAAGAACGGGTAAGAAAATTGACATGCTTTTGCCGCCAGTTTTACGGTTTGTCACGGATTTAACAGAACCTTTAATCAATAAGATCGATGCTATTCATTATTCTCAGATGGCTCGTGCACTGAAAGTTGGTGAGGAGTATGCCGCCAGGTTGCTGCAGCCCAAGTATTCTAAAAATATTGCCCAGAAGATTTCAAGACATTTGGTCGAAAATTATCCAGAACATGGTTTTGTTATTGATTCCGAGGAAGCAAACCGTATGGGATTGGAGACATGTTTAATGACAGAGGAGCAGGAAGCGATTTTTGAAACAATGGCACCTGACCTCAGAAAATATAGCATGCTTGGCAAGTTGATTGAGGTATCGTGATGGATCTTCAAAAAGTTGATAGAGTTAATAAAGAGAAAGCTATTTGTAGTAAAAGCGCCAGTACTCATGACGCCGTAGAAACTGCTATCGAAAATTCACGTGACGATAGAAAACGCACATGGGAAAGTTACAGCTCGAAGGTAGTTCCGACTAAACGAATTCCGGACAATTGTTATTCCGCTTTAAGTAATTATTATCAAACCTGAAAAGTCTTCTTCTCGATTGTTTGTTCATTTCGATTCCGAAATAATCTAACCCACTCTTCTTTTTGCTCAACCCAATCAATGTTTCTAGAAATAAGTCAAATGGTTCGTTCGGTGATATTAGAGAGCAGGGCTGAGTTTTCGTAGATGATATCTTCCTGAATCTTAGGGCATAAAAAGAGTAGGTTAGTCAGTTGCTCTAGGCGAGTTTTGCTAATCCCAAGCCACTCCGCAATCTGGTGCAGGTCTTTGGCGCGGCCGGAGTCGAGCATTTGCTGGATTTGATGGGCAAGAAGGAGCTGTTGTCTGATAACAGGCTCGCTTTTGAAATCAGGCTGGCTGGAGGCAGGCAATTTCTTTTTAAGTTGGTCAATCGGGAGAGTGTACTCATATTTTCTAACGTCGCCTTTAAGGTAGATCCTGAGCTTGCCATTGCTGCCATCATATTCAATGCTGCGGTATGGAATCACGTATCGCAGCATTATTTGCCGATATCCGAATGTCGCAGTTCACCCAGATTGCGATAAAAAAGACTTGCATTGGTGTTTGGAGATGCTAAAATTACAATTGAAAATCAATTTCAATAAGGAAAGGTACAATATGCCGAGACGAGATGGATGCGGACCGCCGTGGTTTTCGGGGCAATTGAGAGGATGCGGGCGCCGATTAACGGCGGCCCGGGAGTTGATCTTGGATGTCATGAGCCGTAAAGAGGGGCATTTCAGTGTCGAAGAAGTTTATGCGGCAGTCCGAAAACAGTATCCCCGCGTAGGACTTGTAACCGTTTACCGGACGCTGACTCTGTTGGTCGAAATGGGGCTTCTAGCGTGTCACGAGTTTGGCGATGGCCGAGCCCGCTATGAAATGATCCGGGGTTCGAAAAGCGAAGATCACCACCACCACTTAGTTTGCACGTCTTGTAATCGTGTGGTTGATTATCGGGATTTTATTGATGACGAAGTTCAGTTGTTAAAGAAGACCGAAGCTGCATTGTCAAAAAGATTCCGTTTTAAGATTAACGATCATGTCATTGAGTTTTACGGATTATGTGAAAAGTGTCAAAAATAGTGGATTGCGGTATATTTTTTTACCCACTGTTGAAAACGATTTTCAATAAAGAATAAACCTGAGGAGGTGATCACAATGCCAGGAGGAGACGGAACGGGCCCCATGGGAATGGGGCCGATGACGGGAGGTGGCCGTGGTTTTTGCGGGACAAGCGCCCCTCAGAGATTTTTGGGGTTTGGGCGTGGAGCAGGACGCGGAGCCGGTGGCGGCAGGGGCCGGCGTAACTGGTTTTATGCGACAGGACTAACGCGCCAACAAAGATTATCGGCGGGTTGGCCGGTTATCAGCCGCGAGGAAGAGACTAATTTGCTGAAGGATCAGGCTGAAGTCATGACTCAGCAGCTTGAGAATATCCGGAAGCGGATCAGTGAATTGGAATCGTCAAACGACAAGTAAAAGGTTAAAGGGCGGGGCATTGTTTTTCCACCGCCCTTTACTTTATGCAAAAACATTCAAAAAAGGGGGATTCAATGGGCAGGATCGGCATAACTTTAGATGATGACCGGGGGCTCGAATCGGATGTCTCACAGCATTTCGGGCAGTGTCAGTTTTTTTGTATCGTGGATATGGACGGCGAAACAATAAAAAGTTCACAAGTCGTTCCCAATAAAGCTCAGCATGGCGGCGGAGGATGCCGTGCGGTCGACGAATTGCTTCGACATAAAATCAATTATGTCATCGCCGGCGGTATGGGAATGGGTGCTCAGGAAAAGTTTGCGGCGGCCGGGGTTAAAATTTTCGGCTATGCCGGAAAGGCCAAAGATGCCTTGAACGATTTTCTTAAGAATACTCTGGGAGGATTAGAGGCTTGCCGTGAACACGAAGGCGGGTGCCATTAAAGAAAGGATGCATTTATGAAAATCGCGGTAACAGCGGAAAGCAATACCCCAAATGCTCAAATCGATTCGCGATTTGGCAGGTGTCGGTATTTTCTCATTTTTGATACTGAGAAAAATAGTTATGAAGCCATCGAAAATTCAAATGCGCAGGTCTCGGGCGGTGCCGGCATTCAATCAGCGCAACTCATCGTGACCCGTGGAATCGAAACGGTTTTGACCGGCAATGTCGGACCGAATGCATTTAAGGTTTTAGAGGCCGGGGGCATCAAAGTGATGACGAATGTTTCTGGGACGGTCGCTATGGCTATCGAAAAATTCAATCAAGGCCGGATGAAACCTGCCTCGGTTCCAACGGTTCATTCAAAATTTGGCGCTCAAAGCGGTCAATGAACGGGAGGGCTGTTCCATGGCGGTTAAAGTTGATTTAGATAAATGCAATGGATGCGGGCAATGTTTTGAAGTCTGTTCCATTGGGGGGATTAAAATTGAAAACGGAAAAGCGGTTGTGAACGAACAATGTGTGGATTGCGAAAGCTGTTTGAGTGTTTGCCCCAATGAGGCGCTAACTTCAGGATTGGCATACGATGAACGTAAAGCGAAGTAAGATTCCAGCAAACCTTAGCGATGGCCCCTAATTATCAGACATTTATAAGAGAATGCAGGAACGGGAATCTCTTTATTTGAGTTTCGGATTCGATATGGAAAAGGAACGAAACTGGGTTGTGGAAGCAGCAGAACCCATCCAATACCCGATTCTAGAAGCAGGAACCGGCAAAGGTTATTTTGCGCTTGCCCTAGCCAGAAAAGGATACCGGTTTATCAGTTTCGATCTTTCCGGGGAGATGCAGAAAATTGCAGAACTTCATCTTCATCATTACGGCCTTGGGCACTTGGCTCATTTCATCGTCGAAAACGGGGAGACGTTGAGCTTTAAGAATGGAAGTTTTGGGACTGTTTTTTCCATTAACATGCTTCACCACCTTGAGAATCCCCTCCGTGTTATGGACGAATTGCTCCGCGTTCTGGTGTCTGGGGGAAAATTGATCTTATGCGATTTTAATGACAAAGGTTTTGCCATGATGAACGAAATTCACGCCAGGGAAGGGACCGTTCATGATGAAGGGAAAATCCGGTTGCCGGCAGTTGAAGACTATTTGCAGAGCCGGGGTTTTAAACTACAAAAGAAAGGTTCTGCTTTTCAGGATATTTTGATTGCAGTCAGTCCCATATGATTATTTCCATTGCAAGCGGCAAGGGCGGAACGGGAAAGACGACTCTTGCCGTAAATTTAGCGCTGAGCATCGGGAATGTTCAGCTTTTAGATTGTGATGTCGAAGAACCCAACGCCCATCTTTTTTTAAAGCCCTGCATTCAAACGCGTTATCCGGCCTTTGTAACGATCCCGAAGGTTGACGAAGAAAAGTGCAATTATTGCGGCAGATGTCAGGAGGTTTGTGTCTTCCATGCAATCGTCGTCTTGCCGAATGCCGAAGGCAAAAAAGGGAGTGTCATGATTTTCCCGAATCTTTGTCACAGTTGCGGCGCGTGCGCACAGCTGTGTCCGGAAACGGCAATGGGTGAAACTAAAAAGGAAATCGGCAGCATTGAGGTCGGTGAATGCGGGCATATTCAGTTTGTGCACGGGAAGCTTTATATCGGCGAGGCGATATCGCCGCCTCTCATTAAACAGGTGAAGGAATACATGAACCCAACGCGTACCGTTATCATTGATGCTCCGCCCGGGACATCATGTCCGATGATCGCCTCCGTTAGAGGAAGCGATTTCTGTATTTTGGTAACCGAACCTACGCCTTTTGGCCTGAATGATCTTGTTCTTGCAGTTGAGGTTGTTAGAAAAATGAAAATTCCTTTTGGCGTTGTGATTAATCGTTCGGATATCGGCGATCAAAAAGTTGAGGCCTATTGCAAAGAACAAAATATTCCGATCTTGTTTTCTATTCCGTTTGATCGTGAGATCGCGGAGCTCTATTCAAAGGGGATACCGCTTGTGAAGGCCAAAAAAGAATATACGCAAAAATTTATAAAAGTAATGGACTCGATTACGCATACGGAGGTTTCAAGATGAGACTCGGGATCATCCTTTATTCGAGTGATGCCGAAGTGGTGTGGAATGCTTTCAGGTTAGGCGTCTATGCGCTGGGACAAAATGATTCGGTCAAGGTTTTCCTTCTGGCGAAAGGTGTGGAATGCGAATCCCTCAAGCATGAAAAATTTAATGTCAGAGAACAGATGGAGAAATTTTTGCATGATGGCGGAAAAATTCTGGCGTGCGGGACTTGTCTTAAAATCCGCAATCAGGATGGTTCTGAGATGTGTCCTTTATCGACCATGAAGGACTTGTATGATCTCATCAAAGAAAGCGAAAAGGTGGTTTCGTTTTGACTGGCGGGAGAAAATGTAATCGAATGGCTCAAGGGAAAAATTCAATAAAACAAATTGTGATCATCAGCGGAAAAGGCGGCACGGGTAAGACCATGCTTTCCGCATCGTTCGCCGTTTTGGCCGGTAGCAAAGTCATGGTGGATTGCGATGTGGATGCGGCCAATTTGTATTTACTCCTGCAACCGGCAGTTGTTCGATCGGAAGAATTCAAGGGTAGCTCGAAAGCGCAAGTGGATAAAAACGTTTGTGTCCAATGCGGCCAGTGCCAATCTGTTTGCAGATTCGATGCGATAACCGACGATTATGCTATTTCGACAATCGATTGCGAGGGCTGCGGCCTCTGTGTACGCATGTGTCCCGTTAACGCCATTTCGATGAAAGAAGTGATTTCGGGCGAGTGGTTTATTTCGGATACCCAATATGGCCCCTTTGTGCATGCCAAATTAGGCGTGGCAGAAGGGAATTCCGGGAAGCTTGTTTCGCTGATTCGGCAGGCGGCTGTACAAATTGCGGAGGAACAGCGCAAAAACATGGTCATTATCGACGGGCCGCCGGGTATCGGATGTCCTGTTATTGCATCGCTTTCGGGTACCGACTTGGCCGTCGTGGTGACCGAGCCGACTCCGGCCGGAATCCATGATATGGAAAGGATCTTTTCGCTTGCCCGTCATTTCAAGATACCTTTACGCATTGTGATTAACAAATTCGATTTAAATTTGGAGAATTCCAAATTTATAGATGCATTTGCCGGAGCGCATGAAATTGAGGTCATCGGCCGGATACCTTTTTCAGCGCAAGTCAGTAAGGCGATTGTGCAAGGAGTGCCGCCTGTTGAGTTTTGCCGTGACGGTGTTCGACAAGAAATCATCTCGATCTGGGAAAAATTAGAAAGGATATAACTGATGCCGGAATTATCATTTTCTTTTAAAAAAGCAGAAAAGTTTATTGATGATCCTTCAATCTATGGCAGGATGAACGATCCTGACGGGTCGTCCTATTTGCAAGGTCCCTGTGGCGACGTTATGGAGTTCTATCTCACCATCAGCGATGACAAACTAGCCGAAGTCAAGTACTACTCGGAAGGGTGTAATGCTACCCGCGCTTGCGGTGCGATGGTAGCGCGTCTTGCTGTGGGGAAGACGATCCATGAAGGCTTAAATATTTCTGCGGGTGACATCATGAGTTGTTTAAAAGGGCTACCCGAAGACCACCTGCATTGTTCGATTCTTGCCGTCAGTGCTTTTTATCGGGCAATCGCGGAATATCTTCTCAAAGGCTGAATCGGAAATTGTTGTGAAGTGAAGCATAAAACATGGGGGGGATATTTTGAATACATTGCTTAATCAGATTCAACAGGAAGAACATTCAAATTGTATTTTATGCGGGCAGAATAATGAAAAAGGACTGAAATTGGATTTTATGCTTCAGGAAGACGGCGGTGTCGAGGCTTATTTCCGGTGCACCAAAGATGTAGAGGGATATAGGAATATCTTGCATGGGGGAGTTGTATCGGCACTTCTTGACGCGGCCATGACCAATTGCCTTTTTGCCCACGGTATCAGGGCATTAACCGCGGACTTGAAGGTAAGATTCCTTGTGCCCGTAGATGCGGAGGGAATTGTTCAATTGCGAGCGAGGATTCAAAGGGCATGGGCACGCTTTTATATCCTAAAATCGGAACTTTTTCAGAATGATGTCCTCAAAGCAACGGGACAGTCCATATTTGTGAGATTGGCTAAGGATAAACCGGATGACAAATAAGAAAAATTGCCGCTATGTCTACGGCCCGGTGGCCTCATGGCGATTAGGATCGTCATTAGGGATCGATCCGATTTCAGCGGAAGAGAAAATTTGTACTTTTGATTGTGTGTATTGCCAGTTAGGAAGAACCAAGGTTTTTTCGGACGAAAGACACGTTTTTGTTTCCGTGAAAGATGTGGTAGACGAACTTAAGACGTTGCCGGTGGTTGCTGTTGATTATATTACTTTTTCCGGTGCGGGCGAGCCAACGCTTGCTAAGAATTTAGGCGACATGATTCAAGCCGTTCGAAAAGTAAGGAATGAAAAAATCGCTGTGATTACCAACGCTTCACTGATGAACCGAAAAGATGTCCGGGAGGATTTATCACAGGCGGATTTTATCTTGGCGAAACTTGATGCCGGTTCTGAGGATTTGTTTCAAGAAATCAACCGCCCCATGAAAGGCATTTCTTTTGATTCATTCTTACAGTCCATGAAAGAATTTAGGGCAATTTACAAGGGACGCTTTGCGTTACAAATGATGTTCATTCTCGCTAATGAAGGAGATGCCGGTCGGATGGCAGCCATCGCTAAGGAACTCCATCCGGACGAGGTCGAGATCAATACGCCTCTAAGAACGTGCGGAGTGAGACCGCTTTGCGAAGCGGCAGTTTGTAAAATTGAATCGCGATTTCGGGCGCTTTGCGGCGCCCAGTCATCAGTCATCAATGTGTTTAATGGATTGCACAAGAAAGTTTCCGCTATCAGCACGCCCGACACGCTGAAGCGCAGGGGGAAATCTTAAAATGGGTTAATAAGAAATACTTAGCTTATGGAGGCGTGGAATGAATCCTGTTGAACATGAAGTAGTTGAGAAAATATCCGTTATCATTCCATGCCACTTAGGAATTCATGCGAGGTGTGCGGCGCGTATTATCCCATTTCTGATGCAATTCGAATCTGAAATTCGCGTTCGAAAAGGTTCACAAGTCGTAAACGGGAAAAGTATTTTGGGGCTTATGTCCTTGGGTGCTTTTTATAAGTCGAAACTTGAATTTGAAATAGTTGGAGCCGACGCGGAATCAGCCCAAGAGGCTATTGAAGCCTTTTTTAAGGAAGCAAATTATTGTGCGGACCATTAGCAAAATTATGAATGTACAGGCTT
Source organism: Candidatus Omnitrophota bacterium (assembly GCA_028713205.1). Classification (GTDB taxonomy): domain Bacteria; phylum Omnitrophota; class Omnitrophia; order Omnitrophales; family Aquincolibacteriaceae; genus JAQTOZ01. The sequence goes on from JAQTOZ010000038.1 coordinate 10,108, forward strand.
ACAGGAGTAGATTGAAATGGAGGATAAGAGGATGGATCAAATACATTTGAAGTTTGCCGATCAGTACCGGAGCCATTGGGTCAAAGTAAAATTTTATAAAGAGAAACCGGAACTGATGGGTATCAAAAAAGTAAAAGGCCTTCGGTTTTGTGAAGCGATGAGGCAGGCGATTGTAAGTCCAATTTTGCTGGAAAGAAGCAATGTCTCATGTCCGGGGGGACGCCATGCTTTCGGTTGGGGTTCTGAATCAAGTCAATCCTCGAAGGATGAAGTCAGGATGTTCAATAAGCGGACTCTCACCCCACCTCTTCCGCAATTGTCCAACGGATATAACTTTATTGGATTAAATACGGAAGGGATTCCCGATCTGCTCTTATCCTATGTTCTTCCCCAGACAGCGATGGACTTGATCCGGAAATCCTGTGAACGTAACGGCAATGTCTTTAACACAATGTTGTGCACGAAGATGCCGATTTGTGCCGGGGTCGCGGTTCGATCCTACACCGAGCAGAAATTAGCGCTTTCATTCGGCTCTCCTGAATCGCGTCAGTATGCAGATATGGGGCCGAATTATGTTGCAGTGGGAATACCCCGGAAACTATTTCAATTCTATCTGGATGAAGACAGGAGCTAAACATGGAAGACAGGGAACAAAAGAGAAAAGATTCAGAAGAGGAAAATCGTCTTAAGGAGAATTTATCAAAAATCAAAAATAAATTCATCGTTCTTAGCGGCAAAGGCGGGGTTGGAAAGACAACGGTTGCTGTCAATCTTGCTTACGGGCTTGCGATGCGCGGTATGAAAGTCGGCCTTTTGGATACCGATCTCCATGGGCCGAATGTCGCCAAGATGTTGGGACTCGAAGGGCGTCAGCTTGCCGGGCTGCCTGACGGCAGTATAGAACCCATGACGGTCAAACCGGGGTTGAAGGTAGTCAGCATGGCCTTTCTTTTAAAAAACAGCGATCAGCCGGTGATTTGGCGTGGTCCCTTAAAGATGAGGACGATCAAGCAATTTTTAAGTGATGTTTCATGGGGCGATCTTGATTATTTGGTCGTGGATTCGCCTCCCGGGACCGGCGATGAGCCTCTGAGTGTCTGCCAGCTCATGCCGGATCTGAACGGAGCGATTATTGTTACCACCCCGCAGGAAGTGGCCATTCTGGATTCCCGAAAGACTGTTTTGTTTGCGAGACAGTTGAATGTTCCGGTCATTGGGATTATCGAAAATATGGGCGGTTTTATCTGTCCTCATTGCCGTCACGAAATTGATTTGTTTGGGACGGGTGGAGGGGAGACGTCTGCGGCAGAGTTAAAGGTGCCCTTCTTAGGGCGTATACCCATTGAACCGGGTATGGTGAAATCAGGGGATAGCGGGGAACCTTTTATTTATTCCAAGGCACAGTCTCAAACGGCCCATGTGATGAATGAAATCTTAAATAAGATTTTGGAAAACAGTCGAATCGCACCCGAACGGGTTTCGCCATGTTGTCAGGGTAAATCATGCGGCAGTTCGAGGTAACCGGAGGTAATCTTTTTTGCGATGAAAACTTATTTGGAATGCATCCCCTGTTTTTTTAGGCAGGCCATAGAGGCTTCAAAATTGGCCGGAGCCTCGCCGACAGCACAACGGCGGGTATTGAATAAATTGGCAAAGGCCCTGCCTGTATTTTCTCTGGCCGGTTCGCCGCCGGAAATGGGGAAAGTTATTTATGGGATCGTAAATCAAGTAACGAAAAAGAAAGATCCGTACGCCCGAATTAAAACGGAAAGCAATCAGAGGGCACTTCGCCTCTACCCGCGTTTAAAGAAAAAAGTCGAGCGTTCCCACGATCGGTTGGGGACTGCGGTTGAGTTGGCGATTGCCGGTAATATTATTGATTATGGCGTCAAAAATTCCCTCAACGTGGAAAGGGAACTGCAAAAAATATTAACAACCGAAAATCGCCTTATGAAAAATAACGGCAGTGCATTTTTTCAATATACCCGATTCAGACGTTCCCTGGATAAAGCCAAAACCATTCTTTATTTGGCGGATAACGCGGGAGAAGTGGTTTTTGACCGCATCCTGATCGAAGAGATTAAAAGAAGAGATCCCTGCCAACGAATTTATTATGCCGTTAAATCGATGCCGTCCATCAATGATGCCCTGATTGAGGATGCGAAGATGTGCGGCATAGCTCAAATAGCTGAGATTGTCACCAATGGCTCAGATGCTCCGGGGACGGTGCTTTCTTTGTGCTCTCCATCATTCTGGTATTTGTTTCGAAACGCTGACATGGTGATTAGCAAGGGGCAAGGTAATTTCGAGTCATTATCCTCCGCTACGCGCCCCGTTTTTTTTCTGTTTATGGCTAAGTGTTCTGTTGTTGCGGACCATATCGGCGGCAAAATGGGTGATATCGTTTTGCGATATCATCCGGGGGAAAAAGTGCGGCAATGAATGTTGGAGCGATGAGAGGATACGACCATGAAATATAAAAGTGTTCATACCAATGCGATCCATGCCGGAGAAAAGCAGGCTAAGTTTTGCGATGCCTTAACGGTGCCCATTTTTCAGACTGCAACCTATGTTTTTAAAAACACACGCGACATCGAACGGTTTGGGAGGAAAGAACTCGCTCATTATGAATACGGCCGTTATGGGAATCCAACGCAGAGGGCGGCGGAAGAAAAATTGGCAGCTATGGAAGGCGGGGAAGATTGCCTCCTTTTTGCCTCGGGCATGGCTGCGATTGCAACGACCCTCTTGGCCTTTCTTTCAAAAGGGGATCATATAATTTTGACGGACGATTCTTATAAGAAAACCTTTCAATTTTGTGTTCACGAGTTGCCCCGCTTTGGGATTGAGACGACCATCGTCAAAATGGGACATTATGACGAATTGATCAAGGCCGTAAGGAAGAACACTAAGATTATTTTAACCGAATCGCCGACGAATCCTTATCTCAATATCGCGGATTTCTCCAAATTGGCCAGGATAAAAAAGAAGATCGGCGGGGATATTCTGCTGATTATCGACAGTACCTTCGGGACGCCTTTCAACCAAAAGCCGTTAAAATGGCGGTGTGATCTGGTCTTTCACAGCGCGACCAAGTATTTGGCCGGACACAATGATATCCTTGCCGGCGCCGTGATCGGCGCACATCATTTAATCGAAAAGATAAGAATGTTTCAAGGGGCTACCGGAGGGATTATTGCGCCGCACTGCGCTTATTTGCTCCTGAGAGGCTTAAAGACCTTTCCGACGAGAATGGAACGGCAAAATCAATCCGCTTTGCAGATTGCCGCATGGCTTGAAAAGAGGAAAGATGTTATAGAAAAGGTCTATTATCCCGGGCTAAAAAGTCATCACGATCATGAATTGGCAAAATTGCAGATGAAGGGGTTTGGCGGCGTCATTTCGTTTGTAATCAGCAGGCCTTTGCGCCGCGTGAAGCAATTTTTGAATGCGCTGAAATTATGTGCCATTGCTCCGAGCTTGGGCGGCGTCGAAACATTGATTACGCACCCTGCCTGTGTTTCCTATTATGCCTATTCGAAAAAAGAGAGACAAAAATTAGGCATCGTGGACGGATTGATCAGGCTTTCGGTGGGTTTGGAAGATCCTCAGGATATTATCCATGATTTGAAGCGGGGACTGGATCGGATTATCTGATTTTGCAATAAGGTTTGTTGGGGGAGTAAGAAAAAAAGTTATATGCATACATTTTACTGGATTTTGCTCAGCGGGATATTGATGAGCTTAATATCGTTTGTCGGCGCTCTGACATTACTTCTTCGAAAGGAGATCTTTGAGCGTTTAATCCTTCCGCTGGTGGCGCTGGCAGCCGGCAGCCTTATTGGCGGGGCCCTTTTTCATATGATTCCGGCGGCACTTTCGAGCCGTTTTTTATCGACAATAACGGCTATGATTTGGCTGGCCTTTGGATTTATCACCTTTTTTGCATTAGAGCAGTTTCTACATCATCATCACTGCCATCGGCCGAGTGCCGAATGTAAAAAACCATTGAGCTACCTCATTCTTATCGGGGACGGCCTTCATAATCTTCTCGGAGGATTCGCTGTCGGGGGAACTTTCCTGGTCGATATCCGGCTCGGAATCACCACTTGGCTTGCCGCGGCGGCCCATGAAGTTCCCCAGGAATTCGGGGACTTTGCAGCACTTGTACACGGGGGGATGGGCAAACGACATGCGCTTCTTTTGAACTTTGTTTCGGCTTTGATGTTTCCATTAGGTGCTGTCGCGACCTATTTCATATCATTTCAAATCAATACGGATTTCCTCATTGCCTTTGCTGCCGGCAATTTTCTTTATATCGGGGCTTCGGATCTGGTCCCGGAAGTTAACAAGGCAAGGACCGTTCGGGAAAATTATATTCATTTTTTTAGTTTCTTAACGGGTTTGGGGCTTTTGTTTTCAGTGAGAATGATTGTGGACTGATGAAAAAACAGCCGCTGCATGTTTACCCTCCGTGGTTTCTCGTTAGGATCATCGTCGGAATTATTTTTATTTATTCAGGGATGGGCAAGCTTTTGACTCCGCTGGCTGAGACGCGTGCCCTTTTTTACCAATATGCTTTTCTGCCGGCGTTTGCCGTGCCCTGGATTGCGCTTTTGTTTCCATGGGTAGAATTTATTACCGGCTCTTTTCTGGTTTTGGGATATATGACCCGCCTTGCTGCGACTACCATCATGGGATTCACGTTTTGTTTTATCGTGCTGCTCGGCAGTGAATTATTGCTCAAGGGGCATTTTCCGCAAGACTGTGGTTGTTTCGCTGGCGGCTGGAAATTGCCAACCCCTGCCATTATTTTCATGGACGTGGTTAATTTTTTTATGAGCCTTCAACTTGCCCGGCTCAGGGATCATCGATGGAGTCTTGATCAATGGTTGAAATCAAATTGAGGCGGAATATGAGACAAAAATTCCCGGCAAATGTTGCGGAGTGTGCAATGACTTTGCCAGGTTTTAAGATTACAGGCCTTGCGATCATTTGGCTAAAAGGTACCGCATTCAAAAAAACAAGCCGAAGGGAAAAGGGGAGTGACTTATGAATATTAAAATCCTTTTTGATAAGAAAATTCCGTCACGGAAGTTTGCTAGCGGCTGGGGATTCTCGGCTCTGATCGATGACCATGTGCTGTTTGACACGGGTTGTGACGGCAAACGGCTGCTGAAAAATATGGACGAGATGAAAATTGATTTTAAGAAAATAGAGGCGGTCGTTATCTCGCATAATCACTGGGACCACTGGGGCGGGCTAAAAGAATTATTAAAGATGAGGTCTGGGATTCAATTATGGGTAGGGCGGGAAGGTTTTGAGAAAAGCAGATTTATTAAAAGCCTTCCGGCAGGGAATATGATCTGTTATCCCGGCGCAAGCTCTGTTGTTTCAGATCATGTTTATTCCACAGGCGAAATTGAAGGCCGGTACATGTTCAAGAAAATGCCCGAGCAGTCTCTGATTCTTAAAACTTCCCGAGGTTTGACGATTGTGACAGGCTGCGCCCATCCCGGAATTGTTAAGATCCTGGAGACCGTTCGGGAGCGATTTAAAGAAAATATTTATCTTGTCTTGGGAGGTTTTCACCTTTTTGGAAAACGCCGCAAGACGATAGATGTAATTGTCAGACGGTTTAAAGAATTAGGTGTGGAAAACGTTGCTCCCTGCCATTGCAGCGGTAAAACGGCACTTAACATGTTTCATAAAGCGTACGGCAATAATTTCATGGATCTCAAAGTCGGGGATTCGTTTGAAGTGTAAATTTCATAGAAAGATTAGGAGATAGTGCCAATGAATGTCGCAGTCATAGGGGCATCAAATAAACCGGATCGATATTCTTATAAGGCGGTGAAATTGCTTTTGGAAAAAGGACATCAGGTGTATCCGGTACATCCGCGAATCAAAGATATTGAAGGCCTGCCGGTTTATCGAACGCTTCGTGATATTGCGGATGAAATTCACACGGTAACACTTTATGTCGGGGCGGCTTCTTCAACGCCTATGGTTCTCGAAATATTGGCATGCCGGCCCCAACGTATCATTTTTAATCCGGGCGCCGAGAACGCCGTGTTGAAAGAACAGGCCGAGAAAGAGGGTATCCTAACCGTGATCGGATGTACATTGGTTATGTTAAAGACAGGACAGTTTTGAAAACAGATGAAAAAACACGTTCTCCTTTCCATATTATTGATTCCCGTGTTATTGAATTCCTGTACGTCGGTTCCCGTTACAACCCTGGTTACCCAAACGCCGGTTTATTCTCTGCCGACAGTCCCCGTACTGCGCCAGGACGTGAAGCACATCGTAGCTCCGGGTGAAACACTATGGAGAATCGGCAAGATGTACGATGTGCCGGTTGATGAAATTATGCGCACAAATCATTTAAAGGATTCTGCGACATTATCCATGGGGCAGTCACTTTTGATCCCCAAAGCTTCTCCGCTTCGTTCGATTATTCCTCTCTATCCAAACCCAAAATGGAAGTTTATTATCATTCACCATAGTGCTACCGATGAGGGGGATTCTCTTTCATTTAACCGCCATCACCTTAAAAGGGGCTTCGCCGGAGGGGTTGGCTATCACTTTGTGATCGACAATGGTTCGCATAGCAAAGTAGATGGACAAATCGAGGTTGCGCCGCGATGGCTAAAGCAAGAGGACGGTCGGCACTGTAAAGCATCGGAAATGAATTGCAAAGCGATCGGGGTATGTCTGGTGGGCAATTTTAATGCAGAGAAGCTATCTAGCGAACAAATGAAATCGCTTGTTTACTTGGTTAATACGCTGCGCAAGTATTATAAAATTCCTCCTCAAAATATTATGGAGCACGGTCAGGTGCCGGGTGCCAATACCGATTGTCCCGGGAAACATTTTCCGTGGCAGGAATTTAAATCTGCGCTGGGCGCGTCTTAGCTTGGCTAAACAGAGTCATGAAAGGGGTAAAACAATGGAGATCATAACCAAGGTTTTTGCGTTCATTGGTTCCCTTTGCCCCTTTTGTGTTATCGCTAGAAAGTTTCCTGCATCAAAATACGCCCGCGTGATGAGAAAGCTTGGGAGAATTTGTCCTTTTTGTATCGCTTATCAAAAATTTAAAAAGAAGTGAGGTCATCTTGAAGATGCAAATAGATTTAACCCAGATGCAGCCGGGGGAAACGGGTGTCATTGTTGACGTCCATGGCGGCCATGGTTTTATACGAAAGATTCAAAGTATGGATTTGCGGCCGGGTAAAAGAGTCACCAAAGTAAGCTCGCATTTTTGGAGGGGGACGCAGACGGTCGAAGTCGATAACCTGCAAGTGGCCATAGGTTTTGGCATG
>JAQTOZ010000250.1 GCA_028713205.1 Candidatus Omnitrophota bacterium
ACGGTTACTCCAAAAAGATGATGGTGGGTGATTTAAATATTGCGTCGGAATCGCTTTATGGAAACGCTGCAAAAGTCATCGTTGACCGCAGCGTCTATTTGAAACGCGAGACGCAAGGTGCGATTGAGTATCTTAACCAAAATGTGATGCCGGAAGGGAAAAAAGTAGCCGTCTATCAATGGACGGGGAATTGCCGGCCTCCGGCTGAAGCGATTGATTTAGTCAATCAGATCGGAGTCAAAAATATCAATGGAGGGGATTCCCGTTTGGATGATGCGATTCCGTCTTATACCGGGATCGCAGCCTTGGTGAGGCAAACGGAGGGGCGACTCCAGACTTATACCAGCAACTCCAATGAAAATATATATACGGAAGGCTGGACAACGGCCTATGGGGGATTGACCAACATCATTGAAACTTTCAAGCAAACCGAAGTACCGACTTTGGTGGATGCGGTCCCGAGACGGGTTTCTCCGATGAACATCTATTACCACTTTTATAGCGGCGAGAAACGCGCATCCCTGAACGCATTAAAAAAAGTTTACGAATATGCATTGGAACAAAAAGTGATTCCCGTTTTTACCTCAGAGTATATTTCCGGCGTCGAAGGTTTTTTGCAAGGCGAGATCCTGGACTTGGGAGACGGCGGTTGGCGTTTCAGTCGATATGGCAGCTGCCGGACGGTTCGTTTTGATCAGACGGGCATTTATCCGGATTTGGAGAAATCCAAGGGAGTGATCGGGTTTTCTTATTGGTTTGATCATCTGTATTTGTATTTAGGTGATCTTGGGGAGGCGGAAGTTTATTTGACGGAAAAACCTCCGCGTTTGCCTTATCTGGCGGAAGCTGCGAATTTAATGAATGAACTGGCCCTATCGCAAAATTCGATAACTTTTAAAACGCGCGGATTTAAGGACGGCTTTTACCGGTTCGTGAATATGTGGCCTCATGCCAAATATGGCGTCAAAATCCGGGCATGGGATGACGACAAGTTGCTCTACCATGCCGAGGCCAAATCCAATCGGAAAGGTGAGTTGGAAGTCAGAATTCCTTTGGAAGGCTGGGCGAAAGTAGAAATTACGAAATGGTAATAAAGGAACCTTGATATGGGCATTCCGTTATGGAAATCATTGGCCTTTTTTTTGACGATCGTGGTCTTTAGCGTCAAGCTTTTCCCGAGCGAAAGACAGATCGGGCTTTATTATGCGAAGGCCCAATACCTGGAGCGTGCCCGGTTTTATTTGGCACGCCAGTTTTATCAAGATCCCGGTGATATTCAAAATACCTTACGCTATCTCAAATCGCTTGCTTATAACGATGAAGATGAACTCTTTGAGCATATCGGAATCAAGGCGGTCCGTTTGAATCCGTATTGCATCGAACTTTATTATGTCATGGCGCGATTTTATGAAGATCATATGCGCGATGACAAGGCCAGCGGGTATTGGGAGGAAATCGTTCGCTTGAGCCCCAAGGATACGGACACCCGTACCAAATTGCTTTCCTATTATATCCTGGCAAAAGAGACCGAGAAGTTAATGCGGTATGATGCCGCGGAAATAGCACGCGGCAATGCGCCGGTTGATACGTATCATCAATTGGGCCGTCTCTATTGTTTGAAGAACATGCCACGGGAAGCTGAGAAAATCTATTTGGCATTGCTGCAAAAATACCCGCAGGACGCCCTGGCTAAAATCCGGCTGTCTGAGCTTTATGAATTCACGGGTGATTTCGATACGGCCATCCGGTATTTCCGGATGATGGTCCAAGAAAACCCTCAGAATAAAGATTACGCCCTACGGTATGCAGGGTTGCTCATGAACCATGGCGCGCCGGAAGAAGCCATGTCGTTTATCGAAAAGTCAGTCGAACAGTTTCCGGACGATCAAAATTTATTGATTTTATTATCGGATCTCTTTGTCAGCCAGAAGCAAACGGATAAAGCCATTGCACTTCTGGAAGCAATGTATGCGCGCAATCCAAATCAATCGGGAATTCTGAAATCACTGGGAGCATTGTACTTTGATGCCAAAAATTACGAGAAAGCCAAAGAGATGCTGGAACGTTACCACCGGAAAGAAGATGGGGATTATCATACTCATCATATCCTTGGGGATGTTCTTGCCGCTCTTGGCGAAAAAAACGGAAGCCGACGAGAATACGAAAAGGCGCTCAAGCTCATTCGCGAAAACGAGTGACATCTTTTCGAAGCAACGGGAAGAATCTGAGATCCTTTGGAAGCTGGGGCGTCGCGGCGAAGCGATGTCCGGGATCCAAAAACTGCTCGCGGAGGCACCGGAAGACAAGTATCTTTTGGAAATGGCGGCCAGCTATTATCTGGATGAAGGCAATCTGAATAAGGCGCGTGAATTCATCGACCGGTTGAAAAAAAGTGCGGCGCCGGACGACCCGTCGGTTCTGACTCTCGACGGCGGGTATTGGGTCCAAAAAAAGGATTGGAAAAAGGCGGAAGTTGCTTTTGCCAAACTCAATCAGATCCGTCCCGAGGATGCGGAGGTTCACAGGGCCTACGCCGAAATATTGATCGAGCAAAGAAAATGGAAGTACTCGCGCGAATTGTATCAATGGCTTTTTAACAAAAGGAAATACCGCAGGGACGACAAATGGAATTATCATCGTGCGGTGGATTTGGGGGCCCCGCAATTCGGAAGCAGGTTTGTTTATTATCATCGTCCCCAAGGCCAGCGGGACTATGTGATCGAGCAGAAGGGCTGTTTTTGGGTTGCTCCATGGCTGCGGTTGGGAGCCGGTTTGAGCGAAGAATATTATAAATTGCCCGAGATCGGAGAGGAGGAAGCCATTAAGCGCTTCTTGATGTCCAATTCGTTTGATGCGACTTTTTTTTATTCGGCCATGACATCGTTTCAGGCGCGCTGGAAATCGACTTATTATAAAAACAGGGACCATCAAGAGCTCGACTTTGTCGGGCGAACGGGCAAGGGGATGTGGCGTTCGGAACTCGAATATAAATTGAACGAGACGCCGCGCGATCCGATTGCTGCGATTGAAAAGGAAGGTACCCGGGACACGCTCCGGACCGTCCAGCGTTTACTGATTTTTGATCGGTTGGAACTGGGAGATGAAATCAATCTGGAATGGTACCGCGTCCGGGGAGTCGACGATCAAATCAATTTTGGGGCGGATCATCTAGGCCACAAATTTGCGAACGATGCTTTTGTCAGCTTAACGTTGCTGAAAAGCCAGCCGTATGTGGCCATTAATTACCGTTATCGGCAAGCGCATTGGGACCAGAAATTTCCGGGGGCCGACTTGGTCATCGGTTATCTGCCCGATGAAATGGTTCATTCGGGGGGTGTTTATGCCGAATATCGTATCGGGTCTTTTTGGGAGCTGAATGCGAGTGTGACGCGGGGGTCCGATCACAAACGGCGCGTTGATTTCTTGATTTGGAATTTTCAAACCGAAATATGGGTGAGGGATTACTGCAAGGTATCCGGGACATTCGAGTACGATTACGGTGACAGCGGGACTTCGGGACCGGGGAATACCCAAATCATGAGTTGTTCGGCAACTTTCTATTTTCTATGAAGCGCATACTCCTATGTGACGATGATCATTTGATGCGGGAAACGATGGGGACTTATCTGTCCTGGTACGGTTTTGAGGTTGACGGTGCCAACCAGTATTTTGAGGTTCTTTCGCGTTTGAATAAGGTCCCCTACGACCTTTTGATCTGCAATGTCTGGCAGAAGTTCTTGGACGGTTTTGAATTGTGCAATATCCTTCGCCATTCCAGAGAAATGCGGATACGGAATCTGCCCGTCCTGATGATCTCGCCCGAGCCGTTAGACCATGAGGATTATAAATTCCTCAGAGAAAGAAATGTTTATTTCATGATGAAATACAAAAGTCCGGACAAGTGGTATGAAGAAATCATGGCGATCTTCGGCCAAGAAATTTCCGGGGTGGTGAAGGGATGAAGTTCTTACGACTGGCGGATGTGTTGATGAAAAAATATGAAAAGAAAAGACGGTACCTTTTCGAGATCGTCTTAGGCTATTTGGCGATCGATAGTATTAATTTCCTTTTCTTTCCAAGCGATCCAGGGTTTCAACAAGCGGCCGTCAATCCCTATTGGATCCTTGT
>JAQTOZ010000251.1 GCA_028713205.1 Candidatus Omnitrophota bacterium
GATGACACCGACGGAAGGCGCCCCGCGTTTTTGTGACTCGCGAACCGCCTCGCGTTCGCGTTCGTACTCCACCAGAGAAGTCCATGTGAAAACCATGTCCGCCTTCGCGGCGCGCTCAAGATCGTTTTGAATGTATTCAACATTGTGCTTGGCGAGCCGGAAAATCGCAGCGAGATAACCATAGGCCATGACCGGCAAACGCACGCATCGCGTCTTGACCCATTCCAACCACTTCGCCCTCAAGGAAGGACCGATGACCAGTTTCGTCCCGAAACCGCCCGCAAGATCCTTGCAAACGTAAGGACGTCCGTCGCCGGCCAAATCCAGTAACGCAACCTTCATCTTTGGTTCACCTCATTGGCAAAACAAGTTGTAAGCGATAAGGGGTAAGACTCTCATCCCTCAAGATCAATTGTCTTATTTCTTACATCTTGCGTCTTGTGTCTTATTTTCAGTCTTGGGTCTTGGAACCTGAGTTTTTGTTTTCCTTATCGCTTACCGCTTAACGCTTACAGCTAAAATCAATTATTTCCGGAGCGCTTCCGCGGCCTTCTTGTATTTCGTGTACGTGTAACAGGCCGAAAGGACATGAAATTGCAATCCGCGCCAGCCGTCCAGAAATCCGAACCGGAAAAAATAAAACCAGATAAATTGCGCCAGCGGTTTCAGCAGCCTCTCCGTCCACGCCGGCTTCTGACCGCGGTGGATGATCTGGCGGACCTCCAGATCGATATATAAATTCCATTTATCAAAATATTCCCGGCGCGTCTGATAGGTTTCGTGGATCAAAGGTTCCTTGAGTTCGCCCGCACGCCCGTCGAGAACGATTCTCTCATGGACCATCCCCTCAAAATGCCCTTTGCCTTTCCGGATCAAACGCATTTGCCGGTCGCCCCGGTTGGCCCCGAAACGGACGCGACCGCCGAACATATAATTGTCCCGGCGGAACCAGTAACCGACGCAAGGATGCTCGAGCCCGGCCACATCCAGAATTTCTTTCTTGAGTCCCAGACTGACGCGCTCATCCGCATCGATCAATAGAATCCATTCCCCCCGGGCTTGGGCCATGCCGAAATTCTTTTGGTTTGCGAAATGGTCGAACGGGCGCACCGAAAATCGCGCGTGGTAGGACTCGGCAATGTCCCGGGTCCGGTCACGGCTCCCCGAATCGATCACAACGAGTTCGTCCACAAAATCAAGCGAAGCGAGACAGGCCGCAAGCTTTTTCTCCTCATTGTAAGTAATGATCACCGCACTCAACCGACAGGGTTTATCCATGTATGCAATTCCTCACGGGGAAACGGACTCAAGACGCGGGGGCAATAGCACCCACAAAATATTCGAATAAAAACTCGGCAACTACTTCATGTCCTTTGGGCGACAGATGATTATCCAGGGCCCAGTAGACAGACTCGCCTTGGGCCGCATGCCAGCGCAAGGACTTGGTCACGTCCAAAAAAGGGATCTGCTCATCCTCGCAATACCGTCTCAGATGGGCATTGGGCCCCGACAGGTCGTATTGAGCCGGAGACAGTCCATATTTTTTTACCCACAAATCCCAGTAGGCCCGGTCGACCTGATAACGGTCCGGGAGATTAAGCAAAACCAGCTTGGCGCCCGAGGCCGTCACGGCCCGGTTGATTTGATGGATTGCGCGTTCGGTAACATTCCAGAACTTCAACTTCTCAAGAGGACGGTCTCTCCGGAATATGGCCAGTTCGGCGGGAGGCTCGGAATTGATGAGGCGCATCGCGCGAAGGCCATGATCAACGACTTCGAAACGCCTGAGGCGCATCAGACAATTGTAAATCGAAGAATTTTTGACCAAAAAATTCTTTAGCGCGGACAACGCACACGGCTTCTTGCTCTCCGTACCCTTGACCGCCGGCCCTCCGTCCTGTTTTCCTTCTAACAATCCGCGATTGGCGAAATTTTCGTAAGGATCATTCCCGGCAAAGAAAGCCAACACCACATATTTCGGGTGCTCCGACTTCAAAAGCGATTCGATCAACCGCAATTGCTCGATCGTGTTGTAGCCGGGACAGGCCGTGTTCAGCACCGGCAACTTGAGCTTTTGGCTCAGCCGCGCCGCAAAGGTGTCCTGATCATTGACCCCGACACCGAACGTTTGCGAATCGCCCAGCAAAATCACATCGGGTTTGACCGATTCCCGGATGCCGGGCGCGTCACTGCGCCGGAACCCGTCGTTCGTGGTGGAAAGATGAAAACGAAACTCGCGGAAATCTCCGGTCAAGTCAACCCGAAGATTCGGCTTGAGCCGTTTGGGCGGTGAAAGCGCGGGATCGAAACGCACAATGCCGCGCAGAAAGTTGGAGGGAATTTTCAAGGACCATTTGATCGCAAAATCCGCGGCGATCACGGTCAAGGACAAGGTGACAATAAAAATCATGAAATGGACCAACCCCTTTTTTAGCATCGACTCCCCTTTCGCCACGCCAAAGGATCCGTCACTTTCCCAAAACCCGCCGGTACGCCTCGGCCGTTTGCTTCGCGACCACGGTCCAAGAGTAATTTTGCTGAAGATGTTTTCTCAGCGCCGGGTCCCGCGGCCGCTCAAAGGCCGACAAAGTCTTCTGCCGGATATCGCTCATCGAATCGGGCCTCACATAACTGACGTAATTCAGGAAATATTCCTTTGTCGCGCCCTCGGCGGTCACCACCACCTTGGCCCCCGCAAGTCCCGCCTCCATCGCGGCAAGGCCCGGCGTCTCAAGCCATGTCGCCAGCAGGAATGTATTACATGCCGCGTAAGCAGAAGCAAGCAATTTGGATTGATGCGGGACCTCTCCGAGAAAATGAACATTCGATCCCGCCTCGCGCACGCACTCTTCATAATAATTTTTGTAGGCCGGGACGGTTCCGCCGATGAACACCAACGGCTGCTTTATCCCCCGGAGGGCCCGGATCACATTCAGCTGATTTTTGCGGGGCTCGATACGGCCGGCGCATAGGATGAAATCTCGGATCCCGAATTTTTCGTGGAACGCATCGCCTTTCGCTTCGGCGAAGGCCGCGTCGACGCCGTGCGGGATGACGGCCATTTTTTCCTCCGGCACGAGGAAGTAACGCTTCAATTGACCGGCCTCGGCACGCGAACTCGGAGAGACCACGTCGGCGCAATCGAACATTTTCTTCCTTTGGGACGGCATAAACGGGCAGAAGGTTTTTGCAAACTGCCGCGCGAGCGACGGCATGCGCCGTTGCCATTCCGGATATGTCCCCCAAGCCGCCTTCCAACTGTACCAGCAAATACTCGACAGGAAATTCTTCGTCCCGGCCGCTTGAGCCGCCTCCATCACACGCAGGCAATCCTTGACCGACCCGAAAGTGTGCAGGATATCGAAATCCGAAAATTTGTCCGTCCAGGGATCGAAGAGTTTGACATCGACGCCTTCCTTGGCCAGATATTCTTTGGTCTTCAGCAGGACGATCTCTCCGCCGCCGGGAGATTGAAACGCGATGGGATAAACGTAAAAAGCGATTTTCATGTTTTTACACGCTGGCTTTGACTTTAAGACCGCGCGGCATTTGTTTGACGGAACGGATCCCGGGCTTGCGCAGTTCCCGGGTCAAAATCTGCACGATGCGTTGCGAGGACTTGCCGTCGCCGTAGGGATTCACGCGTGCGCGCATTGCTCGATAAAGTTTGGGCGAGGTCAAAAGTTTCTCGGTCTCTTTGAAAATGCGCATGCCGTTGGTCCCGACAAGCTTGGCCACACCGGCGGCGATGCCTTCCGTGCGTTCGGTGACGTTTCTGAGCACCAGCACCGGTTTGCGAAAACAAGGGGCCTCTTCCTGGATCCCGCCCGAATCGGTCAGGATCGCATAGCAACGGTCCATGATCCAGTAGGTTTCTTCATAGGTAAAAGGGCGCATGAGATGGATCCGCTCCACGCTGCCCAACATTTGATGCGCCGGCTCGGCCACGTTCGGATTCAAATGCACCGGATACACAATTTCGACGTCCTTGAACCGGTGAACGATGCGTTTTAATGCCGAAAAGATGTCCTGCAAACCGCCACCAAAACTTTCGCGCCGGTGCGCGGTCACGAGCAAAATCCGTCTCTTGAAATTCACGGTCTTGAAAATCGGATATTTCGGTTTC
>JAQTOZ010000039.1 GCA_028713205.1 Candidatus Omnitrophota bacterium
AGGCTTCCTCCTCATGGCTCACGTCCTGGTCTGCAGTGGGCCGAATCAAACTTTTGGCCGGATGGGCGGCACCTAAATAACGGATCGTTCCACCCTCCCGCTCGACGATTTCACGCACAATGGATAACCCCAACCCATTGCCATCTTCGTTCTTCGTGGTGAAAAAAGGTTCAAACAATCTCTTTTGGACCGCCTCCGGTATCCCGCATCCCGAATCGGAAACAATAATCGAAACCATTGCATCTTTGAGTTCGGTCCGAATTCGGATGGTCCCGTGCCCCTTCATCGCGTGCAACGCATTGACACAAAGGTTGAGGAATACCTCGGCAAGCCCGCAATCCCGCACCAGCAACCTGCCGTCCCAAAATGCTTTCTCAATCTGAACCTCTTGACTAGGCTGTCCCGCTTGAAAAATAGCCAGGCCTCTCTCGATCGCTTCATGCACTTCAGAAACCCGTTGGGGATATCGCGAGCAACTTTTACTGAATTGAAGGAGCCCCTGAATGACTCGGACACTGTGACGAAGTCCGGCCTTGACTTTTAATAGATACTCCCGTGTCAGGGAGTCTTCCGCCACCTGTCCCAAGGCAAGATTGGTATATCGACGAATGCCATCCAGAGGATTCCCCAATTCATGTGCCAAATGGGCCACGACCTTGCCGAGCGCCGCCAAAGGGGCCTGTTTCGCGAGAGCGGCTTCCAATTCTGCGTTTTTCTTTTGGGCTTCTGCCTTTTGCATTTCCACACGTCGATTCTCCCGCATGGTTTCGTAGGCCAATGACAAACACTCTGCCCAGCACATACAACGGTTCAGGTCTTCGTGGGTAAAAACGCCCCTGTCTTCTTTCTCAGTAATATTCAAAACACCAAGCAGTCTATTCGCAAAGAGGAGGGGCACGGAAATAAAGGAGCTGCTCTGATATTTTCCGTACCTGACGACCTCGCAAAAACGCCCATCGGTCCCGACATCTTCGACCAACACCCCTTCACCATGTTGAGCGACCCATCCCGCAATTCCTTTTCCAAGTTGCAGATGGATATCTTCCTGATTGCCAATCGATAGTCCCCGGGCCCTGTTTAAAACTAGCTTCTTCAATTTTTCGTCCCAAAGAAACACTGAACCGGCATGCGCACCCGTAATCGCAAGGATCTGGTCAAGTCCCCAGCCAATCAGCTGGAAATCATGTTCAAACCAGGGAAGCCCTCCTTTGATTTCATGATAATGAATGCCCTGCTTCTTCCCGCTTTCATGAATGTCCTTTTCTTTCACCGTCGTGACCTGCATAAGCCAACTCCTTTCCGCACATTGCGCATTCAGCCTTAGCCCTCATATCCCCGGCGGAACCATCCCATCCTCTCATTGATTAACCCACGACCGCCAAAGGGATGCCGATTCCCATTTCACATTCGCTTGATCCTTTGCGGGACAATCCTTGATACAAATGATGGAAGATCGGGACCACAAACCAATTCCAGTGGGCATCAACGACCTCATCCGAATCCTCTTCCGGCATCACAATAATGTCGTCCAGTTGCTCCATCATATCGTATTGATTACACGCGATTTCCCGTTCGGTCGCAATCAAGATCACAAACGGATTTTGCTCTCTTTGTTTCAAATATTCCACAACCTGCGTTTGGACATAACACGAATCGAGAATAACAAAGTCGGCATTTCGCCCTCTCTCGCAATCCTCCTCGGTCCGACATCCCAATTCCAGCAATACGCGCTTAACGCCGATCGATAACCGTTCCTGCGCAATCAGCACCAAGCCTTGCATGTTTTTCATCATGGCCCCTGACATTTCGCGCCCCCTTTCCGGCTCCGGCTTCATCCGCGCTTTCGGATCTTTACGTTTTCTCCCGGAATGCTGCGCTGACGACCTTTAATCACGGGATGTATGATAATGCGAACACGAAAAAATCAAAACCCGCAGGCACCGCTTTGTATTGACTTTATTCCACCTGTTCTCCGGGCGTCTATCCTGATGGATGATGAAATCCTTTTGTGATTTCCGGAAGCTGCAAATGTCCCGTTCAATCTCGCTCGCAAGAAAAACCGGCTCGGGATGACTCTCGCCGATTTGAGCCACACGCGGGGAAGCATTTCTGGTCTGATATTTGTTTTCATTTTATACTATGAGCGGAGGTTTTTTCATCATGGCGGGCGGTCAAATCAATACATCTTTGGAAGTCAAACGGTTCGAATCCGTGCGGAACTTTGATCAAAACCATTGGGATGTCCTATTCCCCCAGGCCCATGAAAGCTATGCTTTTCATCAGACCCTCGAAGAGGTACTGACCCGGCAATTGAAATTTTATTATTTTGGAATTTATGCGAAGACAAAGCTCATCGGCGTCGCCCCCTGCTTTATGATGGATGACGCCTTTGACGCAACATTCGCAGGGCCTTTGAAGGCATGGACGGCCATCATCCGGAAAATCATGCCGCGGTTTTTAAGACCGCGCATACTGTTTTGCGGATCACCCGCCGGTGAAGGCACCCTCGGAATCGACCGGAGGTAATGTCCGACGGACGTTATTCCGGCATTGCTCGGCGAAATGGTTCGTACGGCCGCAAAGGAGCAGGCCTCGTTTCTCATTTTCAAAGATTTTCCCGATGCTTACTCCGACTTTTTGAGCCCTCTTTTAAAACACGGCTTTCACAAAATCGAAAGTTATCCGGCCGTGGAACTGGACATTCATTTCCGGTCATTTGATGAATATCTGACCTCCTTGAGCAAATCGACCCGCAAGGACATTCGAAGAAAATTCAAGGACATCGACTGCCGCCCCGCCATCAAGACGGAGGTCCGTCATGAGTTGGGGCCCTATCTGGACGAAGCCTATCAACTTTACCTCGAGACTTTCCAAAAGGGCACGGTCCGGTTCGGGGAAATCCCGCGGGAATTCTTTCAAAATATCCCGAAGCATATGCCGGAACAAACCAGGTATTTCCTCTGGTTTATCCGCGGAAAATTGGCGGCCTTTGATCTATGCCTGGTTTCCGGGAATTGCCTGATCGACGCGTACTTCGGCATGGA
Source organism: Candidatus Omnitrophota bacterium (assembly GCA_028713205.1). Lineage (GTDB taxonomy): Bacteria > Omnitrophota > Omnitrophia > Omnitrophales > Aquincolibacteriaceae > JAQTOZ01. Next base: position 3,045 of record JAQTOZ010000039.1, read on the forward strand.
TGATTCGTTGGCCTACGAATTTCATCTCGATTATGCGACTTTTCGTGATGTCATGAATTGGTGCATCGATCATGGCATCCGCAAGTACCGGAGCAGCGCTCTGAATGATGATCCCAAGCAACGTCTCGATTTTAAATTCAGACCCCTGTCGATTTATGCCAAGCACATGAACGGGTTTATCAATACCCTGCTCGGTCTCGCCAAAGGCGCGATGGATCCTTATCGCTCGGACCCCGTTCTCAAAACGCTGAAAAAAAACAGGGTGAAAAAAGGCAAAGGGATTTCGAGTCTTAAGATCTTTCGCAGGATTATCTTGAACGGCGTGAGGGAAACCGCTTTCGAAGAAAATGCGACCGCCCCCCCCTCCTGGGAGGGTCTCTTCTGTCCGTATCGCAGGACCGTGACCGGCCTATCCTTTGGGAGAAATATTCCTGCAGACAGTCAGGTTTCCCGAAAATGACGGAGAATATCGGTATGCCGACAGGGCCTTTTCAAAAAGGCCGCATGCTTCTCCGTCATGCAACTCAATCACCACATTTTTCGTTTGACGGAGCCATGGGTCACACGGATGGGCGAACAACGGCTTTTCGCTCCCTTCGATATCAATTTTGAGAAGATCGATCGCGGCAAAACCCGATTCTTTCAACAGCGCGTCGATCACGACCGCATGCGTATCGGGTTTTTCACCATCGAGGGGCTCGCGGACCTGCCGGGCCCAATAATGGCCGGCTTTGGAAATAATCAGTCCTGCGGGATACGGCCAAACCGCCGCGCATTTCAAAGTGACCCGCCTGCCGTACGGTTCGAGATTTCTTTGACAGAGATCATAATTTCTTCGATCGGGCTCGATCACGACAACATGCGCATCCGCGAACCGGTTCAAAAACCAGATCGCAGACAACCCCACATTTCCGCCGCAATCGATGATGAGCCCGGCATCACGGATATCCTTCAAGACATCGTATTCTTTCAGAACATAAATCTGGTAAAACACATGGAAATCACTGCTGTTAAGATCCAGGAGTACGGAATACCGGCATCCCGGAATCCTGACGTGGGACAGACGCTCCGCCATGCGAATGCCCGCCAGTTTCAACAGAGCATGATCCCAGACAAAGAGAAACGCTTTCGAAATTCCGAAATAGCGCGCCATGGACAGGACACAACCGGTGAAGTATCGGATGCTCATGGGTTTGCCGTGCGGGCGTTCAATGGTTCGGTAAGGGCAGGATTTTGAAGCAGGCTGCCGTAATGAAAAACAACGCAGGCACCTCCGCCCGAATCCTCACAGAGCCGGAATTGCTCGGCAAACGTCCCGGGTTTGTCGAGCATTTCATAGGCCCCGACAGCCAGATTCACTTTCACGAAAAAATCACCCGCTTGAATTTTGGCATCGTCAAGATACCGTTCAAATTCCGGAACAGTCGGGATGTAGCACATGAGCGTCACAAAATCCACCAGACCGCTCCGGAGCCAGGACGGCCAATCCTGAAAGGCTTCGTGATAGGCCCGCGAATACGGGACACAACCCGTCGTCGAAATTTGGATGCCCGGACGAATCGAACGCGTCTTGTTGACCAGGGCTTGAAGGAAGCCTGTCACTTGAGCTCGCTTCCAGTCGTTCCAAATCAGGCTGCCATCTTCGATGGCCTGCCGTCCGCTTGCCTTTTTGAAACGGTCCATGTTCATTTTCGTATATCCGTATGCCGGATTCTTATCGGGGTAACGGATATAATCAAACTGGATCCCGTCCAGATCCGGATAGCCACGAAGGATTTCCTCGACCATGTTCGCGAGCTCCTCCCGGACCCTCAAATCACCCGGTTCCAGAAAGTATTGATCATCGATTCGATAATCCCCGATGGATTTCTTCGGTTTCAGATTTTTCGTCAGGATCTCCGTTCCGTATTTTTTGAGAAGGGGGGCCTCCTCATTTTTACTGAGGCTCAACATGTTCAGCCAGGCGTGCACCTTGATACCGGAGACGTGGGCCTGTTGGATGAGAAGCTGAAACGGATCTTCGGATACACTCTTCAAACATGCTTCATACGGATGGGAGTCCGCGACTTTCGAGCGGAACCATGCCTGATTGGCACGGTAGATTTGTACGAAGAGAGTCCGGATTTGCGCTTTTTTCGCGAAACCAATCAGCCTGGTGATTTCATCCCGGCTTGAAAGCACGGGCGGATCCTGAAGCACCGTGACGAACAGTCCGTGATGCAAAGGCCCATGACCGGGACCTCTCTCCTCCGCTGCGCGAGCAACAAGGACCCCGGATGCGCTGGATCGGCATTCCGAATGCATCGGTGAGACAAGCAGAGCAAATAGGCAATAGAATAAAAGACGTTTGTTCACAGTCAGAATTCTCCCGCGAAGGCTATCGGACTCGAACGGCACAATTCGACTAAACACCTTTTGTCAAAAGAGTCTCCGGACACCGTCCGTGAAACATTCATCTCATCGATCATTGGTCAAAATCCACACATCAAAGACACCCACCGTTTGTCTCATGATAATTTTCTGCTTCTGAAGGTGTTCGATAAAACCGGGTCTGAGCGGAGTTCCCGTTTCCCGGATCTCCTGATAATAGTTAAGCAATGTCTCCACGGACGTTCCCCCGGCCAGTCGAGGTGAAACCACATCCGTAAAATCAGTCAGCGGACCAACGAGATAGGCCAAGCTTGAACCTGATTGAGCTTTTCTCTCTAATCCCGGATAGCGCCTATAATTTTCCCAAGGGGCAAAAAGATATTTTTCTTGGGTGAGAAAATTGATGACGTACGCCTGCCAGAATCCCGCATACCCCCCGTCGATACCATGTTTAGACAAAAAATCCTGTAATTGATCCATATTCGATTGTGCGCACTTATTATCCGGACTGACATGACTGGCATAAACAATCTGACTCAATTCTTTGAATCGTTGCTGGAACAGGAGGATAACCAGAAACGCCGCTAAGACGATGCCTGCCTTTCGATATCTTTGAATCAACCGCGAGAGGGAAAATGCTACGATGACCGCTGCCACAGGCCACGCGACAATAGCATACCTTGTGCACAATACCGGGAAAAAATAACACAAATTAGCCAGCACCGTTATCACAAATAACAGCATAAAAATGATAGCCCCCCTGTCCTGACGGTCAATGTGGGAAAGCGTCACGAGTTTCATCAGCGGCGCCCTTTGCCCCCAAACAAACGCAATAAAACAACCGGCCATGACCGCCGCGAAGAAAGTCCATAAAATTCCCGGCATCATACCCATCTCCAATGGACTCGGAGCTCCGAATAAAAACGGCAATATATTACGTATAAATTCGGAAACGCGGCCGTCCGTCGGCATCACGAATACCCCCTTGTGGTGGGGAACATTTCCGAAGAAAACGACGTCATAAATACGCGGGGACATGCCGAGGACAAAACCCAAAAGGATATTGGAACCACCTGCGACCAAAGACTTCTTTCTCCGGCTGACCGTCAGGATGGCAATTCCTATGCCCGCAACAAACGCCAAGAGCACCTTGCGCGCCACATGACATCCGTGGTCATTTGATATAAATGAATGCAGAAACAAAAATAAGATCACCGCGAAAACGATGAACCGGGTGATTTTTGCGGGGATACCGAAAGTTTTGCCGGCATAATCGACGATACTGGCGGATATTTTTTCCCATTCCTCCGAACCGAGAAGGAAGATAATGCCGGTGACCAAGCCATAAATATAGGTCTGCCCGGTACACCATAAAGCGAGCCCCAGCAAAAAGCCGATCAGGAATTGGCGCAAATGGCGAAACCTGTCGCTGCAGGTGATCGTCAAACAAAGCAAGGCCGCCAAATTCAGCGCAGGCCAAAGGAAAAAATAAAACATGGTCGTATCGGTCAGGATCGGAAGGCTGGCCAATGCCATGAACACCAAAGAGATGGCCGCGGTACGTGCCCCAAGCAAGCGCGTCGTTAAAATCGCATGTAAAATAAAAAACAACAATAAATAGATGAGCGCAAATATTCTAATGACGACAACGTTGTGACCGGTCAGCCGGAGCACCGGGGCTTGGATGATTTGAGGCAAATCCCCGTAGTAGTCCTTTCTGAACGCACTCACCTCCAGGCGCCCGTTTTCAACAAGATGGAAGGAACGCATGCCGACCGCAGCCTCATCGCTGTTAAACGAATAACGCCAATGGAGCGCGACAAAACCATGGATCATCATCGCGAAGGCAATCGGCAAAACAAAAATAAGAATTTTTTTCAACTTCATGATTTCCTCTTAAATAACGGCGCACAAATCCGATTGAGGGCCTGCGGGCAAAAAACGTCCAAGGCTTTCCATTTATCGGGCCCATACCCCATCCCCTGGAACGGCACTTGATGCCGGCCATCGGACATGTCGCGCCTCAGCGATGATTGGTCATAATCCATACGTCAAAAACGCCCGCCCTTTTCCTTTTAATAATTCTTTGCCGTTGTAAATGGTCGATAAAACCGGGCCTGAAATTAACGCCCCGCTTGCGCAACCTCCGATAATAACTCAATAACGTCTCAAGAGACGTTTCCCCCAATTTCGGAGAAACACGGTACGGCAATCCCGTCAACGGGCCGATCAGATAAGCCACACGGGGGCCGGCCTTGACTTTTTTCAAAAACTCCGGATAACGGTCATAATCTTCAAAAGGAACAAATATAAATTTTTCCCGCGCAAGAAAATCAATGGCATAAGCTTGCCAAAAACCAGCATATCCCACATGGATATTTTTCACGGACAGGAATTCCAGCAATGGGTTCATATTCGAGGAGGTCATCATATTGCCTTGAGCGGCATGCCAGGCGGAAACTTCCTGCTGCAGTTCCCGGCAGCGTTGCAGCGATAAGAGAGTCACCAGAAACACTGTTATGATTATTCCGGTTTTTCGATACTTTTGCATCAACCGTGACAGGGAAAAAACCACCATCGCCGCTGCGGCAGGCCAAGCAACAATGGCATGCCGTGTCTCTAAAAAGCCGAAGAGGTAGCACACATTAGCGGCCAGGGTGACTCCAAAGAGCAACACAAAAACAATCGCCCCCCGGTCTTCGCGATCAATCCTGGATAATGTCAAGAACTTCATAAGTGATCGCCTTTGAATCCAGAAAAACATGGCCAAGCACCCGATCATCACCCCTGCGAAAAGAAGCCACAGCGCTCTCGGAATCCAAGCCGACTCCCAGGAACTGGGAGCCCCAAATAAGAACGGAAAAATATTCCGGATAAAATCCATCAAGCGTTCAAGGAGCGGAGGAGTAAACCGTCCCCGGTGCATCGGGACAATCCCGAAAAATACCGCATCATAAATTCGCGGCGCCATTCCGGCACAAAATCCCAGGGCGAGACAGGCACCGCTCAGAATCAACGGTTTCCTCCGCCGGCTGATCATCAACAAAGCGAGTCCCATGCCCGTCATCAATACAAACAAAATCTGCCGCGCCATCGAAAGCTCCGGGGCATTCCCCACGAATGCATGCAGAAAGAGAAAAAAGAGCGCCGACATCATAATCAGCCTTGTTGCGATTGCGGAAAATCCGAAGACTTCTCCGGCATAGCCGGTCATATTCGCAGACAATCTTCCCCATTCCTCCGAACCCAGGAACAGAAGCACGACGACCACCAAACCATAAAGATAAGTCTGACCCGTACACCACAACCCTAACCCCAGCCATAGACCGATCAGAAAATGCCGGAGATAGCGGAAGCGTCCGCGAAAGGCGGACGTCACACAAAGCAACGCAGCGATATTCAGCGCAGGCCAAAGGAAAAAATAAAACATGGTCGTGTCTCTCAAAATCGAGAGACTGGCCAATGACATGAGCATCAAAGAGATGGCCGCGGTACGTGCCCCAAGCAAGCGCGTCGTTAAAATCGCATGCAAAACAAAAAAAAGAAGCAAGTAGAAAAGGGCAAAAATCCTAATGACGATGATGTTATGCCCCGTCAGCCAGAGCACCGGGGCCTGGATGATTTGAGGCAAATCTCCGTAGTAGTCCCCTTTAAAGTAACTGACCTCCAACCGTCCGTTCTCCACCAGATGGAAGGACCGCATACCGACCACGGCATCGTCGCTGTTATACGAGTAACTCCAATGGAGCGCGACAAAACCATGGATCACCATCGCAAAAGCAATCAGCAAAATAAAGGCGAGGATCTTTCTGGTCTTCAAGAACGCCTCTGAAGTAACGGCGAACGGAAGAGATGAAGCCGGTGCAGGCAAAAAACGCCCAGGGTTTTTAAAGTGTCGATCCCATAGCCCGTCCCCTGTATAAAATCAACCGATGAGGCTTCCTCGAAATAACGCACCGGCATGGGAATTTCTCCCAGGACAAATCCAAAATGAACGGCCTGAATCAATAATTGGGAGTCAAAAGCAAAACCATCCGAATTGCCGGAGAACGGAATGGTTTCGAGCACGCTTCGCCGGTAGGCACGGAAACCGGAATGAAAATCCCCGATATTCTGCGCAAGCACCATATTTTCGACAAGGGTCAAAAAGCGATTGGCCAGATACTTGTACAACGGCATACCGGACCGCAGGCATTCGCTTCGGGTCCTGACACGATTGCCGAGCAACAAATCGCAAATGCCGAGTTTCAGGATCTCCACGGCAGGCCGCACAAGACGCGCGTCATACTGATAATCCGGATGCAACATCACCACGTAGTCCGCACCTTTCTGCAGGGCCAGGGGATATAAAGTTTTCTGACTGGCGCCATAGCCCCTGTTCTGCGGATGCGTCACCACCGTCAAACCCAGGCGCTTCGCAATCGCGACCGTATCGTCCGTGCTCCCGTCATCCACCAGAATCATTTCATCGATGCATCCGGCAGGGATGTCCGCCACGGTTTTTTCGAGGGTCAAAGCAGCGTTGTAGGCCGGCATCACCACAATGGTCTTTTCACTCATGATCGATCTCTTTTATCTGCCATTCGTCACTCCGAGGGCCGCCCGCTGTTTGGACTCGATGCAAACGGCCCAGGATCATTCTCAGACTCTTGATGTTTGAATGCTTCAATAATCCCTTTTGAATAAAAACGGGATATATTCGCGTTCCAGTGCAACCGCAAGGACAGATGCTTCACCAAACGAGACTTTCCTGCAACCGTCGAAACGGCATGAAACAAATTCAAACCATAGGGGCATACCATGAACGGGCCGTAATGAAAACCTATTTTCATCAAATCGCGCATTGACGTTTTATGCTTGTCCCAAAAAACGGTCATATTCTTTCCGACCCGGTACATCCTCCGGTAAAACATCCAGGGCCGATAATAATGCGCATGATACACCCGCGCTTCCGCACAGTAAAAGACCTTGAGCCCTTTTTTCTCGAGCACCAATCCGAGATCGATATCTTCAAAGGCCGCTGACTTAAAACGCGTATCGAACCTTGCTTCCCGAAACCATTTTTTGTCCAATGAGATATTCGCCGTATAGAAATGATGGAATCCCGCCTGCCGGACATCGCGAATCGTATGGAAACGAAATTGCGGGCCGGCCGGAGCCAAGAACCTCATAAAATCATTCAGCGGTATCGACGGGTCCCATAAAACCGCCCCCAGGACGGCATGCCCCGGCATCTTTTGATGCATTTGGGCATGGCGGGAAAGATTATCTTTGGCAAAAAGGACGTCATCACCGCAGAACAATAAAAGATCTCCGCAAGCTTCGTCCACCCCCAAATTCCGAGCCTGAGCCGGGCCCGCCTTCTTTTGGCGGAAATAACGGAGCCGGATGTCCGTTCTGCTCCGGAAATCCTCTACGGCGGCACGGGTCCGGTCCTGGCTGCCGTCATCGACGACAAGCACTTCGAAATCCGTTTTGGAGAAATCCTGCTCCTCCAGGGAAGTCAGGGTCCTGATCAAAACATCCTGCCGGTTATGCGTTGGAATGATAACGCTGATCATTTTTTAAAATAATAAAACGGAATTTTGAACATCGTTTTCCAATCCCGGGCCAAAGATGCGTTCAGAAAACAAATGTGCGTACAACCGGAGCACATCGTCTGCTGTTCCCGAAGCCCGCTCTGCCCGCTCACTTGCAGCAAAATCGCAGGCAAATCATAATCATGCTCCCGCAAATTCCCCGCCACCGGTCTGAGTTCACACAACGCCGCCCCGCCGTCCGGATAAATCACCGCAATCGATTTCCCGGCAGCGCAAGCCACCGGCCAGTTTTTCCCAATCAACGCGTCTTCCTTGATTTTTTGAATATATCGTAGCGAACCGGTCACGACCATTTTCTCGAAAACATTACGGGCACGGCATTTCCGGGCCGCGGCAATCATTTGATGCAAATCCTTCATATCCCTGTCGGAAGGAAGTTTAAGATTCTCATCCCGGCAATCTCCCCGCAAAGGCTCGAAGGCCTGATAATCCAGGTTAAAGGACTTCAGATAATCACACAAACGCCTCAGTTCCTCAATGTTGTCCGATTGCACGACGGAGTTCACGATGATTTGCACGTTCCGGTGCTTTTCCTTGATGCGCTCCAGTGCCCGTATCGTCTCGATCACACGGTCGAAACAGCCCGCGACACCCCGCAACCGGTCATGATACTCGCGCATCCCGTCTAAGGACGGATTGACGGAAACAACCGTGCGAGGGAAATTCGCCGCCAGGGCGTCTGTCACTTTGACGATTTCATCCGTCAACAGACCGTTGGTGGGTATCGAAAGCGTATCCACATGATTGCGCTGAATGAACAAAGCGCAAATCTCCCGGAGGTCTTTTCTCAGGAAGGGTTCTCCGCCCGATAACAGAAGAACGGAGAAATTGCCCAGTTTTTCGGAAATCCGTTGATATTCCGCAAGCGACAGGTCGTTGTCCGCATTTAAGGATTCATGCAAGAAACACGTTCTGCAGGAAGAATTGCATTGGGAGGTCACATACAAAATCAGGTAATTCAAACGTCCCGGATTGAACAGGTTCTTTTGGAAATATTTGAAATATTTTTGCATTTCCAAAACCATAACGATTAGCTCACTGTCGAAAGTCAGTCATTCACTTCATGATCGTTGAGGTAATTTTAAATATGATACCCGCAAGTCGTTTGTTTGCAATAAGAAAGATCAACCGGACGGATGGATTTTGCGATGGACGCCACAAAGAGGTTCATCGCCATACCGCAAGACGAATGCTCATTGAGCTGATGAGGATTCGGATTCTGCCGGCAATCATCCATCGTTAGAATTCAGCGCTTCTCGACGACACGCCACTCGCCTTCACGAAAAGCGCAGGACTGGGAAAGGGTGGGCCACATGATCATCTTCTGATCGTTGGAGTGACAATTCTCTCCGTACAGAGGATAAAAGACGTAATGGCCGACTTCGTGCGCCACCACCAAAGGCATCACGGATGCCATGACTCCGCCGCCGTTGATAAAAATGGATCCTTCCTTCTCAAAACCCGATTGGGGATGGAATGCGTAATCCCCCTGCTCAAAACCGGCAGCCCAGTCTTCAAATTCTTCCGGTGAAGAAGCTTCACAAACATTTTTTCTATCCTGCGCCTGGTTAAACGCACGAATGGCATTCTGAAGTTCATCCTCCTGCCAGTTCACGTTGGGCTTGCCAAAGTCATTGACGACGGAGGCATCGGCAATTCTGTTAAGGAAAAACACATAGATCTCGTACCCCGGATATCTTTGCCGCCCATAATCTCTCAATGTTTTCCATGCCGGTTTGTCGGGCGGATAATTGGTCAACGTCACTTCTCCGACATAACTGTTGTCGGGGAAATCCGAGCTTTTAAAGATCGACGGCTCCGCGATGTCCAGTTTGACGCAAACCTGCTTCAGCAGATTGTTGGTCTGTTCCATAATAGCCTTGGCCGGAAACGGGACGGCTTGATTCCCGATCGGGTCCTGCACAATCGGTTTCACCCGCAACGTTCGGACTTTTAACGGATAAACATCCAGTTGGGCGGCAGTTTGATAGCGGTCCGGTTCAATTTCGACTTTGGCTTCGAGACGCAACGGATTCTGGCTGTCACCTGCTTTAATTCCTTTAAGGGTCACGAAAGCGGGATAGGCGATCAATTCATCCGGCATCGGTTCGACAAAGTCCTTCGCGTCCATTTGGAGCTTGGTCTTGAAAGAGGCACTCCCGGATTTCGCTTCCAGCCAAATCTGGTTTTCAGCATTTTCGCAAACGGAAACGGCCCCAAATTTCATATCGGTCTTGCCCATGTCCGTACCGCAAACACCGAAGTGACGGACATCGTCAAAACCGGAACAAGGCGAACCTTCGTTAAATCTCAGCTCCACAACATTCATATCAAACGGAGGGCTTTCGCCTTTTTTGTTCTCCTTGTTCGTCCACTTGATTTTAAAATCCACCTTGCCGGGCTTTTTGGGGGCCAAGGTCAGAGTCGGCGCGGGCGGAGGCGTCTCGTTTTCTTTTTTGACAAATTCTTCGGCCTTGTCCCAGCCGTCGACAGGCTCGATCGCACTCACCGTATAACCCGGAAAATCCGGCACGCTCAAGACAACACGGTTGGGCGGGGCCGGTTCGGTGACCTGGACCGGATGCGCCATATAATGGGGCCCCAAGATACTCGGCTCCAGAAACATTTCAACCGTCAAACTAGCCTCGTATTTGTTCCCCGGATAAAGATCATAACAGGTCAGCGTATCCGCCGACAGTTTTCCCAGTTCCAGCAAGGCACGGCCTCCCGGCCGTTTCACACCTGAAACGGTTTTTGACCAATAACCTTTGTCAATCAAACGATTCACATCGTCTTGCGTCATGCGGAACCAAAGAGGCGGGTGTTCATAAACCTGCCAGAGGGAACCGGGGGTTTGCATGTTCTTGACAAAGCCGGCCGCCGTAATTTGGCAGGCACTGTTGTCAATCGTCACCCCGGGCATAAATGAAACCGTGATAGCATGACTCGACGAACCGCTTGCGCCGAACCCCCCGCCGCTCGGATCGGGTTTCCATCCCTTCCCGCCGCAAACACAGCTTCCGCTCGAAGAAGACATTTTTTGAAAACCGGTGATACCTGCGACCGACGGCCGGCCTTCGGGCTTGAAGTTTTCAAAACCATAGTCGGGCGGACGATCATTCCCCAAGGGGAATGTCTTCCACATCCTTCCGATAAATGTCTGGCCCACGCCGTTGAATTCAAAACGGATATCCCATTTCTGCGGGCGGGGAATTTCACTGGGCACGGGATTGGACGGAGCATTATTCGTCCCACCGCCGGAGCCATCCCCGCTGTCCCCGCTCACCGAAGAATCCGCATCCGGTACGTCAGGCCCGTTCGCCGGCTTATCTTGATTCATGATTTTATGCATTTCCACCTTGTAATAATTCCACCGCACACGGACCAAAACTTCGAAATACTCGATAATCTTCTGCTTTTTCACCCAATCGGGACTCATGGTTTCGATCACTTTGCCCTTGTTCTCACGCATATACTTTTGCGCGGATTGCATGCTCTGGCTGACCTTCGGGTCTTTGAGCAAGTTAAAGGCTTCTTTCATCTTGTCGATTGAAGCCCGCTGAAGCTCGCGGTGTTGCCGTTCGCCTTCACGTTCATCGGCATCTTTGGGCTGATCTTCTCCGGAGGGTTCTTCAATTTTCGCACGATTCAATTGGGCCAGGGTCTGATCGACTTGGGGGCCCATGGCATCCGCCATTTGGCCGTATTGTTTCATGAAATCGGCATATTGCTTTTCCATTTCCGGCGTCGGCGGTGCAGGCTTGTCATCATCCTGAATTTTAGCGAGGGCCCAAGGGGAACTCAACAGAACGCAGATAAAAAGGGGCAAAATCCAAATCACGCAAGTTGCATTTTTTTTCATCCTGACGCGACCATTTCTAAATATTTCAAAATGTTCAGAGTTCTCTTCAAAGCAAATTGAATCGAGTGGGACCTATAAAGGTATCGAGTCCCGCAGGAAAAACTTAAGCAAAGAAACCGGACGGCCGACCGGTTAACAGCCTGCATTAGAACAAAGACCACAGACCATGGACCTTTTGAGTCTGTAGTCTTCTTTGCAATAGCCGCTTGTTCCCCGTCTCCGGTCTTGGGACCCGCCACCAAGAAGGCGCCAGCCTGTCCGGCAGGCGGAGGACATACATCACACGGATCTTTGGCAGGAATACCGCACTATGATTTTATATTCGATAACGCTCGGTCACATCGTGCCCCGTCACGATCAACCCAATCATCTGACCGCATTCATCCCGAAGGGGCTCATTAGACCACTCGATCAGGACCCGGCGGCCATCTTTGGTCAAAAGAAACTTGTTATTGCCATGTGCCGCGACACCGTTTCCCGCTTGCGGTTCTCCCGGGACCACCGGCAAGGTTTCGCCTTTAGACAAAAAAGTATCGAACCAGTCTTTCCCTTCGACTTCATTTGAGCGATAACCGGTGGTCTTTTCCGCGTAGGAATTAAATCTCAAAATGCGGCCTCGATCATCCAGAATGACCACCAGGCACTGCACCGCATTCAGGATGCTTTCGGCAAATTGCTTTCCTTGCCGGATCGTATCTACGATATTTTTGCGCTCCGTAATGTCACGGATGACACCGACATAAACCGTAATTTTTTCTTCGGAGTTCATGACAGGGAATCCGCGCGCCAAAACCCAACGGACGGATCCATCCGGCTTAAGGACCCGGCATTCGCACTCGAATTTCTGCCCGGTCTTCATAAGGTCAAGGGCATCCAGCACCTGTTTCCGGTCTTCCGAATAAATCACGTCAAAAAAACTTTGGGGATAGCGATACAGGCTCTCGCACGTCTGCCCGCTGATCATTTCATAGGCGGGACTGACATAGAAGATCTCTTTGATTTCAGGGTCCGTCGCCCAAAAGACTTCGTCGATATTTTCCGCAATGGCCTTAAACCCGACGCCCCGTTCGAGCAAAGCGACTTTTGCTTTCCTGAGCTCTTCATTTTCGCTCGGCACCCGCAGTTTCTCATCTTTTTCCATACCCGCACATCCCTTCCGAACAACCCGATTCCATCGCGTCCAGACACCACTAATATTATAGACCCGCCCCACCCAACAAAAACAAATGTTTAATCTGTTTTAATTTTGGAGCTAGTAATGTCATTCCGCGCAATTTAAAAATGGCGGTATTTTAATCAAATTGATCTGATTCTAACCATGCGGGAATTATGGGTATTATATGGGTACATAAATTACCCATGGAGGAACGAATGATCAAAATGCGAAGGATTAATGAAGGGTGATTGATTTCGTTAAGACAAACTCATTACCGAGACCGTCCACAAGCGTGACTTCAACCACTTTGAGACCGTCACCGGCCGACAGCGTCAAAGATAGTGTTTGATCTGCCTCGCCGATCTTAAAACCGGGGACACTGCCCTGCGCCACACCGTTGACCGCATATGTCGCTGTGACGATGCCTTCGCCGCCGGTCCCCACGGGCTTCCCGGCATCATAAAGGAGATCAGGCGTTTGATAATACGCATCCGAAAGCGTGGTCACATACTGGTTGTTTGTCCGCGCGCCGCCGAGCCACCGGTACAGCACTCCCCCGGGCGCGATGTAGTACCAACCGTTTCCGGCTCCCGCTACGTTTGCCGCCCGTATCCATTTTTCCTGCAGCTTGGCACAGTTGTAATAATCCTTACCCGTGAAAAAAAGCCCCAGGGACTGATCCAGCTCGTAGGCTTCCTGGGCCACCGGATCAGCCCCGCCTTCACTGACCGGCAAATTATTTAATTCGAGTGTTACGACGGCCGTGTCCGTATATTCCGCACCGCCGGCGAGCGTCATCGTGCCGGGGAATGTTCCTCCCGGCGGCACGTACTTGATTGCCTGTTCCGCAATATTTTGATTCCCAACCGCATCCGTCACTTCGACATTCACTGTTTTTGTGCCATTCCCGTCCGGAAGCGTTCCTTTATATTTCCCGTCCGTCAACGTCGCAAGGTCTACGACGGTCCAGCTCGTGCCGCCGTCCATCGAAACGCGCACTTTATCAATACCGCTTGTCGCATCCGATAGCTTTGATAAATCAAGCTCGACATCCAAAACATCCGTCTCGGCCGCTCCGCCGTTAATCGTGAAATCAGCCAAGGGCTTGGTCTCATCGAGCGTAATCGTATTCGTCAGAACATATTCATTTCCGTTTCCGTCCGTGAGCGTGACCTCAACCTCTTTGAGCCCGTCTCCGGCCGACAGCGTCAAAGATAGTGTTTGATCTGCCTCGCCG
>JAQTOZ010000040.1 GCA_028713205.1 Candidatus Omnitrophota bacterium
CTAACTGACTTTCTTCAAGGCCTCCAGCGCAGCTTCGTAGTTCGGCGGTGAAGTCAATTCCTTGACATACTCGACATAACGAACCACCCCGGTCGAGTCGATGATAAAGATTGCCCGCGCCAGTAAACGCAGTTCTTTGATCAGGACTCCGTAATTTGTCCCAAAGCTGGTATCGCGATGATCCGAAAGCGCCCGGACGTGTTCGATACTAAACGCCTGGCAAAAGCGCTTCTGAGCAAAAGGCAAATCCATGCTGACAAAAATAATCTCGACATTTTGGGCGATCTTGGCCGCCTCGGTGTTGAAACGCTTGATTTCCAAATCGCAGACCGGCGTATCCAAAGAAGGAACCGACGCGATCAGCTTGATCTTTTTTGGAAATGAGCCGAGACTCCTTTCGCTTAAGTCGTCCGCCAGAATTTTAAAATCCGGCGCCTTTTGCCCCGCTTTCACTTCCTCACCAAGAAGCGTTACGGCATTCCCTTTGACGGTCACAACATTTTTTCTTTCCATCTCGACCTCCCCATCAGCCATGATTGTTTAAAAGATATCGTCTTGACTTTTTCCCCTATCACCGACTTCTTCTATACTGACACCGATTTCGGATTGAAGGAATCGAAAAATAGTATCCGCAACGATTTCATTCCCGGCCTTGCTGTAATGACGGGGACAAACACCCTTGACGGTCATTTCTCTCGCTTTCCGGGCCATCGCATCCTCCGGCCGAACCACCTCGGAAAATGCCTCGACGGCTTTAAGCAATTCCTTATAGGGCAGTTCTTTTCCCCTCACGAGCGCATCAAGATCTTGTTGCCTCGGTAAATGCACCACGAAGAACCGGGCGCCGCTTGAGACAACTTCTTCTCTAAACGCCTGCAAAATCGCCAAAGTCATTTTCGCCGGTTCGCGGCCTAAGGCAAAAACCGTACGCCGATAGCTGAGGCCGAAAAAGAAGGGTATCCCATTTTCAATTCTGTCCAAAAAGAGTCCGATCAATTTGCTTTTAAGCCATAGGTGTTGCCGGTAATCCTCCGCACGGTACCAATACTCGTAGGGAAGCAATCCCCAGTCCGTTACATGTTCGATGAGCCCGGCCATTTCTTCCGGCTTGGGGGTCGGGACATTGAGGAGCTTCAACTTCTTTCCGGCCAAAACAAATCGAGGTTTCGCAAAAGGGATGCCCGTCACGTCATAATAAAGCGGCCGAAGCAAATTCACATTCCGGCTAACGTTCTCCGGTTGAAACCCCATGATGACGATGTCGGGAGAAAAACCACGTCCGGTTTGCCGCCATCGAAGCAAAGCCTGGTCCATTCCATATCCCGGCGCACCAAAATTTAGCACCTCCACTTGTAAACCGGTTTTTTTAAACGCCTGCTCCAAGAGATACCCCCAGGTTTCGGCAAAAGGGACTTGCGCGCCGTGCACAAACGAATCGCCGAAGATTGCGATCCTGAGAATATCTCGTTGCGGTTTTTCCAAAAACGCTTGACCGGCATTAAGCACCCGAATACCGTTTCCGTCATAACAATACCCCGGGTTTGGCTCGCAGAAATCAGGCGTCGGCGTCCAGCCAAGGACAGGGTCATAAAGACCGGAAGGATGGGTCGTTGCCAGGTACCTTGTTACTTTTTCACGGACACTCTTCAGCGGAAGAGAGTAAGGCTTGAGTTTCCGGAAGCGGATGTAGAAATTACCGTCCACGTCATGGTGCCCGATACAACGGATGAAGATTTCCGCACACAATAAACAGGCCACAAGGAACAAGACATAGCCGCCGGACCTGCCGAAGGACTTCCAATATTGAGAGCTCATGCCTCGGGGACCCCCTGCTTGAATTCAACGCCTTTTCGTCAATGGGTCGCAACGGCTTGACAGACAACGGAGAACCATCACAGACTCAGAATTGAAGCCACGCCTTGAATGTATTCTCACGGTACCGCACACTCATGGGGCCTGCCGTCACGCCAAGAGCAATCCAAAATGCAAAATCCTTGCCCCCGGCCTATCACCCGGTGCGGATTGAGGGTTAAAAGGTCCTGTCGAGAATTTTCTTTGCTTGCCGGATTTGATCATTGATAAGCGCAATGCGAGTGTCGTCCGGTTTTTCGGTTGTCAGTTTCTTTTGGAACTCCTGAAGTCGTAGATATTGCGCTTCCAATTTGTCCTTTTTCCAGAGCTCGTAAGGCTTCGTTGGGATCCACCACTCGGCACCGGGCCTTGTCATTACCTCTGCAGCTTCTGCCGGCGTTGTTGCAGCCGGGGGAACCGAAGGATTGCCTTTAACCACAACCGCGGAGCCCTCATTGGCTTCTGAACCGGGACCACCGACAGATCCGGGAGGTCCGTCCGCGGGATCCCAGTTCGGCATACCGGCCGGGACGGGTGGCCGATTCTGCTTGGCCAATGCCGTTCCGGTACCGGCCATGACACTGATACCGACCAAAAGGACCACGAGAATCAACGAAATGGCTTTATCTCTCATAAAAACCTCCGTGAAAGTTATCAGGGATTTTGACGATGAATTATACAGATTATTCAGCTTATTTTCGATCATGAACATGGCATCAAACCGGGTCTTTCATGGATATGATGCCGAATTTCTTTGAAAGCGCAAGGGTAATTTCGGCCAATCGAAAACCTAGAAACAGGGGCTCTCATGGAAAAGAAAAAAATCCTCCTCGTCGACGATGAACAGGAGTTCACGCGAAATCTCAAGCTGGATATTGAAGCAAGCGGACTTTACAACGTCATCACTGAAAATCAGGCTTCCAAAGCTATGTCGGTCATCCAAAAAGCAAGACCGGACTTGATCCTTTTGGACGTCGTCATGCCGGGGATCATGGGACCTGAAATCGCATCACGGCTCAAGGAAAATCCCGCAACCGCCGGAATCCCTGTTGTCTTCCTGACAGGAAATGTGCTGGAAGAAGAAGTCCGAGATCATGCCGGAATCATCGGCGGATATCCTTTTCTCGCCAAACCGATCACCGGCCAACAGGCCTTAAATTGCATCAAAAAATATCTCGGCTAATCGCTAAAGCCATTCTCCCGTCCCATTCAGCTGCGGCCACCCGCGAAGTCTTCAGGCCGAAAGCAATCCGTTCTCGCAGAAACTGAAGAAACGGTTATCACCGATGATGATGTGGTCCAGCACACGGATGGAAACAGTCGCGCAAGCTTCCTGTATTTTCTTGGTCATCTGACGATCTTCGGGACTTGGTTCAATACGCCCGGACGGATGATTATGCACAAGCACCAGGGCCGTGGCATAACAATCAAGCGCTGTCTTGACGATTTCGCGCGGGTGGATCGTCGCCTCATCCACAGTGCCGTGGAACAAATCGCGATCCGAAATAATACAGTTGGCTTTATTCAGATAGAGGACTTTGAAAACTTCGCGGGTCTTGTCCCGAAGGGAACTATAAAGGTACTGCATCACGGATTCGGGATCCCGAATCACATTTCTACCGTTAATATTCTCTTTCAGCTGCCTCCGGGCAAGTTCGGCAACCGCAAGCAGGGTTGCGGCCTTTGCCGCACCAAAACCTTTGACTTGCCGGAGATCATGCCCGCTCATGGCGAAAAGACCGCGCAAGCCGCCGCATTGATTCACCAAATCACGCGCCAAGGTAATCGCGTCTTTACCCCGGATCCCGCTTCGTAGCAGCACCGCCACAAGTTCGGCATCGGACAAAGCGGCAGCCCCCAGTTGCATCAATCTTTCGCGAGGCCTTTCGGAGGCGGGCCACATCTTGATGGTTTTCGGTTCGATTGCTTGATTCATACGAATACCCTCCTTTGTTGTTGTTCACATCAAAGGGGTAAATCGTGTCTACTTGATTTGACTTCGATCAAGCAATGGTTTCGAAAAAGCGTTTATCCGATTTTTCCACCGCAAAAGGCCAATGCCGCGCAGGGATTCGTTCCCATCACAGATTCCACCACTACGGGCAAAGTGCCGGCAACCCCGAGAAAATCAAAGAGCCTGAAACTGCGACGGACCGGAAGGCCCACTCCGCCGTTTCATTTACTTCCGTTTGAATTGCTTTTCCAAATCAAAAAAAGAATACTTAAAAAAAGTCGGACGCCCGTGAGGGCAATTAAACGGGTTTTCCGTATGCGCCAAGCGCTCTAAAAGCGCACGCATGCCCGCCGGCGTCAAGGGATCATGGGCTTTGACCGATTGTCTCTTGCACGCGATGAGCGCCGCCGCTTCTTCCTGAAGATTATCGATGGTCGTCCGGAGCTTCCCTTCTTCCTTTTCCTCCAAGAACATCTTCAAGCAAGCGATGGGGTCGTCATCCTCGAGCGCAGCGGGATACGACCGGATCACCAAAGAATTCTCGCCAAACTTTTCGATCTCAAATCCGAGTTGGGTAAGCATCGGCCAAGCGGCCTTGACGATTTCCTGCTGCTTCGGATGAAGCTCCAAAATCTCATCCATCAAAAGTCCCTGGCGTTTCGGGGAGCCCGACTGGATATCGCGAAGCAGGGCCTCGAACATCACCCGTTCGTGCGCGGCGTGTTGATCGATGATGATCATGCCTTCTTCGGTTTCGGCGACAATAAACGTATGATGGATCTGGCCGAGGACTTTGGTAATACGCAGCTGATCCCGAAAAACAATCGGCTGGGTGAGGCCGCTTTCTTCCTCCGCTAATTTCATTGCCGACGGTTCTGCCATTTTGAGGGCATCCGGAGCGACCGGTATCCCGCTTTTAAAATCCAAATAGGACGTTTCGCGCGAGTCCGGCGGCCGGGGGAGCGTAAAAT
Organism: Candidatus Omnitrophota bacterium; assembly: GCA_028713205.1. GTDB lineage: Bacteria > Omnitrophota > Omnitrophia > Omnitrophales > Aquincolibacteriaceae > JAQTOZ01. Next base: position 4,777 of record JAQTOZ010000040.1, read on the forward strand.
CCTGCGGGATACGCGAAACCGGCGCCAAGTCCGTTTCCTGCTGAAGCCGCTCCATCACGGTCCGGTAAACCAGTGATTTGATTTCACTCTCTTTGGAAATGCGGACTTCCTGTTTCGTCGGATGGACATTGACATCCACGCGTTCCGGATTGACATCAATGAAAATCACGGCCATCGGATACTGACCGCCCATGAGAAGCCCGTGATACCCATCCATCAAGGCATAAGAAAGAGATGCCGCTTTGACCCAACGGCGGTTTACGAAGAAGATCTGGCCCGATCGGTTCGCGCGCGCCATGCGCGGTTTTCCGATGATCCCCCACACGCGAATGTCCGTGCCGTCCCCGTCAATCTCGATAAGTTCATGCGAAGACTCATCGCCCCAAATCACGGCCGCTCGCTCCAGCAACGTTTGCGCCGGAGGTAATTCTAAAAGCGTTTTTTCCGAAGACTTCAACGAAAAATGGATACCGAGATTCGCAAAGGCCAGATTGGAAACCACGTCCAAAATATGTCCCAGCTCGGTCGAATCGGTTTTCAAAAACTTGCGGCGAGCCGGTGTGTTAAAAAAAAGATCGCGCACTTCCGCAATCGTTCCATCCCGGCAGGGGCTCGGTTTGACGGAAAGCGTTTTCCCGCCCTCAATCACAACCTCCGTCCCAGCGGATTTCCCTTTGGTCCGCGTAACCAATTTCATGCGCGAGACCGCTGCGATACTCGGCAAGGCTTCACCGCGGAACCCGAACGAAAGGATCCGGTCCAGGTCATCGGCGGAGGTGATTTTGCTGGTCGCGTGGCGCTGAAAGGCAAGCTCGGCATCCTCGTCCACCATGCCGCAGCCGTCATCGGACACCCGGATCAAGCTCTTACCACCGCTTCGAATCGAGATATCGATCGATGTCGCCCCGGCATCAAGAGAGTTCTCCACCAACTCTTTGACAATGGAGGCCGGACGTTCGATCACTTCCCCCGCGGCAATTTTATTCGCCACCGTCTCCGGCAGCACATGAATGATTCCCATGGTTCGCTCCTTTAATTTTTAGTAGTAAGACGTTCTTTCCATTCCGAAATTTTATTCAAGGCCTGGAGAGGCGTAAGACCGTCAAGTCCGAGCATGCGCAATTCTTCCAAGATGGGATGATTGCTTGTCGCCCAATCAAAAAGCGTCGGCTGGGCCGCGGCCTTCTTGGATTTCTGATCCTCTTTTTTGCCTTCGATGATCTGCGTCGCTTCGGTATTCTCGCTCTCCAAAATATTCAAAATCTGCGACGCACGTTCAATCACATTTTTCGGGATGCCGGCCAGTTTGGCGACGTGAATGCCGTAACTGCGGTCCGAACCTCCTCGCACCACTTTTCTCAGGAAAATGATCCCGTCACCGGTTTCTTTGACGGTGATATTGTAATTTTTAATCGCCGGGAAATGCTCTTCCAGTTGCGTCAATTCATGATAATGCGTCGCGAACAACGTCCGCGGCCGCGCGGGGCATTGTGCCAAATGTTCGCAGATGGCCCACGCAATGCTGACGCCGTCAAAGGTGGAGGTCCCGCGCCCCACTTCGTCCAAAATCAACAAACTCCGGCGGGTCGCTTTCTGCAAGATATGCGCGGTTTCAACCATTTCCACCATGAAGGTACTCTCCCCGCGCGCAAGATCATCCGAAGCTCCGATCCGTGTAAAAATCCGGTCGACCAAACCGATCCGTGCCGAGGCTGCCGGCACGAAAGAACCGATCTGTCCGAGAAGTACGATGTGCGCCACTTGACGGATATACGTCGATTTCCCCGCCATGTTGGGACCGGTCAGAACGATCAACTGACTTTCTCCCGAATCCAGGAAGCAATCATTTTCGACAAACAACCCCGCAGGAAGCATCGCTTCCACCACCGGATGCCGGCCCTTCTCGATCAGAAGCTCCGTCGAATCCACGATAGTCGGCCTGACCCATTTTTTTTGCAATGCCACGAAGGCCAGCGATGCCAGGGCATCCAAAATGCCGACAGCGCGCGCCATGGCCTGCAGGGGATCCAAATCCTTGAGAAGGGTTTCCCGGATCTCATTAAAAATCCGATACTCCAGCGCTTTGATTTTATCCTCGGCCCCTGAAATTTTTTCATCCCAATCTTTAAGCTCCGGGACAATAAAACGTTCGGCATTGGCCAGGGTCTGGCGACGAATATAATCGGAAGGCACGGCGTGAAGATTGGACTGACTGACCTCGATCGTATACCCGAAAACCTGCGAATATTTAATCCGAAGCGTTTTGATGCCGGTCCGCTCGATCTCCCGCTTTTGGAAATCAAGTATCCAGGATTTTCCGTTTCTGGAAATGTTCCTGAGCTCGTCGAGTTCGGCACAGTACCCGTCGCGAATGATTCCGCCGTCTTTCAAGCCAAGCGGCGGATTCTCCGCAATGGCACGGCGAACAAGGTCCTGAATATCGGGAAACGGCTTGATCCGTCCCGAGATTTCCCGCAGAACAGCGCTCTCAAATCGCGCCAAATGCCCCTGCAACTCCGGGACCTTTTCGAAAAAAACCAGGAGATTGATCAAATCACGGGCGTTGGCTACACCGTAATTCAACCGGCTGAGCGTTCGCTCCATATCTTTGACACCTTTCAACAACAATCGCGCGGCGTGAAGTTCCCGGGAGTTTTTAATCAAATCCAGCACGCTATCTTGGCGCTTTCGGACTTCTTCAACCGAAAGTAAAGGATGCGTGACCCATTGATACAGCGTACGGCCACCCATGGAGGTCAGTGTCTGATCAATTACGGAAAGCAGGGTCGGATCATTTTTAGCACCCTGCATGCTCGAAACCAGCTCCAAACTTTTCTGGGTTTGACGGTCCAGCACCATGAATTCGTTGGCTTCCAAAAGTTCCGGCAACCGGATATGCCCCAAGGCCGAATGCAAATGATCTTTGAGGTAATACAGGACGGCCCCCGAGGCGCGCACCGCAAGAGCATGATCATGAAAAGAGATGCTCTGCTTGGAGGCAAGATGAAATCCTTCCTGCAAAAAGCGGAAGGCCTCATCGAGTTCGAAAATCCAATCGTCATACAAGGTCAGGCTGGCATTCAATCTCTCTTTCACGAATGAAACGATAGGGCCCTCCTCGCCCAGCGAGCGCGGCAAAATGATTTCACGCGGCGCCAAAAGTGTGAGCTCGCTTTGAAACCGGTCTTGAGGAAATTCCCGCACATAAAACTCACCCGTGCTTAACTCCAGGTAGGAAACCGCGATCATCTTTCCATCCCGCGTAACCGCCGCCATATATTCAAATTGCTTGCCCTTGCCTTCATCATCGAGATACGTGGCGGGCGAAATGATGCGCGTTACTTTGCGTTCGACCAAGCCCTTGGCGAGTTTGGGGTCTCCGATTTGTTCACAAATGGCGACTTTGAGATTGAAATCCAACAGGGTGCGGACATACCCCTGAAAGGCATGATAAGGGATACCGCACATGGGAACGCGACCGGCCTCGCCGCCTTCTCGTCCCGTCAGCGTAATATCCAGCATCTCGGAACAACGGACCGCATCTTCAAAAAACATCTCATAAAAATCCCCGAGACGGAAGAAAAGCACGGTATCTTGAGGAAGTGTTTTTTTGATGGAACGGTACTGTTCCATCATCGGAGTCAGTTTCTGTTCGGCGGAAACGCTTACGTTCATTCTTTAACAGTTCGGAAAGCGAGGTTTAAAATTCCGACATCCTTTCACCGTGCAAGATGGGAGTATTATAGCGAAGGATTGCCTAGCAATAAAGGATAGACTTCCCCGGGGAAGCGTTGCCTCGAAACAGGGATAAAAACGTTGCAAGTACTGGCCAATAAACAATATAATGCCATCGCTTCAGGTGATGGAGTTCACCTTGTAACTGCCCTTGAAGGGGCTGATGACTCCTACAGTTCCATCGAAGGGATTGTGGGGGTTTTTTATTTACGGAGGATTTGAATCATGAAATGGCTCGCTTTGGCCATCGGAGGACTCACGGGAACTTTCGCGCGCTATTTCCTGGCGGGAATGATCTACCGCCATTTCGGGACTTCTTTTCCTTACGGAACACTTGCCGTCAATTTGTCCGGGTGCTTTTTCATCGGACTCCTGGCGGCTTTGAGCGAAGAAAAATTTCTTCTTGGTCCCAACGCGCGCTTATTGCTTATGATCGGATTTTGCGGTGCCTTCACAACATTTTCTACTTTTATTCTTGAGACGGCCAATTTGATGAAAAGCGGAGAGACTCTGCGGGCATTCATGAATCTTCTGACGAGCGTCATCGCCGGGTTTATTGTTTTCCGCTTGGGTTTTTTGCTGGGCGAAACCATTTAAAGAGCGAATTGAGAGAGGTGATTTTATGAAAATGCCGGCGGACGGTAAGTTGTTAAGAATCTTTATCGGCGAACAGGACAAATACCAGGGACGGCCCCTCTATGAGGCCATCGTCCTGAAAGCCAAGCAAGACGGTCTGGCCGGCACAACCGTCATGAAGGGGTGCATGGGGTTCGGCTGCAAAAGCCACATGCACACCACTAAATTATTAAGGTTGTCCGAAGACTTGCCGATCGTCATTGAGATTGTGGACAGCGAAGAAAAAATCAATGCCTTCTTGCCTTACCTTGACGAAGTCGTCCGCGAAGGTCTCATCACGCTCGAAAAAGCGAATATCGTAATGTATCGAGCCGGCAAAGAAACCGGCGGCCATTAATCGGTTTATTTCTGAACGGCCTGCTCCAATTCCGACGCCAAGGCAAAAAAATCCTTAAGGAGAAGATCTTCCCCGCGAACCTTTTCAGGCAAGCCAAGTTTTTTGAGAACATCCAGAAGCTCCCGGCGATCCCGCCGGATTTTGGGATCATGGCATAAATGATGCAGCAAAGTCTTGCGGCGCGCGCTAAAGGCCAGTTGGATCAGGTAAAAGAGAAACCCCTCATCGATTTCCTCCGGCATCTGAGACCCCGTGTGAAAGACAAGCTCTACGGCACTGGAGTTGACTTCCGGCGGGGGCGCAAAACATGTCGGCGGGATATCAAAAAGATAGTGCACATCCGCTGCGTAACGGACTGCCAAACTCAAACGGCCGTAGTCTTTCGTCCCCGGCGTCGCCTTCAGACGATTGGCAACTTCCTTTTGCATGGTGAAAATCGCGTGGGTCACGATCTTGCGATAAGACAGGACATGGAGAAGGATGGGGGCCGTAATGTAATACGGCAGATTGCTGATGACTTTCCAGCTGGCTTTTTGTTTGCGGGGCAGCAGACGTTCCAGTTTGACGTCCAAAATATCGTTGTGGATCACTTGAAGCTGCTGCTTGTATGCCGGCCCCAGTTCCCCTTTGAGGATTTCGGCAAAACGCGGATCTTTTTCAACCGCCCACACCTTGCTGCCGCGTTTTAAAATCTGTTCCGTCAACGCACCGAGCCCCGGACCGATTTCCAAAACAAGATCTTTGGGGCCCGGATCCAAGGCATCGACGATTTTTTTTTGTATGTTGGGGTCGATGAGGATATGCTGGCCCAAATAACCGCGGACCGAAAGACCGTATTTTTTAAGAAGTTCGATTTGAGTGGACATGGAGGATTCCCGAACGCTTAAGGGGCCGCAAGTTTTTTGGCCAATGCGAGGGCCTCGCGCATGGAACTCGGAGCGGCCTTCCCTTGATAAGCAATCCCAAAGGCCGTGCCGTGATCCGGTGACGTCCGCACAAACGGCAAGCCGAGCGTCACGTTGACCCCTTCGTGAAACGCAATCATTTTAAACGGCCCCAGCCCCTGATCATGGTACATACTGATCAAAGCATCGTAGCGCCCCTCATAGGCGTCGTAAAAAAGCTGATCGGCCGAAAAAGGTCCCGTCACGTCCATCCGATGCCGTTGCGCTTTTTTGACCGCCGGCCGGATGACGGACAGTTCTTCGTCCCCCGTTTCGGAACCGTGGGGATTCAGCGCACAAACCGCAATTTTGGGTGACGCGATTTTTAGCCGGTTTTGGAGAAATTGGTGCGTGAGAGAAATTTTTTCAAACACAAGCCCGGCCGTTATCAGCTTCGCGATTTTCTTGACCGGGACATGAATGGTCACCAGGGTCAGCTTCAATCTGGGGCTGACAAACATCATCGCGAACGTTTTGGTTTTGGACGCCCCTGCCAGGTATTCCGTATGTCCCTGAAATTTCGGATCGATCAAGCGCATGGCGGCTTTATGAATGGGCGCCGTCACAATCGCATCCGCCAAACCTCTAAGGGCAAGCTTCGTGGCCATTTCCAGCGCGGCGTAAGCCAAAGCGGCATTCGTTCTTGAGACCTTCCCGATCTCGAAGGCCAACGGTTTGACCGGATTTGCATTGAGGGTCTCCAAACGTTGATTGCCACGTCCTAAAAGCGCATGGGCCTCTGCATTGATATCCAGAAAATTAACGGCATCTTGTTTCAGAAGAAGATAATAGCTGGGATTGATCACCGCAGAATGAAAAGGAAGTTCTAAATGCAGCTTGGCCTTCACACAATCAAACGCCTGTCGCGCTCCGATGACCAGATAACTGCACGATTCGGAGGGCTGCAAATCCCTGAGTGTTTGGACAATGATCTCGGGTCCCACACCCCCAGGATCTCCCATGGTAATGGCAATAATCGACTTTGACATGGGCCTCACACGGCTTTACTGCCGTGCCCCCTTTCCCACCGGGACAAACACCTCTCCCGCCAAAAGCAGGCCGGCGAGGTGTGTCCGTGGATAAAATTGGTTTTGAACCTGCCGGCTTAACGCACGGAAATATAGGCGTCCTTTTTGAGTTCCTTCATCCATTCGTTGAAACGCGCCTGGCTTTTCTGATGAAACAAATAGCCAAATATTTTTTCCCGCGATTCTTCCAATGTCAAATGATGCCCTTCCTTGGTTTCTTCAACCTTGAAAATATGATAGCCCATGGCCGTTTCGATAACCTCGGAGACTTCGCCGTTCTTGAGCTTAAAGATGGCTTCATCAATCGCCGGAATCATCTCGCCCCGGTCCACCCAGCCTCCGATGCCGCCTTCGCTGGCGTGAACATCTTCCGAATACCGGGCCGCGAGCTCCCCGAAATCTTCCCCTTTGAGGATACGCTTGCGCAGGGCCTGGATCTGTTCCCAGGCCTTTTCGTCTTTCAGCCCCTTCGCGCGCGCTTCATCGCTCTTCTTAATCGTGATCGAACGGATACGGATTTGTTCTTTCTCGGTAAAATCTTCGGGATGCGTTTTATAATATTCCTCGACCTCGACAGGGGAAACCACGACCTTGGAACGGACCTCCCGGTCATGCAACGTTCGCACGATCGACTGCCTGCGTAACCGGTCCCGGATCGATTCCCGGTTGAGTCCCTGCTCCTTCAACGCCCCATCCATCTCTTCATCGCTTTTAAAACGGTTTCTAAATTCCGTCATCATTTCATTGATCTCGGCTTCGTCCGCTTCAATATTTTCGGCCTTGGCCGCCTGGTAAACAAGCCTGTCTTCGATAATCTGATTCAGAAGCTTGCGCCGCACCTCGACCATCCTGCGAAAAAGCTCTTCCCCCTGAAATTCCTGCCTTAACTGTTCATAAATAGGCCGCATCAAGACATCCAGTTCACTTTGCGTAATCGCGTCATCGTTGACGACCGCAACCACGCGGTCCAATAGCTGGGCGTCCGCCGCAAGCGGCACCGCAAAACCGGTGATCAATAGGAACAGGCACAAGAACAGTTTCATAAGGGGCTTTTATAACACAACTCTTTTTGATATGCAACGGCGCATCCGGCGCGTACGGCCGTGAAACGGAGTCATTTTAAGAACCTGCGGTTTCATTTGTTTTGGTTTCGTCGATCGACTGACGTAACATCCGGCAATAAAGGTCGAAGCCCACCGCTTGAATAAAACCGCTTTGTTCGTGCCCCAAGAGATTCCCGGCGCCGCGGATTTCCAGGTCCTCCAGCGCTATCTTAAAGCCGGAACCCAGTTCCGTAAAACGCTCGATCGCGGCCAATCGTTTTTCCGCCTCGATCGTCAACACCCAATTCTTGGGGACGATGAAATAGGCATAGGCCTGACGTTTCTCCTGAAAACGCCCGACTCTCCCCCGCAACTGATAAAGGTCAGCCAGGCCGAACTGGTCCGCGCGATTGATGAAGATCGTGTTGACATTGGGGATATCGATCCCGGACTCAATGATATTCGTCGAGATCAAACAATCGATTTTCTTATCCAAAAAATCACGCATGATATCTTCGAGCTGATCGGCATGCATTTGACCATGCGCAATGCCCAAACGGACCTTCGGCATGACTTCATGCAGATGCTGATAAACTTTTTCGATGGATTGCACACGGTTGTGGACAAAATAAGCCTGTCCGCCCCGCGCCATTTCTTTCTCCAAGGCCGCCTTGATTTTCTGCGCGTCATATTCCATCACGGCAGTCTCGATGGGCATCCTGTTCTTGGGCGGAGTATTGATCACGGACATATTCCGTGCCCCCATAAGCGACATGTAAAGCGTTCGCGGAATCGGCGTCGCCGTGAGCGTCAACACGTCCACCAGTTCGCGCAAATTCTTCAACTTTTCTTTATGGCGGACGCCAAAACGCTGCTCTTCGTCAATGATCACCAGGCCTAAATTTTTAAATTGCGTATCTCTGGAAAGCAAGCGATGGGTCCCGACCACAATGTCCGTGGTCCCTTCTTTGAGAGAGGCGGTGATCGCCTTTTGGGTTTGGGGCGTTCGAAATCTCGAAAGGACTTCAACGGTCACGGGGAAGCTCCTAACTCTTTGCTTTAAAACAAGATAGTGCTGTTCGGCAAGAACGGTTGTCGGCACCAAAATCGCGACCTGATATCCTCCTGTGACCGCTTTAAAGGCCGCCCGCATCGCAACTTCCGTCTTACCATAACCGACATCGCCGCAGAGCAATCGATCCATGGCATGAGGCGATTCCATATCCCGTTTGACTTCCTCGGTCGCTTTGATCTGGTCCGGCGTTTCTTCAAAAGGAAATTCGGCCTCAAATTGCTGCTGCCAGCTCTGGTCTTTCGGAAACGCAATACCCTGTCCGACCACACGCTTGGCTTGCAGCACCAGAAGATCCCGCGCGACGTGCTGAACCGCACGCCGCGTTTTCTCTTTAATCCGTTCCCATTCTTTGGTATTGAGCTTCGTAAGTCTCGGCGCATGCCCTTCGCCGCCGATATAGCGCTCCAGCGATTCATCCATCCCCAGATAGAGAATTTCCCGGTCCGCATACTCGATCGCCATGTGCCTTTTCTTCTGGCCGCGGAACTCGATATATTTCGTTCCTAAAAAACGCCCGATGCCGTATTTCAAATGGACCACATAATCGCCGGGCATAAGGTCCCTGAGCTCTGTCAAAGCCTCATAGGCTTCGAAACGCTCGCGGAATCTTTTGATTTTTCTTTCGAATACTTCCGTCAGGGGGATTAAGAAGACTTCTTCGAAGCTTGTCAACGTGCGTCCGTCCAAGGGCGAAAAATCGCGAATGGACGAAAGTTTATCCATTTCAAACTCCAGCCGGACAGGGGCGCGGTAGGTTACGGGAAAAATATCGACGATGAGCCCGCGATGGGAAAATTCGCCCGGCTGGGAAACGGATTCTTTCCTTTGGTAGCGCAGTTCGAAAAGGAGGTCAAAAAGCTTATCCCTTTCGATGACCTGACCGACTTTTAGAATCTTGGGTTCCATCATGCGCGGCAGACCAATATGGGTTCAAGAACGGTGAATACGGTTTGTATGACCCGGGGAATATTGTACTGCAATGGGTGGAAATTTCGAGAGGACTTTCGGAGGACCGGATTACTTATTTTTAAGCCATGCCGCGATGCGCTTGACAGCCTCTTCCAAGTTTTTCTCGGAAGAAGCGAAACTCATCCGCACATGCGAATCCGCGCCGAACGGCTTGCAGGGGACCAAGGCGACATGGGCCTCCTCAAGCAGGGACTCCGCAAATTCCAGTGACCCGATGCCGGTCGCACTGATATCGACAAACAAGTAAAACGTTCCCTGCGGACGAAAAGGTTGCAGCTTCGGGATTGCTGCAATCGCGTCATAAAACCAATCCCGACGCTTCTGAAAAGCCACGCACATCTTGCGCGCATCGTCCTCGCCCTTTTCGAGCGCAACCACCGCGCCCGGCTGGGCAAACGATGTCGGGTTGGAAGTCGAATGACTTTGAACGCTGCCGACCGCTTCGGCAAGCTCCTTATTGGGACATGCGCTATATCCCAGACGCCAACCCGTCATGGCATAAGCCTTACTGTGTCCATTGACGATAATCGTCCGCGAAGCAAGTTCGGGATCAAGCTGGGCGATGGAAACATGGGTCAGTCCATCGAAGATAAGCTTTTCGTAAATCTCATCGCTGATGATCGAAATATTGGGAAACTTTTTAAGGACACCGACCAACGCCTGCAGTTCTTCGCGGGTATAAACGGCCCCGGTCGGGTTCGAAGGAGAATTGATGATGAATACCTTTGTCTTCGGGGTTAGCCCCTTTTCGAGGATTTGCGGTGTCAGTTTAAAATCCGTTTGACCGTCGGTTTGAAGGATCACCGAACGGCCGCCCAGCACCGTCACCATTTCCGGATAACTCAACCAATAAGGTGAAGGAATGGCGACCTCATCCCCTTCATTGAGAAGCGCGAAGAGGATATTGAAAATAGCGTGTTTGGCACCGACGGCAACGACGATTTTATCAGGTGTATAAGCAAGCCCTTGATCGCGCTGAAATTTTGCGCAAATGGCTTTGCGGAGTTCGAGAGTCCCGACAACGGGGGTGTATTTGGTAAAACCGCTATTGAGAGCATCTATCGCGGCTTGTTTAATATAACCGGGCGTGTCAAAATCAGGCTCACCGGCGCTTAAAGAAACAACATTCAAACCTTTGGCCTGCATCTCTTTGGCTTTGGCCGTAATCGCCAAGGTCACTGAAGGAGCTACCGCGCGTACTCGCCGGGATAGTTCCATAGGAAATCCCCCCTAATCGCTTCCTTTGAGAAACCGTCGAAGCGTGCCTAAGAAACCGCCCTTTTTCTCCGATTCATCCTTTGGCTTTTCACCCTTGTCGGCCGCCGGAGTTTCGGGTGCTTTTTGTTTCTCTTTTTCTTTCGCCGGTTTTACTGGGGGCATTTCCTCTTTAGTTTCCTTTTCCCCTTTAGACTTTTTGGACTTTTTCGCTTTCTTCGCTTTTTCAGGCGCCTCAATCAATACCGAGAATTCGAGCAATGCCATGTCACTGGCATCCCCGGGACGTGCCCGGCCTAATTTCAGGATCCGTGTGTAACCGCCCTTCTTGTCTTTAAAATGCGGCACGATTTCCTTGATCAAAAGCTTGGCAATTTCATCGGAGCCGAGTTTCGAGACAAGCAGACGCCGCGTGTGCAAATCGTCGGCACGTTTGGCAATCGTGATCATCTTGTCCGCAAACGCACTGGCCTCTTTGGCCTTCGTCACCGTTGTGCGAATACGCTTGTGCAACACCAAGGCCCGCATCAGATTTCTTAACAGAGCACGGCGGTGAGCCGATGTCACTCCCATTCTTCGACGTAATCTACCATGACGCATAACGAGTCCTTAATCCTTTAAGAAGCTGACGTTGCCGGAGTTTCCGCCGGAGCAACCTTGCTTCCTTTTTTTAGGCGCTCTTCGATATTCATCCCGAGGGTGAGTCCCATGGACTGCAAAATCCCCGTTATCTCCGAAAGCGATTTTTTACCGAAGTTTTTGTATTTGAGCATTTGCTGTTCGGTCTTTTGCACAAGATCTCCGATGGTCTTGATGTGCGCAGCCTCAAGACAATTGGCGCTACGGACCGAAAGCTCAAGCTCGCTGATCGGCTTTGAAATAAGTTCTTTAAACGCAACATCTTCCTCTTCCTCGTCTTCTTCTTCCTCTTCGGGAAGCTCGCCGTAGTTGACGAAGATATCCAGATGACGCTGCAAGATGTTGGAAGCATAAAGCATGGCTTCTTCCGGCGTCATCGCCCCATTCGTCCATATTTCGAGGATCAATCGATCGTAATCGGTAATTTGCCCGACACGGGTGTCTTCGACAAAAAAATTGACCTTCGAGATCGGCGAAAAAATGGAATCGATCGGAATCGAGCCGATGGGAGCGCCTTCTTGCTTGTTGCGCTCGGCCGGAACATAACCGCGGCCTCTGCCGACTTCCATTTCGCAACGAAAGTGCGTGTCTTTCGTCAAATTGCAGATCACAAGATCCGGGTTGACGATCTCGATCGTCTCATCCGCCTGAATCTCACGCGCCAAAACAGGACCGGTCTT
>JAQTOZ010000041.1 GCA_028713205.1 Candidatus Omnitrophota bacterium
TTTGACCTTCCGGCGGAAGGTGGTATGGCCGAGGTGCTGGAGTCGGGAAAGGTCTTAAAAGATGTTGTCCACGCGAATGTTGCCGATCTCGGTTTTGATTTTTTAAGCTGTGGTGAACATTCCACCAGACCGACTGAGATTTTGGGTTCGGAGGCCATGAAAAAGTTAGCCATCGAAATGCGAAATACCTATGATTTGGTCGTTATCGATAGCCCGCCCTTTCATGCCGTTGCCGATGTTGCTGTTTTAAACGAATATGCGGACGCCATTGTGTTGGTCGTGCGACATCATCAGACGCACCGTCAGCATTTACGTGATGTCAAAAAGATCTTTATCGGCGACAAACCGAAAATGATCGGCGTTGTGATCAATCACGTGAGCCTTCGCGAAAAAGATTACTATTATCACCGGTATTACTATTACGGGTACGGGGATGCTAGTGGAAAGCGATGAAGGCCGTTCGCTGCTATTTTCTCATCTCCGGCTTATCAGGTTTGATCCTCTTCGCTCCAGTTGCTTTTGGGTCGGTTCATGCGTGGTCATGCATGACCATGGCATGTGTACTCTTCTTTCTGTTATCGCTCCATCCTGAAGTTATTTCGCAGGTCCGCGAATTACCCGTTTTTTTCCGCACGGCGGTTATTTTTGTGTTTCTCGTGGTTTTTATACAGCTTAAATTCATCCCTTTCGATCGTTCGGAAGTCTTTTACGAGCTTTTGAAATGGTTGGCGTTGGCAAGCGCGTTTATGCTAACGCAGAGGTTGACTTGCAAAACCATTGTCTGGCTTATTTGGCTGATTATCTTATTAGGTGCGGCGGAGTCCCTGTACGGGATTTATCAGGTCCTTTCGGGAAACGAAATGGTTCTGTGGCGCATCAAGGAAGTTCATCGGGGATTTGTCACCGGTACCTATCTGAACCGGAATCACTTTGCAGGATTTATGGAGATTGTGATCAGTCTTCAACTGGGAGTTTTCCTATGGGTTTTGCGCAAACGGCAGATACTGGGGGTGCTGTTCCTCGGCATTTTATTGATGATTTCATTCATGGGGTTGATTCAATCAGGCTCGCGAATGGGAATGGCCGCCTTGGGTCTCAGCTTCCTTTTTTATTTTTCATTTTTATGGGGACGCACATGGAAGACTTCGATCCTTTTTGTTGTTTTCACCGGAGCCCTGATGGGGGGGGCTTTGTATATGGAATGGAAATATTTAATGCCGCGTCTCATCGAAGCCATGGATCAAATGGTCACTTTCGAGGGACGTTTGACGGTCTGGAAAGATGCGATCAGATTAATTTCGTACCATCCCTGGTTGGGGATAGGTCTGGGGAATTTTAAATGGGTGTTTCCGGCTGTCCAATCGGAAAGTTTATTGATGGCATGGGGACATGCCCACAATGATTATATCGAGCTTCTTACGGAAATCGGAATTCCGGCTTTTAGCATTTTTATTTTGGCATTTGCCCAATTGTGGGTTTACGGAAACAATCTTCTTGCCTCATCAAAATCGAGCCTGTTTCCGCTGGCTTGGGGAGGATTTGTCGGTGTGACCGCGCTTTCCCTGCATGGTCTCTTCGATTTCAATTTTGCGATTCCTGCCAATATGATGATTTACCTCCTTATCTGGGGATGTTCCATACGGATTTTAAAGTTGTCTGTTGAGTGGAATGGAGAAGAGGATGTCCTTTAAGAGTAGCTTCTGGCAGTGGTGCTTGCGGCTTCTTGCGATGGCTTTATGTTTTTTGTCGATACGGGAGGCGATTGCGGGTGTTTGGTATTATCAAGGGATGCAAGCCACGTACCAAGGAGAGCTTACTAAATCATTGCTTCTATTAGAATGTGCAAAACATTGGGGAGATGATGATCTGCACATTCTCTATCCGCTTGCGCAATGCCGTTGGTTCCTCGGGGTGAAGAATAAGGATGCCCTTTTGATCGAGCAAGCGTTGGATGAATTTGAAAAAATAACCCGGGAATATCCATGGTATGGTAGGGCCTGGCTTTATCTGGCGGAAGGCAGGATCTATCTCAAAGATATGACCGGGACGAAGTTGACGGCACCGGAGTGGACAGAAGCTCTGCGATGGGTTGGCAAGGCTTCCAGGTTGGAGCCGGGAAGCGCGTGGGTGGCCTATCATGTCGGTGTCGTCCTTTTGTCTCATCCTGAATATCGGGATCCCTCGACGGTGGGAAATGCTTTGGCGGCCTTTCGTAAAGCGTCAAAGCTCGTTCCCCGGATTTATCTGGCACCATCCCTGGCTTATTTATGGAAACGATCGGGAAATTTTGAATGGTTATTGAAGATTACGCCACGCGATTACAAATCCTTTAAAATCCTGCAAAAATTTTTAGATAAGAACCATTTGTGGTGTTACCGGCCTTTTTTGGACGCGGCTCTGCGAGAATTCAAGGCCGATCTGTATGAGGCGAGTTGCCGTGAGGCAGATCAATATTGGGTCCATAATAATTATCGACGTGCTTATAAGGCCTACCGGCGCGCTTTTTGGGCCGATCAGGTTTCGTCACGGGCACGTGTCGGGATGATGATTGCCCATGAGGCCTTGTATGGCAAGATCAATTGGGATTACCGTAAAGTCCTTGAAGAAATATTCGAAAGGGAGGAGGATATTCAGGATATCGTTGATTTTTTGCCTTACATGAATCCGATTGTGAACCGCGTCAAGGATCCTTATATTTTGGGACTTTATTCATATCATCGTGGGCGTTGGCAAGAAACAATCGACGAGTTGGAAACAGCCACGGCCGGCAAGAAATACCGGAGACGCTATTTGGCCCGGGCATATGCGGAAGCTGGTCAGCGTGACAAGGCGCTCGAAGTTTTAAAACCGGCGATGGACGAAGAAAATCCGGACCTTCGCGAGTTGATCTTGCTCTCGGAGTGGCTGCCGTCTCGAAAGTCCCAGATTGACGATAAAATCAAAAAAATGACAAAACGGTATTATTCAGATAAAAATTGGCGCAGCCGGAATCCGGATCCGGTGACCCTGGATCGAAATGGGACGGTGGGCATGGAGGTCAATTTAAAACCCGGATGGAGTTCCTTTTCAATTCCGATGCGGGGTGTCGCTTCCGGCAAAGGATATTACGGATATGTCCTAGCCCGGATCGGACGCGATCTCGTCATGTCCTTTTACGTCGATTCAACCCGGTGGGAAAGAAAGAGTTTCGACATATTTACGACCGGAGGGAAACGGTGGTTGAGTTTGGAGCTCATCAATGGAACTGAAGGTCCATCACCGGAAAAAGGACCTGTCACCAAAGTTGGTATGGCCGCGGTCCAATGATGCTTGTGTTGCATTTGCGGCTGCCGTGAGGAGAATCATGCTTCATGAATCAAAATAAAAGACCCTTTGTTTCGACGTCCGCCTTGGTGATTTTAGGTCGCATTGGAGGCATGGTCCTGCCTTTCATGATTGCGTACTTTTACGGTGCGGGTCCTGACACCGACGGTTTTTTCCTGGCCTATAATTTGATCATTTCCATTGCGTCGCTTTTTAATCCTGTCTTTGAATTGGTCTTGGTGCCTTACTTGGCGGAATATAAATCCGATACGCGGAAGGTCGCCAATATGGCCAACAGCTATGTGATGTTTTGTATGCCCGTTGTCTTATTGATTACGGCAGCGGTCGGATTCATTGTTGCGCCGGTAATGGTTTATTGTAGCGGTCTTGATGCTCATGCGGCCCGTTTGACGATTGTGATGATTTTTTCCATGCTTCCGGTTGTCATTTTTTGGATCTGGAGTGCAGGGCATAACGGGATCTTTTATACCTATAAATCTTTTTGGTTTCCGGCGATCTCGCCACTTCTGCGCTCCTTGTGTGTGATCTTGTTCTTGCTGTTGGGGAGCCGCAGCCTCGGTGTTTATGCCATTGCAATCGGATACAGCGTGGGAGAGGTCTGCCGATGGCTGGTGGGCGTCCTTCTGCTGATGAGGCATCGATGGTGGAAATTCCACATTCAATGGCAGGAATCGAAAGCGAGATTTATGGAATTCATGCGGCAGGCATGGTATCAAGTCTTGGCCTTGCTTGCGATTAACTTGATCCCGATTACCGATCAATGGTTTGCCTCGTGGTACGGTAGCGGTAATTTGAGTTTGATGAGTTATGCGGACCGGCTTTTCAAAATTCCTTATCAGTTTTTCCTCACAGGCTTTTTGGCCATTTTTTTATCCGATTGGTCGGATAATTATTTTAAGCAAGACTCGAAGAATTTCTGGCAATACGTGAAGCGGGACATCCGCAGGGTTTTTGGGGTCACTTTGGTTTTTTCGATTGTGGCCGCGTTTTTGAGCCGGCCTATCGTTTTTATCGGTTTCGGATTCGGCGAATTTTCTTCCCGTCAATTGGATGTTCTTTCGAACCTTTTTTTCTGGTTGATTCTCGGATTTGCGCCGACGGCACTTAATTTGTTATATATCCGGGTCCTTTTTGTCATCAAAAAGTCCGAAGTGTTCTGCCTGCAGGCATGGGCGCGTTTTCTTCTCAATATCCTGTTTAATTATCTTTTTTCACGCATATGGGGATTATCCGGTATCGTGATCTCGACGACTTTTGTTTATGTGGTGACGACGGGATGGCTTTACTATTATGTCGAGAATTACCGTAAGAAAAGCATAGGCTCGGAGAGCGGATCATGAAAAATATATTTCTGACCAATTTGGCGTCTCCCGCAAATCCCGGGGATCAGGCGATTCTGATGGGCTCTTTGAAGCTCCTTAGGTTGCTTTATGAAAGTCCCCGTATCACACTCGCAACCCGCGCGATTTCCCAGAAGCAAGTCTACGAAGAATTGGGTTGTGCTGTGGTCCCTCAGTATCCGAATGTTGAATATCTCGGAACGGATTCTTACCTCAAAAAAATAGCGAAGGTCCCGAAAGCGTTCAGTCAGTATCGGCCCATGCGAGAGGCCGTCCAAAATGCGGACATCCTTTTTCTGGTGGGCGGAGGTTATTTTTATTCCTATAAAAAAGGGCTGCCGGGGTTGACTTTCCTGTCTCATTGCACGCCGGTTGCTTTGGCGCATTATAGGAAAAAACCCGTGGTGCTTTTGCCTCAGTCCTATGGCCCGTTCAAATCAGCCCTGTCCTCATGGATGATGGATCTCGTGGTGCGAGAAAGTGCGCTGCTGTTTTATCGGGAAGATCTATCGGGCAATTGGTTGCGGGAACGTTACGGAAAGTTCTGCGATAAAATCATTTACATGCCGGACTTGGCGTTCATGTTAGAGGCGTCAGATTTCGGAGTGAATGAAATATCCGACAAGCAAAAATGCCATCGGATTGGTATTACGGTCAGACCCTGGAAGGATGCCGCCACAAATGAAGATCGTTATCTCAGGGTTTTAGCGGATGCCTTGATCAAATTGTACCGGCGGACCGGAATGAAAATTCGCATCATTGTTCAGGTTGTCCGGCCAACAAAAACGGAAAGCGATGAATGGAGTTCCCGGAAGCTCGATGAGCTTTTAAGCAAAGAAATTCCGCCGGATGCATTGGAGTTTTGTATGGTGAAGCCCTTTTATCGCTTGTCGGAAATCATGGCGCTTTATGGACAGTGTGATTTTCTCATTGGCATGCGGCTGCATTCCGCTATTTTGAGTTTTATCGTCGGACGTCCGGCCCTTGTGACCGGTTATCAGCACAAGGCCAAGGGGGTTCTGAAAACCATGGGGCTCGAGGAACTTTATCTGGGGGATTATGATGCAATTACTTCGGAAAGTCTGACCCATGCCTGTGAGGCTATGATAAAGAATCAGGAAAAATGGAGCCGGAGAATTAAGGAAGCCGTGCGGACAAAACGCGGAGAGATTTGGACGATTTTCCCGGAGAAAATGGAAAGGTTCCGTTGATGAAAATCTTATATGCGCATCGTTATGACCCCAAATTTTTAATGGGCGGCGCGGCTCATGTGGTTTTCCATCTTGCCCTGGCGATGAAAGAGTATTTTCACGAAGAGGTCGCTTGTGCCGTAAATTCATGTGATCTTGCAACGAAGCTAACTAGTTATGGTGTAACGGTTTATGAAATACCATGGAAACGTTCTGCGAGTGTTCAAATGGTTTGGAGACTCAAATCGATCCTGCGGGAATTCCAGCCTGACATTGTGCATTCACATCACCGATATTTAACGTTCTTATCGGATGTCTTTTTAAAGAGACAGAGCCGGATATTGCATACCGAGCATGTTCTGCGGCATGATCGGCGTCTGTTATTCCGCTACGGGCATCATGCAACCGCAGTATCGGAGTCTGTCCGTAAAAATTTGATCGAATACTACAAAGTCCCGCAGGACCGGGTCGATATGATTAGCAATGCCGTTAGCCTACGGCCGCTCAATTACGCGCTTGTCGATTCATTAAGATGTCGTTATGCGGGTGAGAGGAAAATGATCGCATTGTGTGTCGGGCGTCTGGATGAACAGAAAGGCCACACCTATATGTTCGATGCGATCGCCCGATTGCCGGAGGCTTCTCGATCTAAAATTAAAATCCTTTTAGCGGGAGATGGAAAACTTAAAACCGAGCTTCAGGAAAAAACAAACCGTCTGAAAATCGGAGATTGTGTTGAGTATTTGGGGTATACGGACGATATTCCGGAACTTTTGCATTTGTGTGATTTCCTGATCTTGCCGTCTCTGTGGGAAGGTATGCCGCTTGTGGTGCTCGAGGCTTTTCAAGCCGGTAAGCCGGTGATTGCAACCGACATTCCGGGGACGAAGGAAGTGATGCTTCAAAACCGCACCGGAATTTTGGTGCCGCCTCGGGACAGTGAACGTCTTGCCGCAGCTATTCAGGAGTTTCTTGATGATCCAAAACGTTTGATCGACATGGGTCCGGCCATCGCGGAGCATGCTCAACAATTTTCATTTCCAACGATGGTGAAACGTTACCATGAACTTTATCAAAGGCTCTGTGCGCAATATGCCGTCGGCTGACAATCCCTACATTAAGCTTTGGAAATGGTGTCTCTACGGTGTTCCGCTTTGGTGGGTCATCGGGCTCAGTGTTTTTGCTTATCATCTGGTGGCATTGATGCTTTTTGCTTCTCTCGTTTATGCCCGAACTCGTGAAGATCAGGGGATCTATTTGCCGCTTTCGTTCTGGCCGCTTTTTTTTATGTCGCTTGTCCACGCTTTTTCTCTATTTATCCATGCCGGGCCCGGCAATATGGATCGTGCCGTGGCTTCAACATACAATCTGAGCTTTTGGGTGATGGGCTGGATGCTGATCGTGGTGATGGCAAATGCTTTTACCCGGAGAGATCTAAGATCCATGCTTCGGGCATTTTATTGGGTTGCCTTCATCACAGGTGGGTTGGCGTTGTTCGTATTTGTGATGGCTTTGACCGGGAAGCAAGACATCTCATTTCCCTCGTTGCTTTACCAGCCTTTTTTGAAAATCATGGGTAGGAGTCCTTTGATCGAATATTCGCTCTGGGTCAAACCGCTTCACTATGATTGGTTTGTCTCAAGCAGCCGGCCACGTTTCACGGCATTCTGTCCTTACTCGACCGCGACGGGAACGCTGACACTCATCCTTTTGATGATGTTGATGACCTGGGCGGCCGTTCAGCGCAAAACGAAAAATCTTATATTTTTCGCTGTTTTTTTCTTGGATCTTCTGGCTTTGGCGATGACGTTGTCAAGGACCGCAGTTGTGGCTTTTATCATGAGTACCGTCGCGGTATTTGTATTCCAGAAACAGAGGGCGTTGCTGTGGATTATAGTTTTTGTTTTTGGGGTATTGATGTTGGCGCCGTGGATCTGGCAACTTCTGGAGTGGATTCTGACGTTGCGCCCGGGAAGTACGACGGGGCGTCTAGAACTCTATCGCTACAGTCTTCAGCAATTCGAGGGGATAGACTGGATCATCGGTTTTGGATTAAAACCACGCGAAGATTCAGCTTTTGTCGTTCCGATTGGATCCCATTCGACCTATCTTTCCATCCTTTTCAAGACCGGCATCATCGGTGTTGCTGCTTTTGTTTTTTTTCAGATTCAGCTTCTTTATCGTTGGCTTCGTTTTCGGGAGCAGGCCAGACATCACCGCAATCTTTTTTTTCTTTGGAGCGGGGTCGGCGGCGTTTTGATAGGGATGATCTTGTGCCTATTTACGGGTGATATTGATGGCCCCCAGTTATTAGCGTTTGTCTACTTTTCGATTATTGGTATCTTTGAAGGATGTGTTCACGAACAGAAGACCAAAACCTTGATGCGGACTGCTTCGAGGGAACGCATCCTTGAAAGAGAAGGTGGCGTATGATTGACTCCTATCCGATTGCAGACGCCAAGCCGGGCGCGATCGATTTTCTCAAAGTGCCGATTCATCCGGTGCGTGGACCTGAGGAAGTCCATCAATATATTTGCAAGGTGATTCAATCCGGTCAAAAGGCCATCTTGTACAATCTCAATATCCATGCGTTCAATATCTCTTTCAAAGAACCATGGTTTCTCGAGTTTATTCAAAAAACCAACCTTGTTTTTATTGATGGGGATGGCGTTCGATGGGGGTTAAAACTGCTAGGGCAGGCTCCGCCTCCCAAAATGTCGACAACACGCTGGATTTGGCAATTGGCAGAATTTTGTGCCCAAAACGGATACAGCCTTTTTCTGCTTGGCGCCAAACCGGGCACGGCCGAAGCTGCGGCAAAGTGTTTGCAAAATAAATTTCCGGGGCTGCGCATTGCGGGAACGCAGGACGGCTATTTTCAGAAAACAGGAGACGAAAATGAACGTGTTGTGGCAAAGATCAATTCTGTGAAACCGGATATCCTTCTGACTTGTTTTGGCATGCCGGCGCAGGAAAAATGGATCTCCGAAAATTGGAATAAGATACACGCACATATTTTTATCAAAGGCGGTGCCGTGATGGATTATGTGACGGGACGGTTGGGGGAGGCCCCGAAATGGATTTTGAAAATTCAGATGGAATGGCTGTTCCGTGTTTTTGAGGAACCCTACCGGTTACTCGGCCGCTACCTGCACGATATCCCTTGTTTTTTTTATCACGTGCTTTGCGAGAAATTTCGGGGACGGTCTACTTAGCACCGATCCCGAATAGGACCACGGGAATGGTCTTCAGGAATAGAATGAAATCCAGCCAAAGTGACCAATTGTCAATGTATTGCAAATCAAGCTTCATCCATTCATCGAACTTGACGACTTTGTTTCTTCCCTGAACCTGCCAAATACAAGTCAGCCCCGGACGCATGCTGAGTCTGCGCATTTGCCATGGTTTGTAGTGTTTGACTTCGGCAGGAATCGGGGGGCGAGGTCCGACGATACTCATGTTCCCCTCCAAAATATTTAACAGTTGGGGGAGTTCATCGATGCTGAATTTCCTCATCCATCGGCCGAATTTGGTGATCCGGGGATCATTGGTCATTTTGAATGCGGGGCCGCTCATTTCATTTTTTTTGCGCAAGGAATCGAGTCTGGCCTCGGCATCGACGACCATCGTCCTGAATTTATAAACGGTAAAAAGCCTTCCGTTGAGTCCGCACCGCACCTGTTTGAAAATCACCGGACCGTTTGAACCTGTTTTAATCAAGATAACCGACAACAGAAGAATGGGGGATACCAGGATCAGGCCGATCAATGCGAGTATAAAATCGAGGATGCGTTTGATTAAAAGTTGCCACAATTTGTCGGAAGTGGTCTCAAAAGTCAACAGCGGGAAATGATGAAGTTTGATCAGTTTGGATTTTGCGAATCTCAGGTTGAATAAATCAACTGCGACGTTAATTTGTTTGCCGAGTTGTTCGCAATAGAGAATGGAATCTTCAATATCGGCGAGCCATGTTCTCGGGACGATAACGACGACATCATCGACGACCACTTTATTCAAGAGATCGGGGAGTTCCTTCAGGGTTCCAAGGACCGTGCAATTCATGATGGTTTTCCCTTTTAACGCAGGATCTTTGTCGACAAGTCCCGTGATTTTGTAACCCCATTCGGGATGCCCTTGGACAAGACCTATAAACTCCTGGGCGCGTGGGCCCGTCCCCATGATCAGCACCTGATGGGTATCATACCCTTTTTTAATGACATAACGCACGATTCCTAAGATGACGATTCGTTCTGCGGACAATAAAATCGCCGTGAGAGCAAAAGACAAGATAATGAAAATGCGGCTGAGATAATGGAGCTTGAATAAAAACGCAAAATACCCAAATAAAATGGCGACAATGAAAAAAGCTTTCAGGATATCCCAAAGGATATCCCATACTCTTTTGACGCGGAACGATTGATAAGAACCGATTGCATAGAGCGTAATACTCCAAAAAATGAGCATGGGAAGCAAAAGATTGATATAGGTTTGGAGCGGATAGATGCGTGCGAGATTATCGGAGTACACGGTCAGGATATTTCTAAGATAATAACCGATGAGAAAGCTAAGGCAGACAATGGCCAAATCAAGCAGAATCAACAATCGGCGCAGCATGGTTTGGTGTTCCCAAATCATCTTAAGTTCCCCTTTGGTTACCCCTATTTCATCGGCAGGAATGAAGCAACTATTCAATATTTAACATAGCCCTTTTTGAGAGGGCTTACAAGATTTTGTTTTGGTCCAACGCGTTCTATGCAACCTGTTGTTGTCGCGGTAACGTTGCTGGAAGGTTCGAAACCTTATTCGTTCTTGAAGGTCTTTAAGATCCTTCCGCAATCGGAAGGGGAGCAATAAGCTACGATGGCAGCTTCCTTCCAGAACGGATAGATCTTCGAGAAAATATCGGTCAAATTGTCCGCGTTGCAACGCTTGACGGTGTCGCCGTCGAGCACATGGAATTTGCCGTTTTCTTTGAAAATGCATACCGTGTGTGCGAACTTATCGCCATAAACATTTACCAGGAAGGCGGTGACCCCTTTTGATTTCAGGATTTGCGAAGCAAAAAGGGCGAAATCTTCACAATCGCCCTTTTGATTGGAGAGGAGTTCTTCGGGAGATTGCCAATGCTCTTCTCGGCCGAACTGGACCCGGTCGCTTTCAACACGGAAATTGCGCCAGATAAAGCGCGCAATATCTTCCGGAGTTGTTAGCTGATTCGAGAGCGTTTGTACGGTCAGAGGGGTAGCGGGTGCTTGTGCTTTCACATCGGATATTCCACACAACGTGAAAACAGCGAACCACGCTACCATGGTCCAAATTGTAGAGCACTTGCACTTCATGCCGAATCACTCCTCGTCGAACGAGGTTCCGATTCGGCCAAATTCCGGCGGATTTGGCAACCCAGCCATCCTAACGTCATACTCACGTATGACATTAGGACCCGTTGGCTTTGCGTCCCCGGATTACTCCGGGTTTGCCTTTTTCAGAATCACCAGATTGAAAAAGATCCACTGGACTTGGCAACCCAGCCATCCTAACGTCATACTCACGTATGACATTAGGACCCGTTGGCTTTGCGTCCCCGGATTACTCCGGGTTTGCCTTTTTCAGAATCCTCAAGAAAGATCATTCTAACTCTATTCATAAAGGTAACATGCAACACATAAAAGTCAAACCCTGGGATGATCAAAAAAGACATAAATTCTTTAAATTGAATAAGTTATAAAATTTTAGTCCCCGGGTTCATGTTTGACATCCTAAAGGGATATTGTTAGTATACTCCAGACTACTTTTTAAGGAGCTCTGATCTGCCATGGGATTGAATTCGATTGATGAAATAATTGAGGAAATTCGAGCAGGTGGTATTGTCATTATGACCGATGATGAAACCCGCGAAAATGAAGGGGACTTGATCTTTGCGGCCTCCAAAGTAACGCCTGAAAAAGTCAATTTTATGATGAAAAATGGGCGTGGCCTCCTCTGCGTGCCCATGACGGAAGAACGAATTGAATTTCTCGGCTTGAAAGAAATGTCTTTCCCTCCTCGTGACAGGATGAGCACAGCCTTTACCGTTTCTGTCGATGCCAGGTTGGGTATTACCACCGGTATTTCAGCGCATGATCGCTCGCGTACAATCGAGATTTTAGCGGATCCTCTTCGTACCGGAAATGATTTGGTCATTCCCGGACATGTTTTTCCTCTCAAGGCCAAACAAGGCGGCGTGTTGGTTCGCGCGGGACATACCGAAGCGGCCGTGGATCTTGCCAGACTTGCGGGTTTTGAAGCGGCCGGTGTGATTTGCGAAATTATTAATGAAGATGGAACCATGGCGCGCTTAGCAGACTTGAAGGTGTTTGCGCAGAAGCATAACCTTAAAATAGGAACGATCGAAAGTTTAATCGAATATCGCCGACGTTCGGAAAAGTTGATTGAAAAAATCAGCAGTGCGGAAATTCCCACCATTTTTGGAAAATGGACTGTTAGCCTTTACCGGTCTCTTGTCGATCAAAAAGAACATGTTGCCATGGTCAAGGGAGATGTGAAGGGGCAACCGACCTTGGTGCGCGTACATTCGGAATGTTTTACGGGAGATGTTTTGGGGTCCTTGCGCTGCGATTGTCAGGACCAGCTGATTGCTGCAATGGAGTCCATCGAAAAGGAAGGCCGGGGTGTTATTCTCTACATGCGTCAGGAAGGTCGAGGCATCGGTCTTGCCAATAAGCTTAAAGCTTATGCGTTGCAGGATCAAGGGTTTGATACCGTGGAAGCAAATCATGAATTGGGGTTTAAACCGGATTTGCGGGAATACGGCACAGGAGCGCAAATTTTGAAAGATCTCGGTCTTTCGAAATTGCGGTTGATTACCAACAACCCGCGCAAAATTGTCGGTCTTGACGGATACGGGCTCCAAGTCGTGGAAAGGATCTCGCTCCCTACCCCGACGCATCGTTTCAACGCCAAATATTTAAAAACAAAGAAATCCAAACTGGGACATATCCTTAATCTTTGATTTTATGCCAACACATCTCGGTCAATTAAGCGCAAAAGGAAAGCGATTTGGAATTGTTGTTTCCAGATTCAACGAATTTATTACCCGCAGACTTCTTCTGAGTGCGGTTGAAACCTTGAAACAAGCGGGAGGTGACGAGGCCGCACTGGACATTGTTTGGGTGCCCGGCGCTTTGGAGATTCCGTATTTCTGCCAAAAACTTTCCCGTAAAAAGTATGATGCCATTATTGCGCTGGGCTGCGTTTTGCGGGGTGACACCTATCATTTTGAATGTGTTTCCAATGAGGTGACGCGGGGGATCTCGCAAGTTGCGCTTGAAACCGGAGTTCCGATTGCAAGTGGGATTATCACCGCGGATACTTTAGAACAAGCCATTGATCGTACCGGTCTTAAAGCGGGGAATAAGGGCGCGCATGCGGCATTGGCAGCGCTCGAAATATCGGATTTGAGCCAAAATTTCGAGAGCCCTCAACGGAGAAAGTCCTAATCCGATGCGAAAAAGAACACAAGCCAGAGAATACGCGCTCCAGATTTTATACGAACATGAAATGAATCCGGATTCTGCCGAAAATATCCTGAGCCTTTTTTGGGAAGAACACCAGGATGCTGTGCAAGACATACGTGATTTTACCAAGATGTTGGTCAACGGGACCCTTGAACATCTTGCCGAACTCGACGCGGTTATTACCCGGTACATTGAAAATTGGGAATTGAATCGATTGGCTGTTGTGGACCGCAACATCTTGCGTTTTGCAACATACGAAATCTTATATCGAGATGATATTCCTCCCAAAGTGACAATCAATGAAGCTGTCAACAT
Organism: Candidatus Omnitrophota bacterium; assembly: GCA_028713205.1. Lineage (GTDB taxonomy): Bacteria > Omnitrophota > Omnitrophia > Omnitrophales > Aquincolibacteriaceae > JAQTOZ01. Next base: position 13,684 of record JAQTOZ010000041.1, read on the forward strand.
CGCCAAAAAATTTTCGCAAGAAGACTCGGGAAAATTTGTGAATGGGGTCCTTGATAAGATCAATCACACTGAGAAATCCCGGGATTCTTCGCCCTCATCCTCTTAACTTTCACCCATGACCCGTTCCTCTGATTTGAAATGGATGCGCGATGCCATTGATTTAGCGAAGCGCGGCCGCATGGCAACAAGTCCCAATCCCATGGTTGGCGCTTGTGTCGTCCGAAACGGTATTTTGGTCGGAAAAGGGTATCACGAAATTTATGGCGGTAATCATGCGGAAGTCAACGCACTGAAATCGGCCGGGAAAAAGGCGCAAGGTGCGACACTTTACGTGACTTTGGAGCCTTGCTCGACGTGGGGGAAAACACCCCCTTGCGTGGCCGCTATCGTGCAAGCGGGTATCCGGGAAGTGGTGGTGGGCATGTTAGATCCGAATCCTAAAAATTTTGGCAAGGGAGTGGCGGCGTTGAAGAAAGCCGGCATCAAGGTTCACACAGGAGTTTCTGCGCGGGAAGTGCAAATCCTCAATGAGGCTTTTATCAAATATGTGACAAAAAAATTTCCTTTTGTGACGCTCAAAATGGCACAGACCATGGATGGCAAGATCGCTACGGTGACGGGGCGTTCAAGATGGATTTCTTCGAAGGCGTCACGCGATTTTGTCCACCGTTTAAGGACGGAGCAGGATGCCCTTTTGGTCGGGCGGAATACCCTTCTGATTGATGATCCGCGGTTGAGTCCAAGGGCTCCTTGCGGGAAAAGGAACCCGGCGAAACCTTGGCGTATCATTCTGGATCCGATGCTTGAAGCCTCCGATCGATCCCGGATATTTCGGGGGGAACAAGTGACATTGTGTGCCGTTTCGGAAAAAATTTTGAAAGATGTCCGAAACCGCAAGCGTATCGGAAAACGGATTTTTATTCCGGTGCGTGCAAAGGGCGAAATACTTGACCTGAAACATCTTTTAAGCCAACTCGCAGGATTGGGCGTTGCAAAGCTTCTGGTCGAGGGCGGTGGAGAAGTTGCATGGTCGTTCTTGAAAGGTGGTTTTGTGGACAAGGTCTATTGGATTCTTGCTCCCAAGATCATCGGCGGACGCCTGGCAAAAACTTCGGTGGAAGGCGAGGGGGTGAGGGATTTAGCAAAAGCTTTTGTGTTCCGTGAAACGCAAATGACAAAACTTGGAGAGGACTGGCTCTTTGAAGGGAGATTCTAATGTTTTCTGGAATTATCAGTAATCGAGGCACGATCATAAGCTGTAAAAGACACGGTGGGCAAATCCGGTTTGCCATAAAACTTCAAAGAAAAGAAAAAAAGCTGAAGGTCGGAGAAAGCATGTCGGTCAATGGAGTTTGTCTGACGATCACTTTGATTCAGGGCCTAGCCTTCTACGTCGATGTCGTGCATGAAACCTTGCGCGCGACAACTTTGGAACTGCTTCAAGAAGGCGACGGGGTCAACCTGGAACGTTCCCTGCGATTCGGGGATTTGGTCGGCGGGCATCTCGTTTCCGGCCATGTCGATGGTGTCGGCCGAATCGAAAAAATCGAAAAACAAGGCAACAATCAACTCTGGTTTTTCAAGGCGCCAAAGGAAGTGATGGCCCTGTTGGCTGTAAAAGGGTCGATTGCGATTGATGGAATTAGTTTGACGATACAGCATTTGACGAAGGATCTTTTTAGCATAGCTCTGATTCCCCACACGTTGCGTGAAACGACCTTGGGGAATAAAAAATGCGGAGATGAAGTCAACCTTGAGGTGGATTTGATTGCCCGTTATTTGCAAACCCTTCTGTCCGACAGGAACGTGACGACCACAAGCACACTCAGTCTGTCGAAGCTGGCAAAGCAAGGTTTCTGATTTTGTCCGGTTTTATTTTATGGTTTTCCGTAGCAGCGTAGCCTTTCATGAAGGGTGTTTCAGGTCGCGTTTCTGCGTCGAGGATGACGTCGAGCGATTTCAACAATCTTATCCTGTTTAACCACGGATAGTTGCACTTTCTATCGATGCCCTTTCAAGGATCGAAGTTTGTCGGATTGAAGCGGGACAATATCCATGTAACGGTCGCTCGCGGTCTGGAAATACTCGATGAATACTGTTGATTGATTTCAAAAGAGGCTTTTGGTAAACTGAATGACAATTATCAACGCTGGTTTTAGGGCAATGGAATCATACCCTCCCAAGAACCACACAGCTCACTAAAGGAGAACATTCATGAAGAATGCAAGTCGGATCAGTATGTTAGTTTTGCTTGGTATGGTCCTTGTGTTTACAGGATGCGCCAAGAAAACCAAAAAAGACGTTCAGGTTTTGCAAGCCCAGGTCGGTGCGATTACCGATGAACTTGTTCGCTTAGATCAATCGCTGCAAGAAACAAAAAGTGCGCTTCAGTCCGAAGAAAGCAACTATTCCAAGTTGCAGGGGGAGTTGGGTGTTTCCAAATCCCGCATTAGTTCCTTGAAGGAAGAAGAATCTGTGATTCGCGGTATTTATCGTACGCCATCCGGATTTGAGTTGCCTTCGATTGCCATTCAAAAGGCTTTGAAAAATGCCGGCTATTATAAAGGCACCCTGGATGGAAAGATCGGCCCGCAGACGCGGCAAGCCGTTGAAGCTTTTCAACGTGATCAGGGTTTGCAGCCCGATGGGGTTGTCGGACGCGAAACTTGGTCCAAGTTGAAGGCTTATGGTGAGAGCATTAAATAACATTTGTGGATTGTAGAGACCTTTGGTGACTTCAAAAGGCCAGCGTTTTTTAGGAATTGCTTTTTTTCTGACGCTGGCCTTTTGTGTGTTTGAATTTATCGGAGGAAAACTCAGCGGCTCTCTTGCACTTCTCGCCGACGCGGGGCATATGCTTGCCGATCTAAGTGCTCTCGGATTGGCTTACTTCGCGAGTTGGATGGCGGCTCGTCCGTCGACGCCCCGCATGAGTTATGGTTTCCACCGAATCGAAGTTTTGTCAGCGCTCATCAACGGAGTGATCCTTGTTACCATGGCGATTTTTATCGCCAAAGAAGCCTTTCATCGTTTGAATGAGAATCCCGAGATCCATACCGGGATGATGCTCGGGGTGGCTTTTGTCGGGCTTCTTTTTAACATCGCAGCGGGATTTTTACTCAAGAGCGTTGCCCATGAAAGTGTCAATCTCCTAGGCGCTTTTTTCCATGTAGTGTCCGACGCCTTGAGTTCTGTCGGCACGATTGTCGCCGGTTGCGTGATTGCCCTGACGGGATGGCGTTACGCCGATCCGCTGGTGAGTTTTATGATCGCCTGTTTGATCGGCGTGAGTGCTTGGCGGCTTTTGCGGGATGTGGTGGCTGTGCTGCTTGAAGCGACGCCTCCTCATATTGATATCGAGGTTCTCGGGAAAAAGGTCTTGG
>JAQTOZ010000252.1 GCA_028713205.1 Candidatus Omnitrophota bacterium
CGAGGCCTTCAGGTGCGACTCCGCTGACGCTCCGTCGAGCTACACCAGCACAACGTATATTTGCTAGAAAACCGTGATTGCGGCAACCGACTGTGATCCATGTCACAAACCGTTTCCCGCAGCCCTTTAGGGCACCAGCGAGAACATTTAATTTCCTATATCAAATTTTCGAGCAGTCCTAACCGTTTTATGGTTAGGGCAGCACAACTTTCATATTCAAGGTGCTGCATTTTACTAGAAAGACCGGGAAAAATAAAGCTGCGGGATTTTTCGCCCTGCGCGCTAAAACTTCGCCGGTGCCCCGGGCATCCAATGAAATTGCGCGAAAAGAAGGAGCATGGCCACGACAATCGTGACCGTCGATACGGCAAGCCCCGGTTTGAGCCATTCCGTAAATTTGATATGCTGATTAAATTCCTTTTCCAGCATGCCCATGGCGACGATATTGGCCGTACTGCCGATAACCGTCGCGTTTCCGTACATCGTGCCGCCGAAAAGCATCGCCCACCAAAAAGGGAAAATATAGACCCCAATCTTTTGGATCTCATCGACCACCGGGATAAACGTAGCCACGGCAAGGACATTGTCCATAAACGCCGTCAAAAGACAAATCGCCGCAGTGAAGATGTTGATCAGAACCATCGAACCGCCGCCGGCGATCGTGATCATCCCCTCCGCGATCTTTTCCGTGACACCGACATATTTGAGGGTCCCGACCGAAGCAAACAGAATGAGAAAAAACGTCAAGGTCCACCAGTCGACCCGGCGTGAAAAAAAGTTCCGCGCGTCACCGGCTTTCATAAAAATAGCAACGGCCCCGAAGAAAAGTGCCGTTCCGATCAAAAGCGTGTTCTTTTGAAGATGCAACAGCTCTTCCACGTGATGATGGAAAACCAAGCTGGTAATCGTCATTAAAAAAAGCAACCAGCAAATACGGATATCGGATTTCTTATAAGCCACGTGTTTCAATTCATCCGGTTCATTCCCTTGTTTTTGCATATTCGCTTTCAGTTCGGCAATCGGCTTCTTGAAAAAAACGAAGCAGAGGACGATTGTGATCAGTGTGCAGACCATCGCAATCGGGGCCGCCCAGCGTATAAAATCCATAAAAGACAATTGTGCCCGCAACGCGATCATCACACCGATGGGGTTCCCCACCGCCGTTGCACTGCTTCCGATATTGGTCGCGAAGACGATCATCAGGAGAAACGGCGCGGGATTGATCTTGTAGCGCCGCGTAATATGAAACATGGCGGACATCATAAATAAAATCGAGGTGACCTCATCAACCAGCGCAGCAAAAAAGGTCGAAAGCACCATGAGGACAGCCATCAAAAGATAAGGGCGTTCTCCGATGGCATCCACGGCCTTGGCCACCAGATATTCAAAAAAGTGGTTTTCTTCGAGGAACCCCACGATCGTCATCATGCCGACGAGAAACAGGATAATATCTAAGCCTGCAAATTCGATCACACGCGGGATATCAATAAGGTTTGCCGCAAGCAAAACAGAGATCCCGCCAAATGCAAACCCCAGCCTGAATTTCCAGTAGAATAAAGTCCCCAGGAGGATCATGAGAAATACAAGACTGGCGATAATCTGGCGCAAAGCAAACCCCGCCCACACAAGCCCTACGGCCATCACCAAGAGAAGTGCCATCATCAAAATCGGCGTTTTAAAACGGTCCATCGATCCCCCTCATACCCCATCAACTTAAAGGGCTTTTATTGCAAACGTCTATATATCGTCTGAGTTGCAGAAGCACATTAACGACAATTGAACAATAATTGGCCATTCGAGTCAAGCCCCGCGTCGGCCAAGCATTTTTTTAACCAAAACAATCACAGGATTCACCTTATTGTCAGTTTTCTAATCCTCCCCACCTTTGCCAAAAATGATTATAATACCGGCATCATGGATAAAACGGCATCGAAAATCTGGGAGATCCCGTGAAAACAATAGCTGTTCTGCTCCTGAGCTTATGCCTGCTGTCCCAACCGGCCTGCGGCAAGCGGGAACAAAGCTCCGGCACGCCCTCACCCGCGAAAGAGGTCCGCGCCACAGACTCCCTGGATTTTCCGGAGCCGCCTCTGGAAGATTTATTCAAAGGAAGATTGATCGAACTCAAGAATCAAATACTCCGGCCGGGCGTGGCGGACATTCTGTTTTCTATCACCCTACCGCAAGGTTATGAACTCACGACCGAAGCCCCTTTTTCGGTTGACTGGAAATCAAACAATGAAGACGCCGTCAGTTTTACAGCAACGCCGCCGGAAATCGATTTAAGCAAAGTGAGTTTCCCCTTTAAAATTCCGTTGAATTGTTCCGCGGGAAAAGCGGAGCTGACTCTCAATACCGTCATTTACTATTGCAGCCGCGCCTCCAAACAATGTTTCTTTGACAATGTTCAGGTCAAAATTTCCGTCACGGTACAGCCGGGAGGTCCTTCCGAAATACCGCTGACCCTCGAAGTCAAACCCAAAAGCGTGCCGGTGAAAAATCCGTTGGTTGAAGGAATGCGTTAAAATCCTGCGAAATCATCATTGTGGGCAGCAACAGGTCCTTTCCGCCACAAGTCGCTGGCGGACCCGCTGCTTAGTTTGGCGGGCGACTCGTCCCACTTCGTGGGACTTCGCTCAGGATGACAGCGTAAATGTCATTCCGGGCAAGCGTCTACATTCAACGCTTGGTTACAAAAGCCCGGTCAATTACGAACGGGATTTTAGCTTAACTTAAGTGTCCATTTTATTGGGGCAATTCCAGCCTGTCCCCGAGTGTTCGATTGTGCGCTGAATCGGGAGAAAATTTATTTCGTTTATTTTGCGGCAGCTTGAATGACTTTCGGAAGGGTCAGAGTAAATGTCGTGCCTTGTCCCAGAACGCTGTCGACTTTCATTTTGCCGCCGTGCGCTTTCAAAGTCCTGTCCACCATCATCAGACCCAGGCCGGTGCCCCGCTCGCCTTTCGTGCTAAAGAAGGCCTGCAACAGCTTGGCCTTAACTTCATCCGACATTCCCTGCCCGTTGTCTTCAATGATGATTTCATAATACACTTCGTCTCTGGAACGTACGCGCAGGCGGATGCAAGACTCATCTTTATTGCACGCCTCCATGGCATTTTTGACCAGATTGAGGAGGGCACGGTATAGCGTCCGCCGCTCACCAGAAACTTCCGGAAAACCTTCCTCCACCTGGAAATCGAGCTGGACCCGGAATTGACGCGCCTTTTCCTGCAGATCTTTTCCCAATTCTTCGATCAAAGTCTTCAAATCGATTTTTTGGGGGTCGATTTTATAGGATTTCGTCAAACTCAGGATCTCGTAAACAAAACCGTCCATTTCCTTCATGGCTTTTTCGATACCGGAGATACCGCGGTCCAGATACTCGAAATTTTTCTTTTCCGCCCCGCGCCGCAGCCACTCCTGCGCGAAGATCGCCAGCTGCATGATGTTTTTGATTTCATGCAGCACCATTCCCATGGATTGCCCGATGGCGGCCAGTTTCGCCATTTCGAGATTTTGTTCAAAAAGCAAAGTGTTCTTCAAAGCACTGGCCATTTGAGCGGACAAATCGAAAGCAATCGCCAGGTCTCTGTCCTGGAACGGCGGTTTGCCGGACGGTCGCATGAAATAAGCGATACCCATGGCGGCGTTCCGGACAATCAGCGGAACGAAAATCATGCTCCCCTTCGACACCGGTTTGCCCTGCTTCAAGGCCGTTTGCGCTTCCGAGCGCAGCGAATCCTGGTCCGGGGCCGCTTCCCCCAGGGTTGCCTCGATCCAAATTTTGTCTTCAGAAGCCGAGAGGAACAGCCCCCCCTGCTCCGATTCGATAAACCGGCCGACGGTGTCCAGGAAAAAATCGCACAGGATCTTCTTGTCCGTGAGGGAATTGAAAATCTTTCCGATTTCGTTGACTGATCTTAGGTCTTTGTCTTCCATGAATCTTTGGTAGAATATGCGTTCAGTTGTTTGTTGCCT
>JAQTOZ010000042.1 GCA_028713205.1 Candidatus Omnitrophota bacterium
TTTTGTGGTTGCGACCGGAGAGTCCCGCACGGTACGGGAATTCGTCGACAAGGCATTCCGGCATGTGGGCCTGGACTGGGAAAAGTATGTGGTGATCGACCGGTCCCTTTATCGTCCCGCGGAAGTTCATACCCTTTGCGGGGATCCGGGGTTTGCGCGCAAAAAATTAAAATGGGAACCCGTTGTTACGTTTGACGAACTCGTGAAGATGATGGTGGACGCGGACCTGAAATGGTTGTCCGAGTCAACGGGTGCGGAGAAGGCGTGAAGCACGCGCTTGTCACCGGTGCCACGGGGTTTTGCGGCCGTTACTTGTGCCGGTATCTTCAGCGAAAGGGTTATGCCGTCACCGGCGGCCATTACGGTGATACGGGGACGCCGTCCATGCCGGGGATCTCCCTGATCCCTCTCGATGTCCGCGATCCGCAAAAGATTACGGAGTTGATCCGCAAACAGAAACCGGATTTTATTTTTCATCTTGCGGCAATGAGCGTTCCCCGTTTTTCCTGGACTCAGGAAATCGAAACGTTCGCGATCAACACCGCCGGCACGATTTATTTGCTGGAGGCCATGCGCCGTTTTGTGCCCAAGGCCCGCATGCTCTTTGCGTCGACCGTCCAGGTTTATGGAAGGACATTCCGGAAGGGCAAACCGGTACGGGAAACGGACCTTTTATGGCCGGAATCTCCCTATGCCGCGAGCAAGGCCGCTGCGGAATTGGCTTGTTATGATTATTATGCGCGGTTCGGGATCGAGGTGATTGTGGCGCGGCCGTTCAATCATATCGGGGCCGGGCAAGCCGATCATTTTGTGATTTCGGATTGGTGCAGGCAGGTTGCCATGGCCGAGAAGGGGCAAAAAGAGCCGGTGCTTGAAGTCGGCAATCTCGGTGTTTGGCGCGATTTCCTGCACGTTCAGGATGTCGTGCGCGCTTATGATGTTTTAATGAGAAAGGGTCGGCCCGGCCGGGTCTATAACATTGCGTTGGGCAAATCCGTATTGCTAAAGGATTATGTCCGTTTTCTTGTCAAAAGCGCCCGCAAACCCCTTAAAGTTGTGCCGCGTACGCAAAGAATGCGGCGTGGCGATCCTCCCGTGATGTGCGGCAATACAAGTTTGCTGCGTGCGATCGGTTGGAAACCCGGGAGGACCCCCTTCGAGGCGATCGGAGAATTGCTCGGGGAGTGGAGAGAAAAGGTCGTGGCTCATGCCTGAACTTTATTTGTCGGTGATCATCCCCGCGTATAATGAGGAAAAGCGTATCGGCGATACGATCCGCTACATGATTGACTATTTGCGCCGCCAGAACTATGCGTCCGAAATCATCGTGGTCGATGACGGCAGCCGGGACCGGACCGTGGCGGTCGCCGAAAAAAGTCTCGCAGATTTCCGGCATACCCTGTTGAAAAATGAGATCAACCGCGGCAAAGGTTATTCGGTCAGGCGCGGGATGCTCGAAGGCCGGGGCAAGTTTCTCCTGTTCAGCGATGCCGACATGTCCACGCCGATCGAAGAAGTGGAAGGCTTTATCCGTCATCTGGAGTCGGGCGAGGACGCGGTGATTGCGTCCCGGGCGGTCCTGGGGGCGCGGGTGGAAAAGCATCAGCCTTTTTTGCGGGAGAACCTGGGAAGGGTTTATAACGTCATCGCGCGGCTGGTGGCCTTTCAGACCGTGATGGATTCGCAATGCGGTTTTAAATGTTTTAAAAGAGAGGTGGCCCGCGACCTTTTCGGCCGTCAAAAACTCGAACGGTTCAGTTTTGATGCCGAGATCGTCTATCTGGCCCAGCGCCGCGGATACAAGCTGATCGAAAAGCCCGTGATTTGGCGTGATTCGCCCGCGGGACGCGTCAAGATGCTGACGGATCCTTTGAATATGCTGACGGATCTTGTGCGGATTCGGTGGCTTCACCGGGATTTAAAGTGAGCCGTTTCTGATATGCGGACCCAACCGACCCTCTCCCGCCAGTGGCTGCTTTGGGCCATCCTTGTTCTGGGGTTCACCTTGCGGATGCTTGGCATCCAGTTCGGGCTGCCGCATCTCTACCATGCGGACGAACCGATCATCGTCAATCACGCCCTCGCATACGGCAGCGGGGACTTTAATCCGCATTTTTTCAAAATCCCTCCGCTGGTGAGTTATCTCGTCTTTATCTGCTACGGCATTTATTTTTTGATCGGTTCCCTCTGCCGGTATTTTCCGGACATACAGGCCTTTGAATACGCCTTTTATGCGGACCCGGCCCCTTTTTACCTGATGGCCCGCGTTCTTTTCGGCGCGGTGCTCGGGACGCTGACCATCGTTGCGCTTTACCGGATCGTCCTTCAGCATTTTTCAAAATCCAAAGCGATTTTGTCGGCGTTTTTTCTGGCGGTCTGTTTTTTGCATGTCAGCGATTCGCACTATGTTTATGCGGACATTCCGTTGGTTTTTGTCATGGTCATTGCGATGGGCGTCTTCTTTAAGCTCATGGAAAATGGAAATCGTCCGCGGCTGCATGTCATGGCCGGCGCCCTGATCGGGCTTGCCGTCGCGACGAAGTACAACGGGATCGTTTTGGCGGCCCCGTATCTTTTCGCATCTCTGGCGGCCGTGCATTCCGGCGGAGCATCGACCCGGAAAGGGAAGCCCCAGGCGGCCGTGTCCTTGCAACAATTGATTTTTTTATGGCTGATTGCCGGTGTTGCGTGCGGTCTGACTTACGCGGTGTTGAATCCGTACAGCGTCCTCGATTTCAGGTTCTTTTTACAAGAGCTCCGCCAGGAGTCACGCGCACATGCGGGAGGGACCGGCTGGGTCCATCATTTTAAGAATTCCCTGGCGGGCGCCATGGGAGTGCCGCTGCTCCTTGCGTCTTGCCTGGGGATGCTGCGGGTCCTGTGGAAGCGCAATCGCAAGGCGATTTGCGCGGTCGTGTTTGTGGTGAGCTACTATGCCGTCCTTTGTTTGTGGGGGCAGGTGCACGCGCGTTATGTCCTGCCGCTTGTTCCGTTCATGCTTTTTTTGGCCGCGGACCTCCTGGCCGAGGTATCGGAGCAATTACCGGCGCCGCGCCGTGCGTTGTGGATTTGGGCTTTGCTCGTCGTCTTTGCTTTGCCGACGCTCTTGAAGTCATTACTTTTTGACCGCGTGATGATGGCCGGGGATACGCGGACACAGGCCCAGGCCTGGGTTGAGACGCATATTCCGGCCGGGGCCAAGATCGCGTTGGACGTTCCTTTCTTCATGCCGCGTCTTGATTTTTCGCAAACGCAGCTTGAGGAAAAAAAACGCGAGGCGCTTTCGGACCCTTATTTTTCAAATGCCAAACTGCGGCGCCTGGTGTTTCTCCTGCAAAGGGCATCCTCGTCCGTGAAGCCGTCTTACCATTTGTTCTTTCTTAAAAAAGAAGGCGAACCGGCGGATTTTCTTTTCGCAAAGCCGGCGGCCCCGTACCGGGTCGAGCTTCTGAAGGCGATGGGCATCGAGTTCGTGATTGCCGTGAGACTGCGCGAAGATTATCAAACCGGATTTTATGATGCGCTTCGGCGCGAAGGAGAGCTTCTCACGACATTCAGCCCTTATCGCGGCGGAACCCCGAAATGGCCGTTCCTGGCGAGTATCACCGGCGGGCCTTTTATGTTTCAGGACCTCTGGCGGCGGGAAAGAAACGGTCAACCGATCGAAATTTACCGGTTGAAGTAAACAAGTTTCGGGTTTTGAGTTTAAAGTTTCGAGTTAGATATTATGGATGTTCAACTCGAAACCGGAAACTTCGTACTCGAAACTTTGGTTTATTGTCGCGCGAATTCGGCGGTTTTGATGACGGACGCGGGACGCGCATCCGGCCGGTATTTCCGCGAACGGCGGAATCGCCAGAACTTGAGGGCCTCGATCAGCGCAAATCCCATGATGCGGATATTGACCGAGGATTTGCCCCAATAGCGGCCGCGGTGGTTGGACGGGACTTCCTTGATCCGGTATTTTAAATCATGGGCCTTGATGATGATTTCCGGAAGGACGAAGAGCGATCGGGACCTTAACTCGATGCGGTCGAGCAGTTCTTTCGACCAGGCCTGCGACCAGTTGTAGTCATTGATGCGCATTTTGAAAAGATAGTTCAGCGTAAAGATGTAAATGACCGAAAGAAAGAACCGGAAAAGTTTGTAGGCGTTGCGCTGCCAGCGCACGCCGAGGACGACATCGGCTTCGCGGTCGTGGAGCGGGCGGACGAACTGCGGAAGTTCGGAGCAATCGAATTCTTCGTCGGCGCCGACATACATCAGGTATTGCCCGCGGGCGGCGGCAATGCCGTCCTTGAGGGACGTGGTATAGCCTTTGTTTTGATCGTGGAGGATCAGCCGTGCCCGGGGATATTTTTTCGCTTCTTCGAGGATGACCGCGCGGGTTTTGTCCGAGCTGCCGTCTTCGATGATAATCGTTTCCCAGTCCCACTGGGGATTCTCCGCAAGGACCTTGTGAAGGTTGCGGAGCATGTTGGCGATGTTTTGCTCTTCGTTGTAGACCGGTGTGATGAAGCTGATAAAGCAGGAATCTTTCATAGCGGTAAATTAGTCGATTCTTATTCAAAAGTCAACCTTGCGATCATGGATTGAGACGCGCGAATCAGGAGGCGTGTAAAGATGAAAGACGTATCAACGGGAATCGTTTCAAGCGGCAAGTCCGCGCTGACGAAGTGGGCGCTCGCGGTTTTTTTGGGGACGCTGGCATGGATGGTTTTCCTCACGCAGGGGTTGCCGATCGGCGAACACGACGATTGGGACCACTTTGTCATGACCCGGGAAGCGCCGTTTAAGACTTTGCTCGGCAATTGCCTCAAACCCTGGTCGGCCAGTATGTCCTGGCAAGGGTATTGCGATGTCAGCGACCAGGTTTATCACCGGCGCGTGCTGCCGTCCGTGTTGTTCCGTTGCGTCAATAAGGTCTTTGGCTACCATTTCTCCGCCTATTTTTTCTTCCTCAAAGACATCTTCTTTGCCGGTGTCGCGCTGATGCTTTTCCTGTTGCTGTTCCAGCTGACGCAGTCCCGCCTGCTCAGTCTGGCAGGCACGGTCTTTTATCTGACCCTGCCGGTGCATTACATGCACCTGATGTGGATGAGCGATACGATCGTTCTCGTTCATTTTTTCGTGCTGTTCGCGGTGTGGTGCTATCTCGGCCTGGTCCGCAATATGGAGGAATCCGGTCCCTGGCCCAAATTTTTGGGCGGACTGATTCTGTTTTGGCTCGCGGGCGTCCTGGCGATCAAATCAAAATCACCGGCGGCGATTTTGGTCATGCTGCTCGGGACTTATACGGTCTTGAGCGTTCCGCGTTTGTTTCAGCACAAACTCAAATTGCTCATGCTCTTCCTTGCGCTCGGCGCCTTGTGCCTGGTGATTATCCCGGTCGAGCATTTGCGGGATGCGACCCAGATGCCGACCGTTTACCGGTGGGAGAACTCCTGCCGGATGGTCTTCAGGAATTACGGGACCGAGTATGAAGACGAACCGGTGAGCGCATTTTTGAACTGGGACTCGATCATCCCCGTTTCCATTCCGCGCAATCTGGGTTTCCTGCCGCTTTGGATCACGGTGGCGCTGATGATCGTTTACGGGGCCGGCCGTGCGTTCCGGTCCGTGGCCAAAGAGAACCGGTTTCTTGCGCATCCCTTGGCGGTGATTGCCCTGATCTGGTTTGCCTTGGAAATTGCTTTGATGGGATATTTTGATGCGGAGCCCCGCTATTTCAGCGGGACTTTCCTGCCGATTACGCTGTTGCTTATGCGTTTGCTGTATTGTGATTTGCGGATGTGGAAAGGACTTTGGCGCTGGGGCCTGGTCGCGATAGGTTTGGCGGCGCTGATTTGGAGTTTTGTCTTCAATCTGAATCACATCTTTTTTCTCAGGACGCGCAAAGGGGCCTATTACGAACAGAGAGTGGGAGCTGCCCGGGTGATTTATCAGGACCAGTTCCCGGATGACAACCGGGGATGGGACCCGATCGGGAAGTTCCAGTGCTTAAAATGTGTCGAACCCGGCTACGCCGGTCCCAGGATCGAAAAGTATTTGTATTATTCTGTATTGCCGCCGCTGGACTGGAACAAGGATTCATCCGGAGACGTGGGCCGGTTTGCCGAGTTTGCGCAAAAGGGAGCGGTCTATTATTTAACAAACGATCCGGTACTCTTTCAGGGAAATCCCAACGTGACTTTGCTGAGCTCCGTGGACGGTTGCACGCGTGATAGCCTGTTTTACCATTTGTATTTGAAGGCGAAGCGCAAGAAACCGCCGCCGCTTCTGGTGTATAAATGGGTGGGGGCAGCGGTACCATGATTTCTCTTGACCGGAGGAAGCCGGATGATGTACCTTTCTGATTTTAAATTGTGCTTTTCATGAGATTCTTTGTGTCCGGAATCTGTCTTACATAAAGGAATGACAAGGGGTTGGAAGATGAGCGATAAGAAAAAAGTTGTGATTGTGATGCCGGCCTTTAACGTGGCCAAAATTCTGGCCAAGACGATCGAATCGCTCCCCAAGGGGGTCGCGGACGAGATTATCGTTGTCGATGATCGCAGCTATGACGATACGGCCAAGATCGCCGGTGCCTTGGGGGCGGTCGTGGTTTCGCATCCGAAAAACCGCGGTTACGGCGGTGCCCAAAAGACCGGTTATCAGGAGGCCATTCGCCGCAATGCGGACATCGCGGTGATGGTGCACGGCGACAATCAATACGATCCGTCCTTTGCCCTGCAGTTTGTGCAGAAGATCCGCGACGCAGGCTATGATGTGGTGACGGGGACCCGCATGGTTTTGGGCGATGTCTTGAAACAGGGCATGCCGCTTTGGAAATTCATCCCGAACCGTTTTTTGACCTGGCTGGAAAATTTCGTCTTCGGAACGAACATTACGGATTATCATAACGGTTATCGCGCCTATGCCGTGAGTTTCCTGAGAAAGGTCCCGCTGGACCTTTTGAGCGAAAAATACGATTTCGATACCGATATCATGATCCAGGCGGCGATCCGCAAGGCCAGGATCGCCGAGATCCCGCATCCCACACGCTACCGGGACGAAAATTCGCAAATGTCTTTTTCCAAGGGAGTTCATTACGGTTTGAGCATTCTCAAAACCGTCGCGAAATATCTCCTGCATCGGTGCGGCCTTTGCCGGCAGCCTCTCTTTGAAGAGAAGAAGGGGGCCTGAGCATGGCGAACATCCTCGTGACCGGCGGGGCCGGGTTTATCGGATCGCATGTGGCCGATGCCTTGCTCCATGACGGGCATCATGTCTGGGTCCTCGATGATCTGAGCGGCGGCTTCAAACAAAACGTTCCTGCCGACGCCAAATTCGTGAAGGGTTCCATTCTGGACCAGGCGCTCCTCAAACGTCTTTTTACGAAAGTCGAATTCGAATATGTTTTTCACCTGGCCGCCTATGCCGCCGAGGGGCTGAGCCATTTCATCAAAAGATTCAATTACGAAAACAACCTGATCGGTTCGATCAATCTGATCAACTTGTCCGTTTTGCACAAGGTCAAAGGGTTTGTCTTTACCTCGTCGATTGCCGTTTACGGAAAGAATCAGCTGCCCATGCGCGAGGATATGAAACCGGAACCGGAAGACTCCTACGGTATTGCCAAGCTGACGGTCGAAGAGGAACTCAAGGTGACGAAGGCGATGTTCGGGTTGCCGTATATCATTTTCCGGCCGCACAATGTTTACGGCGAACGCCAGAACATCGGCGATAAGTACCGCAATGTGGTGGGCATCTTCATGAATCAACTGATGCAAAATCAGCCGATGACCATTTTCGGCGACGGGGACCAAAAAAGGGCGTTCAGCTATATCGGTGACGTGGCGCCCGTCATTGCGCGTTCGATTCAGAACCCGAAGGCCTGGAACCAGATTTTCAACGTCGGCGCCGATGTCCCTTTCACGGTCAATTTCCTGGCGGAGGAAGTGGCGCATGCCTTCGGCCGCGAGCCGGAGATCGAGCATCTCGATGCGCGCAACGAAGTTTACGAAGCCTATTCCGATCATCTGAAGGCCCGCGAGATTCTCGGCGCCGAAGCCCGTGTGACCTTGACCGAAGGACTCAAGCATATGGCCCTTTGGGCGAAAACCCACGGCGCACGGAAAAGTAAAAAATTTAAAAACATCGAGGTCCCCATTCATTTGCCGCCTTCGTGGCGTTCTTAGCCAATGGGGAAGCGTCTCATTTATCCGATGAGCGATTCTTCCGCAAATTCAGGGCAAAGCCAAAGCGCGTTCGGCAAATTTGACTTTTTTTCCCTTCTCGGCCTGGCGCTGCTCCTGATCCTTTTCTATCCCGACCTTTTTCTGGCCCGCTCGGCCTCGTTGGTCGCCGATCACTGGGAGCAGCATTATCCGTGGGCCTATTGTTTGGCGGACGCCCTCCGCGAATTCCGGCTTCCGTTTTGGACGAATCTCATCCACTGCGGATTTCCGATCACGGCCGAGAGCCAGATCGGGTCTTTCTATTTGCCCAACCTCGTCCTTCAATTGCTGTTGCCGTTCCGGTGGGCTTATGCCTATGCCAATGTGTTTCATTTCCTGTTGTCCGGCATCGGCATGTATCTCTACGGCCGTACGGTCAGGATGAAGCCCGGTCCGGCCCTGGTCGCGGCCTGCGTTTATCTTTTCGGGACGGCCTACGGAGGCGCCTATTACAATATCACGTCGCTGAAAGTCCTCAGCTGGTTTCCTCTTTCGCTTTTTTTCTTCGAGAGACTTTGCCGGCGAATCAACTTTTTCTCCGCACTCCTGCTGGCGCTCAGTTTGGCCATGGCGATCTTGGCGGGCTACCTTCAAGTCGCGGTCTTCGCGATTTTTATGTTCATGATCTATGTGTTTTTGCGCGTCTTCGTGATTTCCGCCGGGGAGCCGAAGACCTTTTTATGGAAAGCGAAAATCCTTTTCCTGGTGAGCGCCGCTCTTTTTTTCGGCATGGTCATGGCTTTGCCGCAACTCGGGCTGACCTATGAACTGTCGTTGCGTTCCAACCGCGTCGGCGTGACCGAGGCCTATGCCTATGTCGGCTCAATGTCGCCTTTTGCGGTTGCGACGGTTGTGTTGGGAAATCTCCAGTATCTTTTTCGCGGCAATAGTTTCTACCTCGGTGTCTTTTCGGTCTTTTTGATTTTGTTTGCGGTGTATTCGCCGTCCGCGCGCAAAAATTCTTTTTTGAGGGTGTGGAGCGCGATGATCGTGATCTCCCTTTTGCTGGCGGTGGGGCAGTGGAGCCCTGTTTTTGTCGCGCTGATCAAGCTGACGCATTTTTATTCTTTCCGGACGCCCATGAAGTTTTTGTATTTCGCCTGCTTCGGTTTGTCCGTTCTGGCCGGCCTCGGATTCGAAAGGGCCTGGCAGGCGGCGGCCGGGCGCGAGAAGTCCCCCGAATGTCTCAAGGCCGCGGGCGCGTATCAATGGATCATCGCTGCCTTTTGTGCCGCCGGCGCGGTCCTGTATGTCTTATTGAGTGTGGGGCGGCCGTGGGTGATGAAAATGGGGACCTGGTTTACGGAGCGTTTTATTTATCAGCAGGCCGGGCATCCGCATTCGCTGGAAGTTTATCAGGGAAAACTCGCCTGTTATTTGGACGGGGTCGCGGGTATTTTTGACCTCGGGCAATTCTGGAATCTTTGGATTTACGCGCTGGTCTTGATCGGGGTTTTGATGGCGGTGGCCCTCAGGCACAGGAATCAGATGACACGTGTCTGGCTTTGCGCGGGACTCGTTTTTCTGTTGGTGGATTTGTATGCCTTTACCTGGCGCGATATTCGGCGTGATTTTGATTCCTATGCCCATGCCGATGCCGGACTGAGCGGGCCCGCCGTGACCTATTTGCAAAAGGAACAGGCCCTGGGGCGTGTCGGAAGGATTTACGGTTTTCGCAAACCCGACGAAAAATTGCCGCTGATCCCGAGCGTCAATTTCCTGTCCGGCGTCGCGGACATCGGGGCGTATTCGCCCCTGGTGATGAAGCGTTATTTCGAGACCGTCGGACAATTGGGCAATGTCAACGATTCCAACGGCGCCTTCGCGCCCGAGCCCGCGTTTGTTCTGGAGCGCCTGCCGTTGCTCGACAGCCTGAATGTGACCCATGTGCTGTCGTCCCGCCCCCTGCAACACGCGACCCTGCAATTGATCGTCAAGGATTTTGAGTCCGGGACTTTTTTGTATCAAAATAACGGCAATTATTCGCGCGCGCATTTTGTGACCAAGGCCGAAATATTCAAGGATTGGGAAGCGCTCAAGGCCAAATTGATGGAGCCGGGTTTCGATCCGCGCGGCATGATGCTGATCGAGCAATCGGAATGGGGGCGGGCCGGTGCGCAACAATCGGGCGGGGGCCGCGAGGCGGTGGCGCTCATTCGTCCGAAGATGCAAAAGGATGAAATGCGGATTTGGGAAGTCGAGACGGACCAGCCCGGCTTTTTTGTGGACCCGACCATGATGTATCCCGGCTGGAGCGCCCGAGTCAACGGCAAAGAGCAGCCGGTCCTGTACGGGTACGGCATGTTTCAAACGATTTGGCTTTCCAAGCCCGGCAAATATGAGATCCGGTTTAAGTATTCTCCGTTTGGCTCTTTGTGCGGAGGTGCGAAATGATTCTGGCAGGCGTGACGGCGGTTTTGGGCTGGCTGGTTTTGTTCCCCGCCTTGTACTGCGCCGGTTCGTTTTTCGGCCCGCTCCTGAAAGAGGAAGATCCCTTGATGCGCGGTGTGCTGAAGGTCGCTTGCGGGCTCGGACTTTTCGCTTATTTTATGGTCGGCATCGGGACGGCCGGCTTGCTGAATGTTTGGTTTGTGATCGCTTTTGTGTTGCTGGTTTACGGTTTGCGCTGGCACGCGCTGGGCGAATTCAAAAGCTGGCTTGTTTCGATCCGGGACCGTGTTTTTGCGAAGGGCGGCTGGTTTTGTTTTCTGTGCCAGACCGCACTTGTCTTTTCGGTGCTGTTTGCGTTCGGACTTTGTTTCCTTCCCGAGATTGCCAATGACGCCCTCTGCTATCAGCTGAATTTGCCGAAACTCTTTGTCCAAAACCGCTCGACGCTGCCGCTGGTCTTCGATTTGAATTCGTACATGCCGCTGCTGGCGCAGCATGGGTATGCGGCCGGCCTTCTTTTCCACAGCGTGGCCATGGCCAAACTGTTCCATTTTGTCGCGGGCCTGCTGCTTTTTCTGGCCTGCTTCCAAGTGATTTACGCCGAAACCGGCCGCCGGGTGCTGGCCTTGTTTTTCGCGCTGATGTTGTGGCTGACGCCGACGGTGATCAATCAGGTCACGACCACTTATGTGGATGTGACCGTCGCCCTTTTTACGTTTTTGGCCTTGCACCTGTTTTTGCGCGGATTGCAGCTGGGCCGTTCCGGGATTTTTCTCCTCAGCGGTTTGCTGTTCGGCTTGGCCGTCAGCACCAAACTCCTGGCTGCCATGGGGGGGCTCCCGTTTGCGGTTTTGATTCTTTTGATGTTTCTGCGGCGTGAGCACAAAGCGAAAATGACGGGGCATGCAGCGGCCTTTGCCGCAGGTGCGCTCTTGGCCTGCGGTTTCTGGTTTGTCCGGAACGTCTGGCTTGTCCACAATCCCGTTTATCCTTATTTCGGCGAAATCTTTGGCACCTGGTCGTTCCCTTTTTTCGAGCGTTATTACGGGGGCATGGGCCCGGCAAAAAGCGTGATGTCTTTTCTTTTGACGCCCTGGACCTTGACCTTCGAACCGGAACTGTATGACAAGGGCCATTGGGTGGGCCCGTTTTATTTTCTGGTCATGCCCTTTACCGTTTTGGGGGCCGTTCTTTTAAGAAGGATGCGGCTGTACGCGGTTTTTTTCTTTTTTTACGGGACGGCCTGGTTTTTCGTGGGCCAGAACGCGCGCTATTTATTGCCGGCCCTGGCCGGTTATCTCGTCGTTGGGGCGGCGGGGATGGCGATGCTGGAGCGCGGGTACCGGACATTTCTGGTGCGGTGGCCCGTCCGGCTGACCGGTTTGGCCGCGCTGGTGTTTTTGGCCGCCTTGATGGTCTACCATTACAGGACCCAGGCGGCGGCCTTGCTCGGCGGCTGGAATGCCGATGCCTATTTGAGAAAAGTCGAGCGCTCTTACGATATCGCCGAGTGGGTGAACCGGAATTTGCCGAAGGACGCGGTGATCCTGGATGCCGAAGAAATCCATCAATTTTATTTTGACCGGAAACTCGTCCGCGAACATTGGTTTTATTTGGTGACCCGGTATCTGGATTACCGGAGTCCGGAGGAGATTTTAAAACTCCTCCATGGCAACGGTTTTACGCATGTGCTGCGCGCCAATGTCCTGGACCCGGGTACGCAGCTGCGCCGCAATGACCGCCTGGATATTTTGGATGGAGTGCTCGGGTCGGATGCGAAGGTCAAAGAATTGGTGGCCATGGAATCGCGGAACACCGCCGGTGCACGGTACCGCTACAAATTGTACCAATTGTGATCGAAATCAAAAGGGGAATGGGGGATCGGGAGCAGGGGAAAGAACAGAGGGGGAAAGTCGATGGAAAATCAGAAGGTAAAAGTGGATTTGATGCCTTTGGACCATTGCCCGGTTTGCCGGCAACAGGCAAGGCGCGCTCTTTTTAAGATCAAACACTCGGAAGTCTTCGAGTGCGGAGTTTGTCATCTGAGATATCTGGATCCCTGCCTGTCTCCGGAGTCCATGGCATCGACCTACGAGTCCGAGGAAACGCTGCAGGAATTTCATAGCTTTCATGAGGGCTATTATGATTACGGTGACCTTCAGCAGGACAGCCGGACACGCCGCGATTTCGAGCACGGGCTGGCGATCCTGGAAAAAGGGCTGGCGGCGAGGCCGGACAAGGCCATCTTCGATGTCGGCTACGGTAACGGTTTTTTTCTGGCGCTGGCCGGGCAAAGGGGCTGGCGTACCGGCGGCATCGATACGAGTCCCGAAAATCAGAAGCTCGCCCAAAAGAAATTCGGCCTCGACCTCGGCTGCGGCCGTTTTGAACGGGACGCGCCATCGGCTGCGGTTTACGATGCGGTGACTTTCTGGGATGTCGTCGAACATTTACCCGATCCGTATCAGGCCATCACCCGGGCCAAGGCCATGTTGAGGCCGGGCGGGCATGTGCTCGTCGCGTTGCCTCATGACAAAAGTCTTTTGATGGTTTTGGCGACCGCGCTTTACCGGTTGAGCCTGGGAAAGATCCGGGGGCCGCTCGACAAGGTGTACATGCTGGAGCATGTGGCTTACTATCATCTCGGTCCGCTGAAAAAGTTATTTCATGCCAACGGCTTCGAGCTTGCGGATTATTTTTATACCCGCACGGATTTGGCGAAGTATAAACTTTCGCGGCGGGAGAAGATGATCGCCGCTTGTATCCTGGCGGGCGGCAAAGTGTTGGGATGCCAGAACCGGATCGTCACCGTTTTCCGCGCCATTTGATTCAGGGAGAAGTTACCCTCGAGTATGTCCGTTCAGCATGTCCGTGTCAGCATGTCCGTTGACTTTCGCTTTTGACAAGCTAGAATAATAACTTTTATCCGCTCAGGCGGGAGGGATGTGGGGGAACATGTTCAAGCTTGCCAAGAAAATATTTTATAAGATTGTCGGGATCAATCCTTACGTGGACCGGTTCGTGCGTTATCACGACCCGCGCAAATACTGGCAGAATCGAGGGGGCGATCTCTACTTTTCCGAACAGGAAGAGGTTCAGACAAGGACCCTGCGCAGCGAATACATCACGTCGCGGCTGAAGCAATACCCTTACCGCCGTTTATTGGAGATCGGTTGTGGCTACGGGAAACAGCTTAAAAATCTCGCTGACGGAAAAGTCATTTTGATCGGCTGTGACTTCAGCAGGCCCCAGTTGCTCAAGGCCAAGGATTATTGCAAGGGGATGCCGTTGCGCTTGGTCGAAGCGGATGCCGAGTTTGTCCCGCTGAAAAGCAAAAGCGTCGATCTGGCTTTTTCCTCCGCGGTCATTTTGCACAATAATTACCGGAAAGCGCAGGCCATTGTTTCGGAAATGATCCGCGTCAGCCGCCGCTTTCTTGCCCACAACGAAGATACCGATGTCACTTTTTCCCGTTACGGTTATGATTTGTGCAAGACCTATGAACGGTTGGGATTTAAAATCCGCGAATCGGGCACGATCCCTTGCGAGGCCGACCCTTCGATCACGCAATTCACGGTGGCGGAATTGCCGTCCGAGCAAATCATTGTCCGGCCGGAAGATGTTCCGCTTGCCTTTCATAAGGAGATCAAAACCGCGTCCGTATGAAAACCATCATCGTGATTCCGACCTACAACGAGCATGACAATATCCGCGAACTCATCCCGTGCATTCGCAAGGAAACGCAGGGCCTGGCTTTGGATATGCTCGTGGTCGACAGCGCGTCGCCCGACCGCACCGCGGATGCGGTCCGCGAGATCCAGAAAGAGGACCGCGGGGTGTTCCTGCTCGAGCAGCCCAAAAAGCTCGGGCTCGGCAAGGCCTATCTGGACGGTGTCGATTGGGTGCTTCAGCATTCCTACGATTGCATGATCATGATGGATGCTGATTTTTCCCACCATCCGAAATATTTGCGCGAAATCGTCAAAGGGCTCGAGACCCATGATCTGGTCATCGGTTCCCGCTACATTCCATGCGGAGGGCTGCAGGATTGGCCTGTCCATCGCATCGGTTTGAGCCGTTTTGCGAATTGGTACGCGCGGACCCTGACCGGGTTGCCTTTTTCGGACCTTACCGCGGGGTTTGCCGGTTACCGGACCGACCTCCTGCGGCGAATTGTCCGGTACCGCATTCATGCGGAAGGTTACGCCTTTACGATCGAGATGAAGCATTTGGCCATTTTGCAGGGCGCACGCGCGCTGGAGATCCCGATCGTGTTCACGGACCGCACGAAAGGGGATTCCAAAATTTCCAAGCGCGTGATTCTTGAATCCGTATTTTTTTGTCTGAAGCGTTTTTTTCAAAGGAAGCGTATCCGCGCGGCACTGGCCAAGATCCAATCCAATCAATCCGATGGCCGTGAAAATGCCGTTTGTGAAAAGACCGCGCGTTAGCCGGCGACTATGATCTCTCTGACTCGAAAACAAATCTTGCTGGTCCTTTTTCTCGCGCTCGCCGTTCTGGGCGTGCAAATGGTGCGCATCACGCGGCCTTATACCGGCCATTTTGCAACCTACCAGGGGACGGTGATGGCATCGATTGCGCAAAATTTGCTGCGCGAAAATTTCAAGGAACCGTTGCGGCCGAAGACCAATACCCTCATTGCCGGCGAACGCTCCCTGCATATGAACCAGTATCCGGTCCCGTCGGTGATCGCGGCCGTGGCCGTGCATTTCCGGGGCGGGACCCTGGAATTTTGGGGGCGCTTTCAGGCAATCTGTTTTAACGCGTTTTCGATTGTCCTTGTCGGTTTGATTGCGGCTTGTTTGTTCGGTCCCCTGACGGGTTGGATTGCCGCGGCCGTCTTTGCGCTTTCGCCCTACACGATCCTTTACGGCCAGGCCTTTTTGTCGGAGCCGTGCGCGCTTTTCTTTCTGTTGGCGGCCGTGTATCTGCTGGTTGCGGCCCCCGCCAAAAGACTTTCGCTTGTTCGCATTATTTTAAGCGCGCTTTCATTTTCCGTGGCCGTGGCCGGCCGTGTCCACTGGGTGCTTTTTACGCCGCTCCCGGCCTTCATTCTCTTATGCAGCCGGCGAAGCGCGGGTTTCAAGACGGGCGCGCTTTTGCTTTTTGGGCTGTTGTCTTTCACCATCCCCGTTGCGTGGTACGCGTACACGTACGACGTGGGCCTGAACGCGGCGAACATTCACACGAACATTTTTATGCAGGTGTCTTCCGGGGGGGCGGAGGCAAAGAACTTGCTCACGCACGCGGATTATTACCGGCAGGTCTTTGACCTTGTTTCGGGGATGATGATGACGCCGCTTGTTTTCCCTTTTTTACTTCTCGGTGTTTACGTGTGCGATAAGAAATCCGTTTCGTTTTGGTCTGTCGGTCTCGGTGCCCTGGTGGGGGTGTTGATCGTATTCGCCGCTCCGCAAAAAGTATTGAAACATGACTTTTATCTCTACGGCGTTTTTCCGTTTCTGGCCATTTTCGCTGCGTGCGGACTTGCGCCGGTTTTGCGCGCGTTTCCGGCGTTGCGTTCGACGTCCTGGATGGTGGTCGTCCTGTTGATCTATTTTGCGGTTTCCGGCCGTTATTTTCTGCATCCGGTCTTCAAATCGCCGCCCGAGGAAATGAAAATGGTGCAGGTGGCCGAGATTGTCCGGGAGAACACGGGGCCCGATGAGCGCATCATCGTGATCGGAGAAGGGCCGGGAGTTTTTATCCATTATGTCCGGCGGGGGGTATGGCCTTTGCAGCCGAGCCTCATCGGCGGAAAACTGTCTCCCTATCAAAAGGTGAAAGATGTCAATCCCGGCCACCGGCGGGAGGCCACCTATCTTGAAAGGGCCATGCAAAACGGTTTGACCTGGTTTGAGTATCTGCGTGATCAAGGGGCGGATTACTTGGTCGCTCCCGATAAGAAAGTGCTCGAACAAATCCCCGAACTGAATGCCTATCTCCAAAGCCATTATCAATCTCTTGCCCCCGAGCAAAGCGGCTATTCCTTCTATCGCCTTAAATCGCCAACTGAACCGGCGACAGACTGAATTGTGCCGGTACCGTCACAATTGGCGGATTCCTCAAT
>JAQTOZ010000253.1 GCA_028713205.1 Candidatus Omnitrophota bacterium
TCCAGGTTTCACGTAATAACACGCGGCACTTGGTACGTGGATCGTGGAACCATGAGCGGATCACTGGATCAAAACTTTAAACTGAAAACTCGAAACTTCAGAGGTAATTAGGACTGGCGACAAATCAAATCCGCCTAGCCCTAATCTTTAATTGATGCCGCAGAGGTAACTAGGACTGGCGTCACAACACATCCGCCTAGCATCAACTAGCAATGTTGATCTCAATTAAAATATGTTGATTCGCGAAATATATATTGATATTACTGAATTTTTAAATAGAATAACTCTATGAAAAATTCTTCGATGACAACCGAAAAAATCTTCGAAAAGATTCTCATGATTCGGGGACAAAGAGTCATGCTGGATTATGACTTGGCTCGACTGTACGATGTTTCCACAAAACGACTCAAGGAACAAGTTCGCAGAAACCTCGAACGTTTTCCCGCCGATTTTATGTACACTCTCAGTAAACAAGAAGCCTCGATCTTGAGGTCGCAAATTGCGTCCTCAAATTGGGGCGGGCGACGATATCAACCCTATGCTTTCACGGAACAAGGCGTCGCAATGCTCTCAAGTGTTCTAAAGAGCGGGCGCGCCATACAGGTCAATATTCAAATCATGCGCGCTTTCGTAAAACTGAAAGAAATTCTTTCCACAAACAAAGAACTCGCCCATAAACTGGATCAATTAGAACACAAGATCGAAAGGCATGACGACGCAATCCGCTCTATTTTCTCAGCCATACGTCAACTCATGAAACCTCCGGAGCCGCCCCGGCGAAGGATCGGTTTTCAGCCGTAAGCAAGGGAGAGCGCGCAGCTATCAGCTGTAAGCTATAAGCAACTTCGGGTTGCCACGTACCACGTTCCAAGTTTCACGTAATAACACGCGGCACTTGGTACGTGGATCGTGGAACCATGAGCGGATCACTGGATCAAAACTTTAAACTGAAAACTCGAAACTTCAGAGGTCATTAGGACTGGCGATAATTCACATCCGCCTAGCCCTAATCTTTAATTGATGCCGCAGAGGTAATTAGGACTGGCGATAATTCACATCCGCCTAGCCCCGCTCTTTATTATTGGCTCAGCGGTAAGCGGGACTGGCGCATTGTGAAAGTAAAGGCCTGGCTTGTTGCGCCTAGCATCGGCTAACGATGTTGATCTCAAATCAAATATGCTGATAAACGAATTATATGTTGATCTTAATGAATATTGTATTAAGCTATTCTTATGCCCAACGTATCGATAACACCCATCGAAAAAATCGAACACGCCATTTTTTTCATTCGCGGCAAAAAGGTCATGTTGGACAGAGACTTGGCCGCCCTTTACGGAGTACCGACCAAGGTCCTTAATCAGGCTGTCAAACGAAACCGGACTCGGTTCCCTATCGATTTCATGTTCCAACTTACGAAAAAAGAGATGATGAATTGGAAGTCACACATTGTGACTTCCAATACAGAAAAGATGGGCATCCGGAAACAACCCTATGCGTTTACGGAAAACGGTGTTGCCATGCTCTCGAGCGTCCTTCACAGCGGGAGGGCCATTGCCGTCAATATACAGATTATGCGTACCTTTACACGGCTTCGGGAGATGGTCAGGTCTCATAAAAAGCTGTGGGACAAAATAAAGGCAATGGAAAAGAGCTACGACCGGCAATTTCAACTGATCTTTCGCGCATTGCGTGAATTCATGGAAGGCCCTTCGTCCGAAAAACCGCATCGACAAATCGGCTTTCAGCCGTGAATAAGGCAGCGGAGGGCGAGTAGCGTTCAGCTTTCAGCCTTCAGCTATCAGCTTTCAGCAAATTCTTAAAGTGTGTTACGTTTTACGTTGTACGTGATACGTTGCAGGATAAAATCCGGGAAAGAAAAATTTAAAAAAGCAAAACCAAACGTTCGTTATGCTAAAGATTTTCGGCAGTATCTTTTAGCCGGGAGAAATGCTTTCCGGAAAGCGAGAGAATGGTTTTCTTCCAGCTTTTCGGGATTGCACGAAGGACCGCTTTGATTCTCGCCACCTCTTCGGGGCGGGCGTATAAGAATTCCAGCAAACCGATACTCGTTTCAAGATCCGCTTTCTGTTTCTCTTGATTCCCTCGCCGAGCACTGATCATGAGTTTGTGAATCGCAAAGGCAGCCGGTTCAGGAACACGGATCTTGATCTCTTCATAGGCAATGATCCGTGGATAATCCATCAGCAGGTTCAAATATCGAAGACTTTGGGCATTGATGTGAAGGGATTCGATGGCGACCGGTTCATCCCGTCCCTTCCCCAGTTCAGGGACCAGAAACTCTACCTGGAGTTCGGGGTGATTGTATTTGATCAGACCGCTCGACCGATTAAAGGTGGGGACAAAACCCTCGTCCTTCAGCAGCTGTGAGACATCCACCTCTTTCTTGACCTGTTTGGCATTGGGAACCAGGAAATCAACATCCAATGTTCTAAATGCAGGCAGTCCTTGAGGCTGGTCAAAATGGAATCTATAAAAATAAAGACACCAGCTACCGATGAGGAAAAATTCATTAAGTACGCCGGCATTATGAAATCGTCGCAGGATTTGGACGAGAACCTCAAACTGCTCGTTTTTTGCCACGGATCATTTTCCTTAACTGCTTCAGATTTTCACGAACTTCTTTTAACATCCCTTCATATTTCTTTCTTTGCTCGATGC
Source organism: Candidatus Omnitrophota bacterium (assembly GCA_028713205.1). Taxonomy (GTDB): domain Bacteria; phylum Omnitrophota; class Omnitrophia; order Omnitrophales; family Aquincolibacteriaceae; genus JAQTOZ01. Next base: position 2,680 of record JAQTOZ010000253.1, read on the forward strand.
CGTCACTTAATTTCTTGCGATCTGCTTCGGAAAGATTTCCCAGATATTTCGAGACGATTTTCTTTCCTCTCCGATAAAAGAGGTACGGGTAGTCATGTCCGTTGATTCGTTTTTGATGAAAGCTACCTTTGGGGAGATCCTTGATTGCCTTTTTGTAGCTTTTCTCCGAATCCAAGAGTCGAGCCAGTTCCTCTTTTAAGATTCCGATCATGGATCGCATAAGCCCCTCCCCCTTAACTAACATTACACGTTTAAATGATAACTTGTTAGTTAAGTTAAATCAATATCAATTTAACTAACAAAATGGATAATTTAGGTTATTTGTTAGTTAAGGACAAAATAGTTGACTCATTGTCAAATGATCCCGGGTACGCGGGGAAACCAGCGGAGGGCGGTTAGAGAAACACAGACTCAAGTCCCAAGACTCAAGACCCAAGACGCAAGCAAGTACCACGTACCACGTTCCAGGTTTCACATAATAACACGTGGCACTTGGTACGTGGATCGTGGAACCTTGAGCAGATTGCTGTCTCGAAACTTTAAACTGAAAACTAGAAACTCCCTTGCTTCGTATCCCGTGTCACATTCTCATGTCACATAAATGCCGGAAGGTCTAGGGCCTATGGTCTTCGGTCTAGAATAGAATCATTCCTATTTAGTAATTGGGTGTAACCCCTTTTTTGCTTTTTCCCGCTTGCGCAGTACCAATCGCCAATAAAAAAAGCCCCGACGCACTCGCGCCGGGACTCCACGGCGTTCTTCGGCGGAGAACCTCTCACGGAATTAATCTTTGGATTTGCTCAACCGAATGAGCCGGAAATAATCGCCGGCAATCAGCGCTGTTTTCTTCGCGCGAGACCATCCTTTGATCTGCCTTTCCCTTTTCAATGCAGAATCTCGTGTCTCGAGCGATTCTTGATAACACAGTTTAACGGGCAGACGCGAACGGAGATAATGAGAACCTTTTTGATTTTGATGTTCGGTAAGACGTCGCTCGATATCTGACGTCGAACCTACGTAATAAGACTCATCAGAACATAAAAGAATGTAAACAAACCACATGGCACGATAATTTGAAATCTAGCCCTTCGACAGGCTCAGGGCCATTCGACGCCTTCTTTTCCGGCTTGCCATGAGCAAGCAAAAAGGCCCTCCGAAGAGGGCCTTTTTGCGCTGTGCGACCTGAGACATAGGTTACACCTTGTACCGGAGACATGGGTAACACTTTTTTTCAATAATGGCATAACGGAGGTGCTCTATGCCATGGAAAGAGAGTGTACTTATGGATGAACGCTTGA
>JAQTOZ010000254.1 GCA_028713205.1 Candidatus Omnitrophota bacterium
ACAAGAAAAAAGTGATTGAGCGTTGGGTCGCTTCCTCAATGACGAACGGGGTGCTGGGGACCATTTATCTTGCGGGACCGGACATGTACCCCGCCGATATGATGGGGCTTATTCAAGAAACGGCTGACAAGGTCCGCGCGGATTTTGGACTTGCGCCGATTCCGGTCACGACGAGTATCAAAACGGAGAAGGCCTCCTTTATTCACGAGCCGTGGACGGTGACGAGTATCTCGGCGGTAGAAGTTTTTATGGCGGCGATCCACAATGAACGTCTGCGAAAGCGATATGGAATTCCGGCCGGAACGCCTGACGATCCCATCGATATCGTCATCCAGGGATTCGGCGATGTCGGTTCGGGCATCGTTCAATATCTGGTCAATCGTTATCCCGATCTCTTAAAGAACGGATCCATCCGAATTGTCGCCATTTCGAACATTAACGGCGGGATCTATCATCCCGAGGGGCTGGATGTCAAAGAACTTTTGCGGTTCCGGCGGTCCAAGAAGAGGGACGATCTTGTTTTCTTCAGGGAATATCACAAAGGGCGGAGGGATTTGAGAAAGGGTATTGTCCGGTTGAAACAAGGCGAAGACGTTTTCTATGTCCGCGAGATGCAACCGAAGGGGACGCGGAAGCGGCCGATTGTTGCTTTACCGGCTGCGGGGCCCGGTGTTTTTACTTCAACCGCGCAGATTCGCAGGCTTCGCAAGGCCAAAGTCTCAGCGGTTTTCTCTCCCGCGAATAATGTCGTGACGGAGGGGGTCGGTTTGGAAGAAGCGTTCGAGCGCGCAAGGGTCCTGTTTTTTGATGCCCGGATCACATCCCCCGGAGGAATCTATACTTCGACCGAAGAAATCTTTCATGCCCTAACCGAAGGTCTTGCGCATGTCCGCGAAGTGATGTTATCCAACCCGGACTATTATCGCCACCATGTCCAGGGCGGGATCGCCGAGTTGACGATTTCCATGACCCGTTGCGTGATCGAAGAATTCGATCGTCGCTGGAAACTTTATGAACAAGGAGGGCGGCGCGGGAAGATGCCGACCATGACGGCGATTCATCAAGAGGCGGCCATGCAAATCCGGAAAACGATGGATTTTATTTTGGCCAACCCCTCGGAGGGCAATCTTGCCCGTGTCAATCGTGAGCTCGCCCGGGTCCATAAGACATTCGTGAAGCGGACCCGCGGGATGGACAAGAAACGGAAAAAGGATTTGTGGAATTGGGTTGCCCGTGTTGTGATTTTGAATACCGTCACGGAAATTGCCCGCGCGCGAGTGATGTACCATGAAATTAAAATTAGCGATATTCTGACACAAATTCAAAGGATGATCGTCCAGCCGGATGCGCGGGAACCCGGTGGCATTGATGTAATGACGCAACGGTCACTTGTTTACGAATTCGGGCGTATGCCGGTTTACGGTCATGAACACTTCTTTTTACAAATCCTGAATGACCGCCGGTTTGATGTGCGTGTGCGTGCAAATGCGGCGGAAGCTTTAGGAAACTTCAATTCCCGGGATGCGATTCCGGTCCTTCGCGATATCCTGCAAAGCGATGAAGAACCTTATCTGCGGGTTTGGGCCGAATGGGCCTTGCGTAAAATGGAAATGTCCGCGCAACGCTCGGAATTAAGGGGTGTTCCGGAAAAGGGGATACCGACGCGAAAAGAAACGGCCGGGTTGGATGATCTGACGGTGCTGCTCCGGGTCGCCGAGGCATTTCGCGCCCGTCTGGCGCCGACGCGGCTGGAGCGTGCGCAGATCGAGGACCTTGTCGGCCGATTGGTCCGATCTGAATTAGGAAACGCCGCGAACGGCGGGACTGTTTCGGGCTTTAACCGCCGTGTGACCGAATTCCTTCAGAGGCTTACGGCTTTAGATCCATTGCTTGTCAAAAATAGCACCCTTGAAGCCCCGCGTCTTGAGATCGATTTGAGGCGCGGTGTACCCAAACTGGAAAGTATTGCCGCGATTTTGACTTATGTGATCCATAATCCGTCCTTAAAATACGAGCTTTGGCTGATTGCTTCTCCCGATGAATTTTCAGAATTTCAGCGCGAGTTCAATGCGCACGTACAAACAACAATGGGGGTCGTCATGGGCGACGATTTGTCGGTGACCGGACATTTTGCGATCAAGCGTATCCGTGATGAGAAAGACCTGCAAACGCAGCTGCCGCGTGTTGTGTCGGAATCGAAATGTCCCGCGGCGTTGATTGCGGATGAAATCGGGCTCGCCTCCGTGACCGGTTATATGCCGCAATTTCTGCCCGTCTATGTGGACCATGCGCCGGACCATGATGCGGCGGTGGTGATCAGCGGAGAATTGTTGAAAGATGTGGACCGGCTCAAAGAATGGATCGTTCAGACCTTGACGCGCTTTGACTCGAGGGTCTGCCGTTCCGGCGACCTTCTTTCCAATTTCCGCGGTGCCGCCGAAATTGCCAACGACATCCGGCACCTCGCCGAATTCCTGACGGCCGCTTAACCTTCCCTTTTCTGTTCCGTCGGTTTGTGTATGCCTCTGCTTCTGATGATCTAACGGTTCAGCCGGAGATGGCTTTTTTAAATCGGCTGAGGTAAAATGCATGCATCATGAGTCAGAAAGATTACTACAAAATCCTGGGCGTTTCCGAAAGTGCGAATGCCGATGAGATCAAAAAGGCTTATCGCAAACTCGCGGTTCGGTATCATCCCGATAAGAATCCGACGAATCAAAAAGAATCGGAATCTAAATTCAAGGAAATTTCGGAAGCCTATTACGTTTTGAGCGATGACAAAAGGCGTGCTCAGTACGATCAAATGCGGCGATTCGGAGGCGGCGCTGGCGGGAATTATGCCGGTGCCCAGGGCTTTGACTTTGAGGAGTTGTTGCGCCAATTCTCGGGTGCGCGCGGTTACGGCGGTTCCCGTCAAAGTTATAAGACGAGCGGCCGGTATTCCAATTTCGCGGATGTTTTTCAGGATCTTTTCTCGGGAGGTCAAAGTGCGGGTGCCGGACCGGGTTCGGCACGTGGTTTCCGTCCGGGCGGAGGATTTGGGGAATATGCATCCTACGGGTATGACGGGGATGACGAAGATTCCTATGCCGGTGAAGAGACCGGTTCGGTCAGCGCGGATGTGACCGTCAATCTCCGGCTTTCCAAAGAAAAGGCCAAACGCGGCGGGAAGGTGACCTTCAAGACGCCGGAAGGCAAAATGATTTCTGTGAAAATTCCTCCCGATACCAAGTCGGGACAAAAGTTGCGACTGACGCGGCAGGGACGCGTTTGTACCGCTTGCCAGCACGAAGGCGATTTGATCCTGCAGATCAAGATCAATACCTAACCGATGAAAAAACACGACAGGTTCAGAAAATATCCGTATCAAATGGAAAAGCCGGCCGTCAATGAGATGATTGACCGTCTCATGCGTGAGGCGGGCCGTTCGGCGGATGACCAGTATATTCGTGAAATCATTGTGACGGCACTCAAACTGGGGCAGGAGGATCTTGAGCTTGCCGATATCAAGATGATCAATACGGCCATGAAAGAGCTGCGTTATGCCCTCAAAGTTTTTTATCCGTACCGTTACGTCCGGAAGGTGGCGATCTTCGGATCGGCGCGCACGCCGAAGGCGGCCGAGGCGTATCAGGTGACAAAAATATTCGCCAACCTGATGACACAGGAAAACTGGATGGTGATCACGGGTGCATCCGCGGGCATCATGAGCGCGGGCAACGAGGGTGCGGGACGAACCAACAGTTTTGGCGCCAACATTCGCTTGCCTTTTGAACAGGATGCCAATCCCGTGATTGCGAACGACCCCAAGCTGATCAGCTTCAAATATTTCTTTACGCGTAAACTCATTTTTATGCGCGAATCCGATGCGACTGTTTTGTGCCCCGGCGGCTTCGGGACCTATGACGAAGGGTTTGAAACGCTCACGTTGGTGCAGACGGGGAAGACCAATCCGCGGCCGATTATTTGTT
>JAQTOZ010000043.1 GCA_028713205.1 Candidatus Omnitrophota bacterium
CCTTTTTTATTGACCCCCACGTCAACATCGTCTTGTCCGGCATCATCGGCCGACATCGATAAAGAAGCCAAACCGCCCAGTCCGGCTCCCAATACGATGAGACATATCAAAATCGCCCTTAACTTCATGTATCCCTCCTACCCCGTTGATGGGCCTTCCCGGTCAAATAAGCACAGGTAAAATACAATCAAAGGCAGAAATATCGCCTTTCACCATAGGAATCACTTGTCTAATATCGGCAATGCTCCCCTATCTTATTATTAATATTATTGGACCGGAATGCTCGCATTTGGCCACTTCCCCTGATCCGCGCCTCAAGATAAAGTCATCCCAAGTCGATTCTAGGACTAACGTATGGCGTTGTGATGGGCACACATGCATTTCGGACTTGATTGAATCGATCGTTAATTAAAAGCACCCGAAAACGGATTGTAAAAACGTGCTTCAACATCAAATAACCGAAAAAATCAAAAACACCCTGCGAATGCCGGCTCGCTCCCTGGCATCGCTCTGGCACTATGGTCTTCATCTGAGCATTCTCGTTTTAATCCTCATCAATTATTCTCCCAGTCAGCTCGAGATCCATCCCGTACTCTTGCGCAATCTTTTATCCGGGACACAGGGCAGTTATAAGCCGTTGGGTGCGGAATTGGCACCTTTCAAAGCCATTCTTCCCCAAAAAGGCGTCATCACCTTTCTGATGGACAAACCGCGGTATGGCGATAAAGAACTCACGGAATTTTTTCTGAGTGTCCAAAATTTTCTCTGCCCGGTCATCCTGAACTCCGAGCCTGTCGAGCCGCACGGCATCATCTATTGCACCAACGATGACATCGCCAATGCAAGATTATCTGAAACCGGCTATCAAATGGTCGCCAAACAGTCGGCAGGAAAAGGCATCATGATCAGAAAGCGGCGCACATGATCCTGCTTGCACTGGTCATCCCGGCCACCTTAGGTTTTTTGTCGACGCGTTTCCTTTTACGCAAAAGTCCATTGCCCTATTCATGGTTGCTCTCGTCGGTGATGGCCTTCCCGCTGGGACTCGGGATTTGTTCTCTCGTCCTTTTCTGGTCGTATGTCATCGCCAACGGATTCGGGCGCAGTCTCACGTTGCTTGTGCTAATTGTTCTTTTCATAATCGCAATGGGCCTGCAGATAAAGGCCTCTTGGGGCCGGCCCTCTCCGATTTCGTTGCACCCCGGCCCTGTTTTGGGAAACATCTTCAATGCTTTGAATCCCAAGACAAATTCCCGCACATCGCTTTTCCGGAACTGGGCGATCACGCTCGCGGCACTCCTTTTCGTCTACCTTTTCCTTCATTACACCTACTATTTCATCGGAAAGGTCGTGTGGAACATCTACGGCGGATGGGACGCGCGCTATTTTTGGAACCTCAAAGCCAAATTTTATTTCCGGGTACCGGCGGAATGGAAAGGCATGTTCAATCCTATTTTGGACTGGGCGCATCCCGATTATCCGCTGCTGTTGCCGGGCGCCGTTGCCTGGGGATGGATCACGGCCGGCAAGGAATTGCTGATCTGGCCGCCGATCGTCGACTATGCGTTCTTTTGTTCGCTTTGCTTTCTCGTCATTTGGTATCTCAGCGCCCACGTTTCCTGGTGGAACGGTTTACTGGCCGGTTGTTATCTGTTGACGGTTCACATGTTCCGATTCTGGTCGACCACGCAATACGCGGATATTCCGCTGACATTTTTTTTCACATCGGCGGCCATCCTGCTGCTCCTCGCGATCCGTTCCAAAGATAAACATCTTTTTCTCTTCTCGGGCCTTTTGGCCGGCCTGAGCGCGTGGACAAAAAACGAAGGTTTGTTTTTTGTCCTTTGGCTTGGTTTGACCGGGGCTGCTATTTTGCTACGCAGCCGGTCGATGACGCGGCAAGAAAAAAAGTCGATGATCCTTTATTTCCTCGGCGGCCTATTGGTCCCTTTGGCGACCGTCGTGTTTGCCAAGGTCGTCTTGGGGGTCAAAGGCGGGGAATATATCGGGTCCGGTCGAAACCTTTCGGATTATATCCGTCTTCTGTTTTTCGACGCCGCCAAAACCAAATTCATCGCGCTCTGTTTTCTTGTGTTCAAATCCACCTACAGCCAGTGGCAAGGGCTCTGGATCTTATTTCTTGCGGGCTTACTAGCGGGGAACCGCGACCGTTTCAAGGATTACCGCTGGATCTTCGCCGTCCTGATCGCAGGGATCGAACTCGGCTACTTTGTCATTCTGCATGTCTCCCCAAACGACCCCAAGCTTCAGGTCGAAACATCGCTGATGCGATTGATGATGCATGGGGCCGCACTGGCCATGGTCTTCACCTTTGAGGCCATCGGGCCGTTGTTCCGGGCGCAAAGAAAGTCCGACCCCGTTTTGTCCCCTGGATGATACCGAGCCTGGGGGCTTTGAAAAGCACCGGGGAGTTTCTTTGAATCAAATCAAGGAATGGGCAACTTTCGTCTCTTGCGCCAAAACGCGATTCCGGCCACGATAAAATAGCTTCCGGCAGAAATCATCTGCGCGACAATCAAATCCGTCACTTGTGTTTTGAAGACGAGCAGCATCAAAAGCAAAACCACCGCCGGCAATATCAAATGGAACGCACGCATCATGCCTTTGGCCACTTGGTAAAACATGAAAATCATAGCCGCCATCTGCAACCACAAAGAAAAACCGTACGGGACCATATAGTCCGCGGCGCCGATAAACGGTTCACCGAACAAAGTACGGAACAGCCATTGCGGGCAAATCCAGCCTGCGGCGATAAAAACAATTGCGAGGGCGCTGATCAGAATCAAGGCCTGCATCACAGTGGCCCTCCCCTTTTCACCGGATATCAGATGGGCGTAAAGCGGGAAAGAAACCGCAAAGGCAAAAGCCCAGACGACATTTCGCAAACTGTACAACGCGCCGAAAGTACCGCTTTGCTCCTCCGTCAAATAGGCCCGCGCGAAAATAATCGGCGCATTATCCATCAGCAGTAAAACGCCGAAAGTGGCAATAATCCACGCAATCGAACGCAACTCATCCCGAATATGCTGAAATCCCTTTCCCCACTCGTAAAGGTCCCTTTGGATAAAAAGATAGATCAAGACAAATGTCATCCCCATCGTATACCCCGCCATCGCACCTGAAACCTGCTTGCCCCAGAGCATCAACAACGAACCTAAAATCAAGGTCATCAAAGGATGCGCGACTTTCGCAATCGAAAATTGACCGTATGACTGAATCCCTTGCAAAATGCCGAAAAAAGTCGTCAGCAATGCCGTCGTGACCAAAAGGGCCGCAAGCCACAGGACCGGCCAAACCGATCCGGTACGCAGAACCTGCATGATGGCAGGAGAAAAAAAAGCCACGGCAATCGCGCACAGCGCGGAGACATAAATCGCCAAACGAAGGAATTCACCCGCCACACACCGTCGTTTATCAGGGGCCGAAATGCCGACGCAATGGACGGTCGCAAGATTCAGCGGCATACTAAAGGCAGCCAGCAAACCATAAATGCCCATCAGCGCCTGGAAAAGTCCGAATTGAACCACGCCCAGCAATCTCGCTGCGATCAGCGCGTAAAAAAAGGCCAGAATCGCTGCCGCGGCTTGCGCGATGGTAAAGATCCCGACACTTCGGAGATATCGCATGGTCATGCCCGCTTTCGCAAAACAGCAAGCACGGAGCTTCGCTCATACCAGCTCAATTTGCGGATTTCCAGGACCTCGATGTTCCGATACGCCGCCAGCTCTTTTCTCAACTCCGGCAGGGTCATCGGATAGGGCGAACAAGTCCAACGTCGGAAGATTCGATTGAAGACATACAAGGGGGAAAGCGTTGCGACATGATAATTGATCACCAAAATTTTTCGTGTGACCCGGACCATTTCACCCAAGACACGGCCGCGGATCTCCTGCGGCAGATGGCTCATAAAACGATAGCTGGTCAAATAATCAAAGGTGTTGTCGCCAAAGACCATTTTCTCGGCATCACATACCTCAAATGAAACGTTGGGCTCATCCGCATAACGCACACGCGCAATCTTGAGCATCTCCTGCGAAATATCCCCCCCCACGACCTGCATCCCTTGTTTCAGCATCACGGGGAAAAGCCGGCCCGTACCGCACGGCACGTCCAGGACTTTGCCGGGCTCATCAAAATACCGGCTGACGACAAGTTCCAGGGCCGAGGTTTCCGTTTGATGGGCCATCCGGCCATACCAATTTTTGAAGCGAATTTGCTCATACTGATCAACGACATTTTTATCCTGATAAAATTTCTTGGCGCGATAGGTTGAGTCGTTCATTCGTCTCCCCGGGTTCCTTCCCGACATTCTCTAGTCACGGGATATTATTTCAAATATTTCGTCAACCGTACTTTTTGACGGCAATTGCCAACAACCCGATCGATTCGCAAATGCCGCCAAGTTGCGGGCCGCCATTTGAAAAAAAGACTCGGGATAAATCAACCCTCCGAACATCTTGCGGTAGCCTCTTTCGTAATCGGCAAGCCCCTGGACGATTGTCTCCGCAGGGATATTCATCTTGGGACCGTCACCGTTGAGATAAACAAAAACCGCTTTCCCCTCCGGCCCTCCCGTCCCCTCATCGATACCAAGTTCACGCGGGTGAATCAGAACATTGAATGATATTTTGTGCCCGCTGACAGACGAAATCCACCGATAAAACCGAAGATGCCATTGTTGTCGACCGCGAAGTTTTTGCCAGAAAATCGTGTCCCTTGCCGTCGCGAAACGAAGTTCGATATCCCGAAAAAGCCCCCAAATCTTCCCTTCCCCGGAAACCGCCAATTCATTGTCACCCAGAAATTCGGCACCGCGCGCAACGGCTTCAAGGAGTAACCGTGTTTTGCCCGCCCCGGGTCCGCCGCACAGAATGACATTTTTCCGCCGGTAGTGGAAGGCGGCCCCCAGCATGGAAAAACCCCCGGCTGCGGCAATCCTTCTTTTCAGATAAGGCAGCAAAGCGATTCTCAATCCCAAAAAGGACATGAAATACGGAGCATAAAAAAAAATCCGCTCCGGTTCCCCTTGCGAATTTTCGGAGACGGTCAATTTCCACGGCAGACTTTTATAATTCCCGGAGAGACAGCGCGTGGCTGTCTTGGGCATCCTCGACAGGTCTTTGCAAAAAATGATTTCGAGCGGTATTTTGGTATAAGCTGGGGCTTCAAATATTTTCCACTGCCGGGCGTAACTTTGGGGCAAACCGGATATGGCGACAGCCACCGAGGGCTGATCGGAAAACTGATAGCAGGTCTTTGCCACAAGCACCGCCTTCTGAATCCATTTGCCGGTTAGAAAATCGCTTCCGCAACACTGTTCCAGGGACAACATCCTATCGCAGTATAGGAGGCATCGACAAGAAAAAGTTTGTGCTTGAGGTCAGAAATCCTAAGAGGGATTATTCATCGAAGGCCATTAGAACAAAATCAACTTGAGCTTCCGGAAGAAATCAAATACGCGCAGGTCAACACTTCCTCGGTTAAAATCCGCAAATCAATTTAAGCGGCGATTTCAGAAGGATAGCGCGGCTTTCGCTGTGCTTGCAACATACGTTCTCCGGTCCGCACAAATCGCAGCCAACGGCGCTGTTGAACATGCAAATCCAGCTTGGCTCTTCGAATCGATTGGCGGAAATCCTCGGGAAAGCTTTTGTCGGCAAGACACTCGTGATTGACGCTATCGAGAATAATTTTTTCCAGTCGAGAGATGCTTTTCTGAACGATTGGTTTCAATTCCTCGGCTTTGCGACAAGGATGTGTTTCGAGTTCTGCGGCAAGTTCCCGATATCCCGTAAAGAGTTTCTCAATCAAAGGCTTGTACACCTGATAGGCTATCTCGACCATGTTCTTTTCTCCGTTTCTGATACGAATACTAGAAATTGTTACAACTTATTGCTTTCTCAAATGGTAATATAATACTAAATAAAAGATTAAATTAACATTAAAGGAAGATTAAAAGATTTTAAGAAATTGGGAGCTCTACACTTACAGAAGTCCCGGAACCTGGCTGGCTTTGTATCCGGATATGTCCATGGTGAGCTTCGCAAATAGCTTTTGCGATATTGAGGCCTAATCCAGCCCCCTCTTCCGAACGGGCTTGATCGGTACGGTAAAATCGGGAAAAAACCTTTTCCTGCATCTCAATTTCAATGCCAATCCCATCGTCCGCTATGTCGATCACGGCTTTCGAGGCGGGGGTTGAATTCAAATGAATGAGGACATTCCCGCCCGCATTAGTGAATTTAATGGCATTGTCGACAAGATTGCTAAACAGTCTTTTCAAATAAAGCGCATCGCCCTGGATGGTACATTCACGATCCAGAATCATGGTTAAGGCAATATGCTTGGCCCGCGCACGGTCATCAAAACGCTGCTGGACCTGTTTCAGGATTTCATTTAAAGAAACCCCCACCATTTCCAGATGCAATTGCTTGGCATCGCTACGGACCAGAAGAATCAAATCATCCACCAAACGGATCAGTTCGTCCACTTCCCCGCCGATCACACGCAACGTTTCGGTCAGCGATTCGGAGGAACGCGTTTTGCGCAACGCCAAATCAATTTCACCCCGAATAATCGCCAATGGCGTTTTAAGCTCGTGCGAAACATCGGAGCTGAATTCCTTGATGGTGTTCGTCGAAGTCTCCAGGCGGTTCATCATTTCATTCAAAGTTTCCGCGAGTCGGTCCAATTCGTCACCCGCATGTGTCCTCGGCAACCGTTCTTTCAGGTAGGCGGCGGTAATCTTCCGGGCCTTGCCGATCATATGATCCACGGACCTGAACGAACGCTTGGCCAGAAACCATCCCGCCAGGCATGCCAGCAATACGGCAAACGGAATGGAGATCACAATGATGAAGACAAGTTGCCTCAAAGACCCTTCGAGCTCATGCAGCGATTTGCCGCACTGGATGATGAACAGCGGGCGCGATCGGTAGCGTAACAAATAGTAAAAAAGCCTGATGGGGCGCTGCTCGAAATGAATCGTTTGAAAGGATTCCCCGTTTTCCATGAAACCGGCATCACGTTCATAAGCCGGAAAAAGGATTTTGCGCTCCCAACTTTTCAAATTGCCGAGAATCACGGAATGATCGATCCCGACCAAACGAAGGATCAACGTGCTCCTTCCCAGGCGCTGCGTTTTCCTCTCCCATTGTTCGATCACTTCCACGAGTTTTTGCCGGATTTCCGGCGGGTAGGTGCTGGAGTTCAGGGACAGCTCCGCAAGCTGTTCCAAATCACTTTTGCGCAAGGCTTTCTCAAAGTACTCCTCCAACGAGACGGCCAGCGACTGGACTTCCGTCACAAGCGTTTCGTCGGAATCACGGTAAAGCGCGCGCGCAAATTCCGAATACATAAAGAAGGAAAAACTCAGGAGGATCACCGTCAGAATACAGGCATACCAAAGCGTGATCCGGAATTTGGCCGACCTGAAACTAATCATCGATCAACCAGCCGGTAACCGATACCGCGGACCGTTTCGATATAACTCTTTTGACGATCGCCATCGATTTTTTTACGCAAGAAATTGATGTACACGTCGATGGTGTTGCTCATCGGATCAAAATGAAGGTCCCAAACATGTTCCGCGATTTGAGAGCGAGAAACCACATCGCCCTTGTGACGCATCAAATACTCCAATAGGGAAAATTCTTTTTGCGAGAGCGTGATTTCAGCCGCACCGACCCAAGCACGCCGTACCAGCAAATCGATGGTCAATTTCCCGCACTTCAGCAAGGCCTCGTCTTTAAGCACTTGCGGGCGCCGGAGAAGCGCCCGGATCCGCGCCAAAAGTTCGTCAAAGGCAAAAGGCTTGGTCATATAATCATCCGCGCCCTGGTCCAAACCCTTGATTTTATCTTCGACCGCATCGCGGACGGTCAGCATAAGAATCGGCGTCCGGCACCCCCCCTCGCGTATTTTCCCGCAAAGCGCCAAACCGCTCATTTTGGGGAGCATCCAGTCCAAAAGGATCAAATCATATTCATTGGAGGAAATATACTCCAGCCCCATCTCACCGTCGTACGCAAGATCAACGGCGTAGCCTTCTTCTTTCAAACCGCGCTCTATGAAACTGGCCATTTTCTTTTCGTCTTCGACGACCAATACCCGCATAGGATCTCCTGATCGATATAGCATCACGACTGTCCCGATGCCCCGAAATAACAAAACACACTATACTCTACGTGATGGCACCCCCCCAAACAATATCTAACTTTTGTCCCGTACCAAAGAGACAAAAACCGCCATCGTCTGCCGCCGTCAATACGGAAATTAATTTTCCGTCATTTTTTCCCAGACTTGCCGGTAAATCGCGCAGTCCTCGGCGGAAAAACAGATATAGCGGATTTCCTTGAAGTCTTTCTCGTACGCGCGTCCCACCGTCAAAGCGATCTCCGCGGCCTCGACCTTCGGATATCTGTAAACACCGGTACTGATCGCCGGAAATGCAATCGTTTTGCATCCGGCCTGCTTGGCGCAATCGAAACTTTGGGTGTAACAACTTCTGAGAAGGCCGGGTTCGTTCCGCCGGCCACCGGACCAGACAGGTCCCACGGCATGAATAATTTTTTTTGCCCGGAGATTCCCGGCGTTTGTCATCACGGCATGGCCGGTCGGACATCCGCCGATTTGACGGCATTCGTCCATCACCGAAGGCCCCGCGGCACGATGAATGGCACCGTCGACACCGCCTCCGCCGCGCAATCCGGAATTGGCTGCGTTCACAATGGCGTCCACGTCTTCCAACGTAATATCACTCTGTTTGATCACAATCATGGCGCCCTCCCCAAAAGATAAACGTTCCGATGCCTCATTTTCGCCAAGCCCGGACGAATTATACCCCTTTGGCTTATAAATGAAACGCTTAAGATCCACGTACGGAAACTCAAAAGAGGGATACTACTTCTTGGTGAGCAGCGTCTTCAATTCCTTCATAAAGTGGCTGACGTCCTGGAACTCCCGGTACACACTCGCAAAGCGGACGTAGGCCACCTGGTCGACTTTGGCCAAACGCTGCATGACAAATTCGCCGACGATACTGGAGGAGACTTCTTTCTCGTATTTTTCATGCAAAACCTTTTCCAACTCATCCGCAATTTTCTCCTGATCGGACAGCGAAACCGGACGCTTCTCACAGGCCTTGCGGATACCCGCCAGAACTTTGGTGCGGCTGTAAAGTTCGCGGCTAAAGTCCTTCTTGATCACAAAAATGGGAACTTCTTCGATGCGCTCATACGTGGTGTAGCGCTTGCTGCAGGCCTCACATTCGCGCCGCCTGCGGATCGCCGTCCCCTCGTTCGAGGAACGGGAATCGATGACTTTGTCGTTCTCTTTTTTGCAGTAGGGGCATCGCATGGCTTAGGGATATTTCCGCATAAGTTCCGGATATAAAGGAAATTGATCGGTCAGCTTTTTGACGCGCGCGCGCAATTTTTCAAGAGACGTTTCGTCATTTTGATTCTTCATCGTCTCATCGATCAGCTCGGCGATTTCTTCCATTTCCTTTTCATCCATCCCGCGAGTCGTCACCGCCGGCGTGCCGAGCCGCACCCCGGAAGCTTTAAACGGAGACTGTTTGTCAAAAGGAATCATATTCTTATTCGCCGTGATCTTCACCCGGTCAAGTGCTTCCTGGACTTCCTTGCCGGTAAACCCTTTGACGCTGACATCCACCAGCATCAAATGATTGTCCGTTCCGCCGGACACGATACGCCAGCCGCGTCCCGCCAAGGCACGCGACAAGGTCTTCGCGTTGCGAACGATCCTGCCGCTATATTCCTTGAAGGCAGGACTCATGGCCTCTTTGAGCGCCACGGCCTTGGCCGCGATGATATGCATCAAGGGACCGCCCTGAATTCCGGGAAAAACGGCCGAGTCAATCGCCTTGGCGTATTTTTCCCTGCAGAGAATCAATCCGGCACGCGGACCGCGCAAAGTTTTGTGGGTGGTGGTCGTCACGATATCGGAATAAGGCACGGGATTCGGATGGTATCCTGTCGCAACCAAACCGGCAAAATGCGCCATGTCCACCGTGAGAAGCGCACCGACCTTGTCGGCAATCTCGCGCCCTCGTTTGAAATCGATGATACGGGGATACGCGGAGGCCCCTAAAAGGATCATTTGCGGTTTATGTTCCAAAGCCAGTTTTTCGAGATTGTCGTAATCGATCTGCTCGTCTTTTTCGCTGACCCCGTAAGGGATGATCGTATAAAATTTCCCCGAATAATTCATCTTATGGCCATGCGTCAGATGCCCGCCGTGGGCCAAATCCATGGCCAAAATCTTGGAGCCCGGTTCCAGCAATGCCATAAAAACAGCAATATTCGCAGACGTTCCGGAATGCGGCTGGACATTGGCATGCTCCGCGCCGAACAATTGTTTGGCGCGATCGATCGCCAGCTGCTCCGCGACATCCACACATTCGCAACCGCCGTACCAGCGTTTTGCGGGATAGCCTTCGGCATATTTATTCGTCAGGACCGAACCCGCGGCTTCCAGCACGGCCAGCGACGTAAAATTCTCACTGGCAATCAATTCGATGTTTTCGTTCTGGCGATGGACTTCGTTGCGGATGGACTGATAAATTTCGGGGTCACGCTCTTTTAACACGGACAGCTCAGCCACAGCAGCACCCGCCCCCGTTACTTTGTTCATAGGTTTTGATTTTGTTGACGCGATTTTCATGACGGCCTCCTTCGAAGGGAGTCTTCAACCATGTTTCGACAAGCGGAATGAGAACATCCTCTTTGACAAATGCCGATCCGAGGATCAGCATGTTCGAATCATTGTGCAGGCGCGACAATTCGGCCTCTTTGACATGCTGGCACAGTGCGGCCCGTATCCCTTTGACCTTATTCGCGACGATCGAACTCCCGATCCCCGAATAACAAATCCCGATCGCGCGAAAACAATCCCCGCGGCTAACTTTTTCGGCGGCAGCAAAGATAAAATCCGGATAATCCACGGAGGTTTCGGAAAAAGCACCGCAATCCACCACTTGAAACCCTTTGGATGGGAGATACGTTTTTAACTGCTCTTTGATTTTAAAACCGCGATGATCACAGGCAAGCGCAATTTTTTGAGACACAAATCCTCCCTGTTAACGGCAAACCCCGGATTATGAAACGAGCCACTTCCAGTTTTCTTCAAAATAGCGTTCGATTTCCGCCATGGCGTCCTCATAGACCGTCATCGATGCGCCGATCGGGTCTTTCACATCGAAAACCCTGATCTTGCTTTTCGCCGCCGGCACAAGCCCCGTCAGATAATTGGAATGGTCTTTGCTCATGGCAATAATAATATCCGCCGACATGATCATTTCGCGCGTGCAAAAGAAGGAACGATGTCCCGAGATGTCCACCTCGCGGTTTTTCATAACATAAATCGCTTCCGCCGTCGGCGGCGAGCCTTCACGCGCGCCGATGCCGCAGGAACTGACGTCGATTTCCTCGCTCAAGCCGTGCTTGGCGAGCTCAGCCTTCAGCCAACCTTCCGCCATCGGTGAGCGGCATGAATTCCCGGTACAAACGACCAAAATCATTTTACGCGGGAATTTCCCCGATGTGATTTTCTCGACCGCCGCTTTGATTTCGTGAATCATCGCACCTTCCCGGACAATGAGAGGCGGTGAAACGGTCAAATCGACGATGGTCGAGTCCTGCTTAAATTCCGTCGGCCCGGCATCAATCACATAATCGATTTCGTTCCCGAATTGGTCGAGGACATCCTGTGCCTTGTGCGGCGACGGGGTCCCGCTGTGATTGGCGCTCGTGGCAATAAAAGGCTCGCCGGTGGCATTGATCAAGGTTGTGGCCAACCGGTTGCGCGGAAAGCGCAGGCCGATTTTTTCGCCCTGGCGGTTCAGCACAAGCAGGCTCAGCGGCCCCGGCCAAAAATTACGGATCAAATAGCGGAACGGCGGCGTACGTTCGACGCCCAAAAAATCAATCATGTCCCATTCGCCGACGTGATAGGCAAACGGTTTTTCCTGCGAACGCTTCTTGAGCTCGACGAGCTTGGCGCGCACGCTTTTCACGCTCATCGGAGCGCCCATGCCGTAGACCGTCTCCGTCGGAAACACCACGATTTTCCCCTCGCGGCTGCCGCGCGCAATTTCACGGATACGCGACAAATCCGGGTCGCGCGGATCCATTTTCACCACGATGGTGTGTCTCATGAAATCGTCGGCTTTTTTCACTTTAACTTCTGCTGCAACTTTTCGTTTTTGGTCTTGATGTCCGCTTCGAGACGATTTTTAAAATCCTGGAGCTTCTTCACGAGTTGCGTATCGTTGAGCGCAAGCATTTGCACGGCAAGAATCGCCGCATTGCGCGCCCCCGCTTTGCCAACAGCCACCGTCGCGACCGGCACACCCGCCGGCATCTGGACCGTGGCCAATAAAGCATCCATCCCGTTAAGTGCCGTCGAGGCGATGGGCACGCCAATCACCGGTAATGTGGTGTGGGCCGCAAGGACTCCGGCAAGATGCGCCGCCCCGCCCGCTCCCGCGATGATCACTTTAACCCCTTCGGCACATGCCTGGCTGGCAAATTGGCTCACAAGCGCCGGGCTGCGGTGCGCCGAGAGCACTTTGACATCATGCTCTATCCCGAAATCCTTCAAAACCTGGACAGCTTCCTGCATAACTTCTAGATCCGAATCGCTTCCCATCAATATGCTAACTTTGATTGTATTCATCGGTAGACCTCGAGTGCTCTCCTCCCGATATCACGGCGGAAAAAACCACCTTCAAATCGAATACGCGATAAATCCCGGTAAACCCGGTCATGCGCGGCCCTCAAATTGTCCCCGAGCGCCGCCACGGCCAGCACCCGCCCGCCCGCCGTCACGAATTTCCCTTCGGCATTACGCGCCGTGCCGGCATGAAAAACAAAAAAGTCGCTTTTCTTCTCAAGGACTTCGATCCCGTCAATCACAAACCCTTTGTGGTAAAACCCCGGATACCCTCCCGAAGCCATCACCACCGCAAGACACGCGCGGTCATCCCATTCCAAACGTTCGGTCTTCAAATTCCCGTTTGCGATTTCGGCCATGACGGCCAAAAGATCCGACTTCAGGCGCGGCAAGACGGCCTGCGTCTCGGGATCGCCGAAACGGCAGTTGTACTCCAAAACAAATGGACCTTCTTTAGTCATCATCAGTCCCGCATAGAGGATTCCGCGATACCGGGAACCTTCTTTGGCCATCCCCTTCACGATCGGACGGATGGTCAGGTCAACGGCCTCCGCAATTTTCTCGTCCGGAATTTGCGGGCACGGCGAATAGGCACCCATTCCGCCCGTATTCGGCCCGCGATCATAATCATAAACACGTTTATGGTCCTGCGAACTGGCCAGCGGAAGGATCTTCTCGCCATCCGTCAAGGCCAGGATGGAAATCTCCTCACCCTCCAGCATTTTTTCGATAATAATCTTTCGCCCGGAATCTCCAAAAACGCCCTCGGACATCATTTGTGTAATCGTCTTGACGGCTTCGTGCGACGATTCACAAATCACGACCCCCTTGCCCGATGCCAGGCCGTCCGCTTTAATCACGACCGGCATTTCGGCTTCGATGGCGTATTGTTTGGCTTCATTGACGTTGGAAAAACTTTCATAGTGGGCGGTGGGGACACCGAATCTCACCATTTGATCTTTCGCAAAGGCCTTACTGCCTTCAAGCCTGGCCGCCGCCTGGGTCGGGCCAAAAATCTTGAGACCTTCCTTTTGAAATAGATCGACAATCCCCGCCACCAGCGGCGACTCGGGGCCGACAATCGTCAGGTCGATTTTTTCATTCTTCGCAAATTCGCACAGTCCCTGAATATCATCCGCCGAGTAGGGATGGCATTCCGCGAGTTGCTCGATACCCGCATTGCCCGGCGCTGCGTAGAGTTTTGTCAATAACGGGCTTTGCGCGATTTTCCATGCCAGAACATGTTCTCTTCCGCCTGAACCGATGACCAAAACTTTCATTGGACCTCCAGGAAACGTCCCCGGGCAATTCTTCCGATCACCCAGGAAGCCAGGTTCATATGTTTCAAAATGGATTGCGCTTTCGGTACATGCTGTTTTCGGAGGATCAAAACAAGCCCGATCCCCAAGTTGTAGGTTCGCATCATTTCGAAGCGTGGTATGTTACCAGAAACCTGTACCAAATGAAATAGCTTTGCCACCGGCCAGGACCCGTCTTTGATAATGGCCCTCAATCCCTGCGGGATGACACGAGGCAAGTTGTCGATAAGTCCGCCGCCGGTGATATTCACAATCCCCTGCACCGGCAACGACTCCAAAATACGCAAGACCGGCCGCACATAAATGATGGTGGGTTTTAAAAGCATTCTGCCGATTTTTCCTTTGAGCTCCTCTTTCGAAAATATTTTGCGCAGTAACGAATACCCGTTGGAATGGAAACCCGAAGAGGCCACCCCTAAAAGCAAATCGCCTTCCCGGATGTGACGGCCGTCGATGATTTTCTTGCGCTCCACAATACCGACCGAAAAACCCGCCAGATCGTAATGGGGCGCTTCCCCCGGCCCGCCCGCCGAGTAAAATCCGGGCATAATGGCCGTTTCCCCGCCCACCAAGGCACAGGCGGCCTGTTGACACCCCTCCACGACACCTCTCAAGATTGAATGGGTCACACGGGAATCAAAGCGGCCGGCGGCGTAATAATCCAGAAAGAAGATCGGGCGCGCCCCCGAAGTAATAATGTCATTGACGCACATCGCCACCAGATCGATGCCGATCGTATCGTGTTTATTCTGAAGATGGGCGATCTCAAGCTTCGTCCCGACACCGTCCGTTGAGGAAACCAGCAAGGGATCGCGGTAGCCGTACTTTTTGAAATCAAAGAGGGCGGCAAAACCGGTGGGGTTCCCCATCATCCCCGGGACGTGGGTCGAGCGGATCAGCTGAACAATCTTCTTATTGTAGGCCGGATCACCTTTGAGGTGAGGGACACCTGCTTTTTCGTAAGTCCAGATACTCATACAAAAATGCTTTAACTCCGCAACACGACCGTGAAATCGCGTTATTTTCTCTTTTTCTCGAGTTTGAATTTATCCACATCGTCGAAGATGAGCGTGGGATAACGCCCGGTAAAACACGCCGTGCAAAAATTGTTTTTATCCTGGCTCGTCGCCGCAAGCATGCCTTGCACGCTCAAATAACCGATACTGTCGACGTCCAAAAACACTTTGATTTCCTCGATGGTCTTATTGCATGCCAGCAATTCCTTTTTGGACGGGAAATCAATACCATAATAGCAGGGAGAAATATGCGGCGGACAACTGATTCGCATGTGGACTTCTTTCGCTCCCGCGCGTCTGAGCAGTTTGACGCGGGATCTGGAAGTATTGCCGCGCACAATCGAATCATCAATCACCACGACACGCTGCCCCCCCACAATTTGACGGATGGGATTCAGCTTGATCTTGACTTTGAGCGAACGCGCGGTCTCGCTCGGATTGATAAAGGTCCTGCCGACATAGTGGTTACGGATAAAACCGTGTGCCAACGGGATCCCGGACTCGTGTGCGTACCCCATCGCGGCGAAATTGCCGGAGTCGGGCACCGATACGACCAAATCCGCGTCCGCCGGATGTTCCTTGGCAAGATTGCGCCCCAAACGCTCACGAACCAGACCGACATTGTCATCGAAAATGGTCGAGTCCGGCCGCGCAAAGTAAACATGCTCAAAAATACATTGAGCCTTTTGGATGCCGTAATCTTTAAACGGGAGGTAGCTATGCAACCCTTGTTCATCGATCACAACGACCTCGCCCGGCTCAATCTCGCGAATAAATTCCGCCTCGATCAAATCAAAGGCACAGGTCTCGGACGCCAGGCAATAACTGTCACCGAGTTTCCCCAAACACAGCGGACGAAAACCACGCGGGTCGCGGACGCCGATCAGCTGATTTTCCGTGAGGATGACGAAACAATACGCCCCCTCGACGCGCTTGATGCTTTCGATCACGGCCTCATCATGCGAATGAAACGGCGGCCGCGCCATCAAATGCACCAGGATCTCCGAATCCATGGTGCTTCCAAAAATAGAGCCGTAGGCCTCGAGTTCCGTGCGCAACTGCTGCGCATTGACCAAATTGCCGTTGTGGGCGATCGCAACCTGGCCGCGCGAGTAAGTCACTTTATACGGCTGGGCATTGATAAGCGTCGAAGAACCCGTCGTTGAATATCGCGTGTGGCCGATGGCGTGGTTTCCGCCGAGCTTCGCAAGTATGGTTTCATCAAAAACTTCGCCGACGAGTCCGCGGTTCTTATAGATATTGAGGTTCTTGCCGTCACTGGTGCAAATCCCGGCCGCCTCTTCGCCGCGGTGCTGCAGCGCGAAAAGCCCCGGATAAGTCATTTGCGCAGCGCTGGGATGATTGTAAATCCCGAAAAGGCCGCAAAACTCCTTGATATTTTCACCGCTCA
>JAQTOZ010000044.1 GCA_028713205.1 Candidatus Omnitrophota bacterium
AACGGCGGAGATTTACTATCCGGAGATTCTCAAGGCCAAGCTTTTGCGTTTGCGGGAAAAGGACCGTGCCATGGCCTATGAGAACCAAACGGAAATGGATAAGTGGCGTGCGACGGCCGAGGCCCTCAAAAGCGAGGCCACCAACCGGAATAACAAGTACGTGGCAATGCGTGAACGCTATGAGAGCTTTGTCTTCAACCTCGGGCAATTGGAGCAACGGCTTGCCACCGAGGGCATTTCGATGGAATCTCTGCAAACGGATCCGCGTCACGATGCTTTAAGGCGACGGTATGCCGAATTGCAGGATCTGAAACAGCAGGCGGAAGAGGAAATCCGTGTCGAACTGGTCGGCTTGGAAAATGAGGTCACCGCATGGTTCGATGACACATCGGATGCCGGTGGGCATAAGGGTTTGAGAATCCTTTATCCGGGAATGTATCCCGAAGGATCGGCGCAATTCCTTCAGGTCCAGGAACGGCGCGAACGTTTTGCGAAATATTTCGCGCGTTTGGCGTTCGAATACGGCATGTTGCCGAGTCAGATGATCCGTCATAGCCATGATTTGCCGATTCTGGCGGCGCGTGAGCGCGATCAAGCGGAAATCGACCTGGAAGCTGCGTCGGTGACAGCCGAATTAACGGCGATCAGGGACCGGCCCATGGATCCGGCAATTGCCAGAAAGCGCGTGGCGGAACTATTGGCCAAAACCGGGATCCCGCAACAGGATGATGCAACCTTGGACAAAATCATGGCATTTGTTTCCAAAAAAGTACCGGATTTGGACGCGGCATGGTTAAAAGGAATGCTGAAATATGAAATGGTTCAGTACCGCAATACCAAAGTTCAGGTGATCCAGGAATTTGAAGTTTACCGTTTCTATGACCGTCTTTATGAGGTTTTTGCCCTCAGTCAGTCAGCGGATTATGAATTGCCGCCGGATGTCGTCGATATTGTCGTTGCGTTGCGTGCGCGCTTGGGCAGGGTCCAGGAGTTCATGCCGCAGATATTGGCCAACATTCGCGGGCTGCGTCCCTTATCGGCAGAGTTCCAGAAGTCCTATCAGGATCCGGATTTTGTCGCGATATTGTCCGACAAGCTTTTTGAAGGAGTCCCGCCGCTGACGGACCTTGAAAAGCAAAATGTGATGGATATCGTGCAGGATTTAATCAAGAAAAACCGCGTGCCGAAGGAAGAGGGCCCGGCGCAGGATGACCAAGTGGATCAGGTCGTGGATGCCGAGTTCCATGACTGGTTGACGAAACTGAGGCGTTTCAAGGCGGATGATGTCGCGCGCGAAGCCATCTTTAAGGTGAAAGCGGTCGGATTGATCCCGAGCGACCGCTCGGAAATAGAAGCGTATATTGACCGTGTGCGTTTGGATGGATGGAAATTTGAGTTCGTCCGTACGATGTTAATGTATCGCCGCTATGCGAAAGATATTATCCGTGAATCGCACACCTATCGCCGGCTTTCGGACATGCCGATCGACCGGCAGGCCGAAGCCATCGCGTTGCAGTTGGTCCGTTCCGGGGATTATCCCGTCCTGATCAAATTGATTCCCGGTGTTGTCCCCGAGAACGAACCTGTCTCCGAGTATCTCAGCTTGCTGGAGTTGGAAAAAAGCTTCGATAGTATGAGAGGGCTAAGCTTTCTGCGGCAGGTTGGGACCATCAATGAAATCAGGGAATTGATGAATCTGCGTCTCTATCAACCCGAGATTGTCGAGACCTATCGCGGCGGCCTGAAGGCAGCGCTTGCAAAACAGGAGAAAGGCGAACAACTTTTGCCGGCCGAGAAACTGTTGCTCGACCGTGCGCCCGACGAGATCAAACAAGCGGTTGCCGGCGACAGGGAGTTCAGCCTCGATCAGTTGCTGTTGTTGATTCGCAATGGACTGATTGCATCGGATCCCACGCAGAAGACTTACGGATTTAGGCCGTCAAAACCGATTCGCGAGTTGGGGCGCCAGATCTTTATCCCGGCCATCCCGCAGCAGCGCATTCAAGAAAGCTATTTCAACGAAACCATGTTGTTTTTCTTCATGAGCAAAGTCGAATTGGGATTTGTGCGCACCTATGATGACCGCGTTTTCGGGCCCGACGAGGTTTTTTACCCATTCCTGAAATCGGTGGAACAGGAAGGGGTGAAAAAGTCTCCGATCGATTTTGATGGTTTTCGCGAATATTTTGAAGCGGCCTACGGCAAGGATTTCAATGTGTTTGTGGAGGCGCAAAAAGCCGCGGGCCGTCAGGAATTTCTGGAGATCTTCGGCACGCTCAAGGCAACCTTCAGTGCTTCCTTCCAGGAGGACATGGCCCGCGGATTAATGCGGGGGACGAAGAACGAGACCACCGGGCTTTATGAAATGGATGACGTGGATTTGCTGGAGCTTCTCTTCATTATCCGGGAAAACAAAATCCATCCGAGCATGTTGCTGGACCATTTGCGGGTTACGAACGACTGGTATGACTATGATATCGAGGCTGCGGCCGTGAAATGCAGGGCCGAAATCCGGGCAGCACTGGAAGCCAAATATCCGGCCATCCGTGAAGTGGACGCGGCGACAACAAACGCCCTGAATGCGATTTTGGATCAGCTTTACGGTATTGTGAGCCGTGACGGTTTTGTCACGGCCCGGACACCGCAAATTGCCCAGGCTGCGGAGTTTCTTGAGAATGCCGGGGTCGCCGATGTTCAGGCAATTGATTTAGCGAAAATCATCAATGACGGTTTTCCGATTGAAGTGATGCATCACGTTCAGATGCGCCGGATGATGATTGAACAGTATAAGCTGGCACGATGCCACGTTTTCGCGTTCTTCGGATTGAATGCGCAGTTGCGCTCTTACCGGCTTGAACTCAACGAAAAGGTCGGCGTGCTCGATATCCTGACGCCCGAAGCGTACACGCGCTTGGGACAGAACCAGCAGGGCTTGCGGGGATGGATCAAAAAGACGGAAATCAAAGACCGTAAGGATGCTGCGGACCAGTGGGTCACGTCGGGAGAAATCCAGTCCCTGGAGCAGAGGGTCAACGATACGGTGCTTCTCAGATTAGTCCCGGCACTTGAGGGACAAGGCGGACTTTATGCGGTCTATGCCCAGACGGCCAGGGCGTTGTCGACTTCCGACCGGATGCCGGTATCCATGCGCCACGGTGTTTCGTACGATACCATTTTCTTTGTCCGTGCGCTGATGCACAAAATTTCCGATAGCGGTCTCAGAATTTTGAAGGATGACCACACGCCCGATGAAGAGTTCAAGGTGTGGATTGAAAACGGTAAGGTCAAGGCCAAAGACCGTGATGGAAAGGAATTTGTGGAAGATCTGCCCTCGCTTGTCAGGCCGGGAATGATTGGATTTTTGATGGTTTTTCTGTCGACCCTGTTCTGGGGCATAGGCTTTTTGGCGCTGGTCTTTTACTTTATCCGTGTCGGTTTTTACTCGCTGGTGTTTAACAAGAGCTCCCGCCGCGAATTCCGCGAGGCGAATCCCAGACAAAAGGGATTTTTCGCGATTCAATTCTGGGTCACGATGCTGCGGGTCTTCTTCAAGGTGCGGTTGACGAAAATGCGGCAATTGGCGGAGAACCGTCAAAAACAGATGCTGCTGCAAGCCGGAACCAACGAATCGGAGGTCCATTTGCTGGAGGCTCGGCTTGCCCAGCATACGGCAAGTACGGAAAGATGGACCCATTGGCGCCCATGGCGCCGGCCGTCGGTTCAGGCAACTCAGCGGCGGCTTGTCGATGCGCGGGAACGATTGGATGCGTCGAGAACTCAGCAGAATGACCTTGAAAGCACCTCTCAGCAACTCGGGGAAGTCTTGGAAGCGCACGGTGATGATGTGCTGGCCTTAATCGCGGCCTGGTGGCATTTCAGGGGACAGATTCAGCATGATTTGGGGTATCGCAACGGTTTAGTACGCGCACTTCGCTCTTTGGGCGGTTTTCTGTATTTCCTGTGGGATTATCTTCCCACCATTTTATTTGCCATCTTCTATTTGTTCTGGCTCGGTAATATCTTCACGCTGCAAGTGGGGTTGATGGGACTGATCACCGGCGTCAGTGTTACGCTGGCCATTCTATTTATGAATTATATCCTGCATAAATGGTGGCGTTCGATCCGTGAAACGGTGGTGCATCTGGTCTTCCTGCTTCAGGGGATCAGCCTCCGCAATCCGGTGGCCTATTTTCTCTTTGTCGTTCCGGCGGTCGCATTCTACGCGCTGATCTCATTCGGATTGATTTATATGGCTTTCACGGCGGTGGCCATGACGGCGATTTTTGTCTGGGCCCAGGTCCGGCAGCACGGAACCATCGCCTTTTTGTTCCCGGCGCGTGATCGCGAGATCCGGAAGAATGTCCGGCGCATCAATGAAATCTATTATCAAAGCGTATCGGCCCAGTTTTCACGGTCGGCATTTTTGCTGGTCATGAAAAGCACGTTGACCTTGTTTGCTCTCAGCTACATTTTCTATACGGTATCTTTCCTGTCGACGATCATGTTCTTTGCGGCCCTGACGGCCTGTATCCTGTGCATGATCAACCTGGGTATCGCGCAACTTTTGACCACCTCGACCTTGGAAATGACCAAGCGTTTGATGGGGGTGCGGCTTTATGAAGCGGAGCAGGATGAGGTCCTGACCGCGATCATGAAACAGGGGCGCACCGGATTCGGACGGAACAGCGGCGTGATCCATGTGTGGAACGGATTAACGGACACCATCGGTGAAATTACCATGGGCTTGCGAAATCTGTCGGCCACGGTGCGAAGTGACGTCATGCGCAATCCAGCTACGGGACAACCTGCCGACCGGGACCGGCTCGGCAATATCATCGGATCCGATCGCAAGGAAGACCGTCTCTGGATGACCTATCTGATGATGATTAATATTATGGAAGACGGGGCCGACCGTCACGGCATTTATTCCCGAAATAATTATGCAACCCTGCAGACGGCTCACGGCGCCAAATGGGGAGGATTGCAGAATTTCTACGAACGGCTTCGTTTTGACACGCTCCTGAATATTGCCTACACGGGCCAGCCCCACGATATGCGCAATCACGTTGCTGTGCCGAGGCCGGAAGCCGGTGTCACGGCACCCGCGGAAGGCAATATCTTGATGAGCCAGAATATGACTACCGATTATGCGGACGGGTCCTGGGTGGATCCGTCGACTCACGACTCGATGGTGACGTTGACCACGGATCCGGAAACCGGCGAGCCCATCCGCGTGCGTGATGTCCCGAGGCTCAATCTGCCGACATGGCCCGGGATTGCGAAGGCCGGTGACGACGATGGTTTTGATTTCAATCCGGATGCCGGAATGAGAGCGGCAACTTATGATCAGGAACAATATCGTGATTTGAAGCGTGCGGCCGGTAACCTGCGTAAACTTCAGGCACAGCGCCAGATCATTATTGAGTTGGATGCTTTGCGATATGCCATGCAGCGGGGGACGATTACTCCGGAGCAGGCACAGGAGAGACTGAATGCCGTTTTGCGCAATCTGGCCGCAGAATTCGGTTTAAGTGATGCTGCCAGCCGGAGTTTGGGTGCCGATCGGGCGATTGCCGGACGGGTTCAGTATATGCGCGGATATGCGCGTACCCAGCTTCACGACTATATGGATTACTTTAGCCAAGAGCAGCAATTCACAAGACCGGACGGAACCGTCGTGGTCTATCCGGTGAGTATCCCGCATGCCGCAGCGATCACGGAGTTGGAACAGAATATGGATCGATGCGTTCGTGATTTAAATGCCTTGCGCGGTCCGGGACGCAGACTTACGCCGGCCGCCGTCGATCAGATCAGAACCGGCGGGATCTTCGATCCGCGCGGGACCATTCAAGGATTTAGACTCGAAGATTATCTATCCGATTTGACGCGTGCACTGGAACCTCTGGGATTCATCGATTTGGCCAACCACGGTCGTATCTCAGGTGTCCTGGATTGGTTTGGCAGGGAGTACCGGAGTGCCGGTGATCAACCGGTGCTGTTTGCTGCCGTTCCTGAGACAAGAACCGATCCCATCCGTGATCAATTAAGGGATTTGATCGAGGTGCGTTTGCAGCTCAGGGTCTATTTCGTCGACGCCTATAATCCCGAAAACCGCTTTCTGATATCCGGAGGCAATCTCTATGCGTCGGTTCCAGCCGAGGGAAGATACCATCCACGGACGGCGCCTCACCCGGGTTTTAGAAGCGCGATTCAAGGATTGGAAAGTTTGCATGCAAGATTGGTTCGAGGCGATGATCTGTCATTGGATGAAATCGAACAAGCCGTTAGCCAAATGAACGTTGTTATGTCCGGTCTCGAGTACCTGGGGACCAACGAACGCAGCCGTATTCAAACAATGATGGCCGATTTCGAAGGTGTGGTCGAGCCTTTGTCGCGATCGGAGAATCGCACCCAGGCCGAACAAGCTGCCGAGGTGCTCGCTGGGATGCATGCGCTGCTTCAAGAAGCCGCACGCAAAAATCAGGTTATTTTATGGAGGCGCGTTCTGGACAAAGAAGAATTCAATTTCCGCCATCAGCACATTATGTCCAGCGAAGAAGGACAGATGAATGAGTTTGTCGATCTCATCGTGCCGGGGCCGGCGGGGCGGCATTTCCCGACCAAGGTGCGTATGGAAGTCGACGAGCGGATCCTTCTCAGAAATGGAGATTACTTCCATATTAATCCCTTCCACGGCGTGACATATGCCGTCAAACCGGACGGGACCGCAGTTCCTATCGCGGATCACAGCAAGGTCGATCGAATGATCCGCTATGCCATGCGCTATACCGACGACGAACGCGACGGATATGCGGATTTTGTCCCGACGCTTGAGGTGCAGAGTTCCAGTGAGTACGAAGTGATTGGGCATCAGCCGATGCTTTTGGTCATGGCTCCGAATACCCTGGGATCGGATAACGTCGGGGCGCGTGTCGGCAAAGGAGATTTGGTTTTCGGAGTCGATGCCGTCAAGGAAAAAGTCGGTGCCGGCGGTATTGACATCCCCATGAGCCGCGGCGCATTCGTGCGCTTCAAAGGACCACAGGTCCTGGCCGAATTTCCGTTTGTCGGAGAAATCAAGTATAAGATTCACATGACGCAGGGAGATGCCTTGCGCAAAATCAGCAAAATCGACAAAAAGAAGCCGCCTACGCCGATGGGCCTGCTTTACTGGCATATTCGCGACGGGATACCCATGCATCAGATCACTCGCGATTTTGACCTAATGGCACAGGTCCGTATTGCAGGGATCCCCGCAGGCCAGCCACAGCCTTATGAGGAACTTGCCGCTCAGATTCGCGACGTGGTCGGACCGGATTTCCGTATCGGGACAAGATTGACGGCGTCTCAACATGACACCATCAAAAGGCTTGTCAGACGCTTTTTGCATCCGCGGGGTATGTCACAGGCGGATCGTGATGCCAGGAAGCAGGCATTTGTTGCCGCTCTCGGGTATCATGCGGATTATGCCGCCATGAATGATGCCGTGTTTGTCGAGTTTTTTATGAATGTGATTGCCGGCGACGGTCTATTGACCGAATACACAGTCGACAACGATTTTGAAACCTTAGCCCAGATTCAAATGGGAGTAGCGCCTGAACCCTTTGACCAATTGGCGCAGGCAATCCGGAGAGTTGTCGGTCCCGGTTGCGCGCCGGGCATGCGTATCAGCCAGGATCAGTATGATGCGGTTCGGGGGCTTGTGAGCAGCTTTTTTACGGATCGGGGATTGACGCAGGCGGCCAGGAGATCCAGACGCCAAGCCTTCATCGAAGCCGTGATGCACGATCCCGCATACGCCGGATATTTCGAGGATAGAAACGGACAGTTTCTATTGGCCGATGATCGTTTTGTGAATTTTGTAATGCTCAGGATTTTGGGACAAGGCGCGGGCAGTTCTTATGAATTGACCAATGCGGATTATGACCGGATTCATCGTGCTGCGGGACGGTTTTTTAGCGGCGCTTCACCGGCTTTAAGATCTGAGCCTTCGGAAAAGGGAAACAGGGGCACTGCTCGCAGGGAAGCTTTACTCGGCCTTCTTGGATATCGTGCGAAGTTTGCGCACTCACGCTACTGGGACGTGGGTGAGTTCGATAATTTTGTGACGGACCTCCTGGTCAGCCTCGATTTGTATGAAGATGAAAAAGGCGAAACTCCGGGCAAGCTTTATCGACGGGGGATGAGAATCGCAACAGCCGCCGATCTGGATCGAAGAGGATTAAGAGAGTCTGCAAAAGGTGTTTTTATCGATATTGACGGTGAAGTTTTTATCGACGGAGTACGTGTTGCCAATGAGAGGGATGTCGGAGAAGACGATTCCCCGTTGGGAATTGAGTTAAGTGTTACGGACTGGAAGGGACAATTTTTGCGTGTGAACGGCAAGATCCTGGGGGCTGAGCGGTTTAAGAAAGTGAAAACGGCAAACGGAGAAGAGGTCTGGACTATTGTTCCCAAAGAGGAAGGCGAGCCGCGACAAGCTTTGCTGATCCGGGGGCACTATCGAGACGGTGTTGATAAACGTCGCGGACCGACGGATTTGATTCTCAAATTAGAGATGCAGGATGCTTATCCGATCCTTGCCCGAAAAATGATGGGGCTGGAGGGCGCGCAGCAACTTGAAGAGTACGGATTATTTCCGCATCCAAGCATGATCGATGCGAGCAAGAGCGGCCGCGAGGAACAATTCCTTGTCGATAATCCGCTACCGTCGATGCTTAGAACTCCCGATGGTGCTTATGTTGTAACCGGTGAGGATGTCGATGAAGTCGGTGAATTTGATGAAGACGGTAAAACCTTGCGATTGCATGCCGATCCGGACATGGAAGTTGCCGAACGGGGATCTTTTGAAAGAGCCGGATACGCCGAAGTGGAAATCAACGAGCGCGGTGAGTTGGTCATGTCCGATGATCCCGAAGCCGTGGTCTTGCCTGCGGAGGCATTGGTCCGGTCCGATACATTCCCCGAGGCGCTGATGGCCTCAGGTGCCATGCAATTGCCGCAAACACGTTTGGCCGTTTCGGCCGACGGCACGGTTCAAATCGTTATTGCGCGTACCTACCGCACACCCCGGAATGCGAATACGGCCAGACCGAGATGGGTTTTCAATACGCGTACGATGGCTACGTTCACGGGAACAGCCGCGGATACCATCACGATCGGGGGTGTTGATTTCGATGTGCAGATTGCGGCGGATGGCCATACTCAGTTGGTCAATCCGCGGGGGCGTGTTTACGACGTTGACCGGCAGCACATCGTAGAAATCGGAGGGTACAGGTTTCATGCCGAAAGGAGTCGCAGCGGGATTCTGCAATTGACACAGCTCCCGCTCGAATGGAATGCCAGTATGGCCAGTTCCGATCTGACAGTAGATCCGCGTACGAGGAATTTAGTGGATGCAGCCGGACAAATCATAGCCAGACCCGGGCAATTCGAAGAAGCGGGCTTGGAAGATTGGATCGTGATCGCCGAAGGCGAAGCGATCAATGTGGAACATGTGCATGACGGCGATCTCGTCATTGTGGATCATGATTTGGTGCACCGTGATCCGGAGTTGCGCGTTAATCATGCGGTTAGCCCGTATGAGCCGGGTCGAACCGTCAGCGTTGTCAAACGCGGACAGTTCCGCAATGCGAGACCGCAGTTAGCCATTTTGACTTATGAAGACCGGTTGGGTGTGGACAAGCTGAGAGAGTTGCAAGCGAAATTGGCGGATTATGCAGCAAAGAGTAAAGGCACTTTCAAGTCCAAACGCGGCTTTTTGACCGAAGATACGGCGCAGCTTGCTGAGGCGGCCGAACGACGTGGTTTCGGTGCGACGGAGAATTCTCCCGAGTTTCGTGATGAATGGGGGGACTATGCGCCCAACGATGTCGCTTATGTGACACAGCTTAGAGAGATGTTGCAACGTGTCGACAATATCGATGCGGATGATGCCGTCCGAATCGAAGATACGCTCGTCATTATCGAGAGACGTACCAACTATATGAAAGGCTCGGGGGCAATAACCGCCGACGATCTACAAAAAATTAGCGACGGGACGCACGCTATCCGGGATCTCCTTGGGACTCCGAACTTTGTCGTCGTCCGTTCGGAAGCCAGAACGCTCGAACAAGAGGCCAAGCTCAAGAAAATACGCGATCTCGTGAGCCGTGAATACAATCGCATCGGACGCGGCCAGTTTGTGATCCGTCAGGGGCGTAAATACAGCGATCATTATTATCACCCGGTTTTTGCGGCCGAAGTAACGACGCCCGAAAGAGCTCCCGTTCAGCCCGTCTATTATGTGCGCGCGCCGTGGACGGCATGGGCGCGTGAAGCCGGCGAAAACCGTTCTCAGCTTTTGCTTAATGCTAAAGACGGGTTTTATCAGGAAAACGGCCAGGTCTATTTTCATGATCGCAAGCGCATGGGGAAGGGACAAGGTCCGCTTCAATTGACGTTTCTCGGACAACGCCGGGTGCAGGAAACGGCCCAAAGTGAGATTTTCCTCGATGAAGCGTCGGGCAGGATGATGGAAACCTACCGCCTGGCCAAAGAAAATACGTATTTTGTGTGGCGCGATGAAGACGGAAAGGTCGTCGGCTGGACCGAATACGCGAAAGTCGGCCGCCTCAATCCTCGCACGGGGGTTCCGGAAATGTTTACCGGAAATACCCTGCCGAACGGTGAAAACGAGATGAGGCCGTTGACACCTGCGGAACAAGATGAGTATGAAACCGAATATGCGATCGATGAGGACGGATTTATCCGGAGCAAGGATTTGGGGCATGTCGATCCCGTGACGCATTTGTCCGATGTGATCCACAACACGGTCGATCCGAAATTCCAGTCCGATGAGTATGTCGTGGGTGTCGGACCCAAGCGCGGTGATTTGGTCGCGTTGAGAGTCTATGCCTACAAGGGGGAATATACGGTCAATGCCGATGCGACGATCACATCCCATTCGCGACGTCGTTTTGTCGAACTGCCCGATCCGGCGGACGCCACGGGCGAAAGGCAGGTATTGACCCAGGCTGATTTGATCGGAGATATGGACCATATCATGCCGGTTTTCGAAGACAAACAATTGGTCGGATACCGGAATCGTAAAGTCGTGGGACATGTCGATACGGCGCGAAAAACGGTCAAAATTTACGTCCGGGACGATGTCGGGAGCTTTACGGGAGCGGTGCCGGTTTATCCGGAAGGCGTTGTCCCGCCCGTAAGAGACCATATCGTGATCGTCGATAAGGGCGTTAAGACGGACCTTTCGCCGGACGAAAGCCAGGAAATCGTCGACGGAACTCATCCCTTATATTACCTCGATCGCGGGCGTGTTTACCGCAGGCAGAAAACGGTGCGTGAATATACCTGGGCGCAATTTGACTCGGAGATGGTCCGCCAGGGGTATTTCATCGACGATGTCGGACGTGTTTACAATCGGAACGACGGCGAAGAATATGTGGAGGAAGATGATCACCGGCAAGAAATCCAGGATATGCGGGACGCCGGTTATTATGTGATTTCGGTCCCCGAACCCGAACAGGGCAAGTACCGGATGTGGAAGGTCAAGGTCGTTGCGCAACACGGAGATTATGAATTGCCCGATCCGGAGAATTCGAATCAAGTCTATATCCGCAGTCAGAATAAAATCATCCGTTTGGAGGATTCGGAAGTCGAACCGGGCAAGGCCGATTCGGATGTGCGCAAATATTACGGACCGATTCTCATCGATCCGGTAACGCGAGAACCGTTGATGGATCACGACGGACTGCCGATCGAACCCAGTCAAATGCCTCCCGTCGGCAATCAGACGGACGGTGACGACGTCTACACTTCGGGCAGGAAAAATGCGCTGACTCTGATGAGATCGAAGGCCGACGGTCTGATCCGCGGGCGAGGGCAAGCTGCCGGCCAGGCTCAGGGTAAAATTAGTTTCCAGAATACGTTTGAGACGAGCTTCGCGAGAGGCAATCGCGATGCCCAGGACCAATTGACTCACAACGTGCTGCAATTACACGCGACCTGGCGCGAGCAAAATCCGTGGGGCAAAATGACTGTGACCTGGTTCGCGGTGGGACGTCCGGACCGTCTCGTTCTCTTTGAATTCGATAACCTGAATGTGTCCGGATTGGGTCCGCAACCGATCAATGATTTGCGGGCTTTGATGGTGATGGAGCGGGGCGAGCGTGCCATACGCGATGCCGTGCTGGCCCGGAGCGAAGTTCGAGCCGATCTCTCGGCTCAAACGCGGGCTTATCTGCGGCAACAACAGGATATTCAAACGCAATATGCGGGAGACATGCGGATTGCGACGATCGGGGAAGGTTTGCGGGATGTGCTCCGTAAAACGCCGATTATTCCCGATGCGCAGGGATATCCCGAGAACGTTATTATCCGTGAATCGGTTTTTGCCCATGCGCGTAGTCATGACCACTGGGAAGGTATGTCGGTATTGAGCGTACTCGTCCCAGGAATTGAAGCTAAACAACTATACTGGTCTCGCGGTTTCCGGACGGAAATCGATGATCTCGTCAATCGGTTGAAGACGGCCCATCCGGAATGGGTCGATCGCCAGGGTCGTCTTGATTTGCGGGGGCGCGTGCGCGTGGGGGCCGGTCAAACGTTGAGGGATGTTTTGATCGCGGAAATCGAAACGGCGACGCATGATCCCGCGCATCCTGAGCGGACGTATTTCCGCCGGACCGCAGACGGGACGATGGTCCCGCGCTGGGGTGCCGGTAGCGTTGCTTTGCGCAACGACCGCGAAAGGCTTGCCTATCTGCGGAATTTTGCGACACTGGATCCGTTGTATGAAGACGTGACCGCGACCTTCTGGGAGTTCGTGATCAAAAACGGTTCCTGGATGTTGGGTGATTTGATCTTGATCACGGCGGAAAATGAATTCGTCGGAGCCGGGATGAACGTGGCCCGCGGCCGGGAGCGTTCCATTGTCAATGCGCTGGCCAGACCGCATGAATTGCCGGCGCAGCACGCCATGACGATGTCGCTGATTTATCTCGGGAATTTCGGCGCCATTCTTTTCGCTTTGTTGATGGTGTTGGGCATGATGGCCACCATGGCGCCGGGTTTGTTGACGACGCAGGCAGTTTTTATCGGTGTGCCGTCGGGTGCTTTGAGCAATGCGGCCATGAGCGTTGTGACAGCATTGCCCGTGGGGCAACTCCAATACCTCGGTATTTTGATCGGTTTGATTATCATTCCGGCCGTTTCGACTCCCATTGTTCAGGTGATTACGACGGATAACTTGAGGGCCGTCAGCGAAGGTGATCATGCTTATACCGGCGTCATTCCGATTTTGCGCAATTTCTGGAGACTCGGTGTCTGGGGTGCTCCGTTCGTGGCTTTGGCGGTATGGCTGGTTCCTTATGTCCTGCCCGGACTCTTGAATGCCGTTTTGACCTGGTTCCAGCTTGAGATGACGGTTGGTTTTTATTCCTGGTGGTTTACGCCGTTGCTTGCGATATGGACCGGTATGGTTTACTGGGTGGCGGCAAGGACACCGGGGTGGGTGCGGCCCGAGATACGTCCAACGGGCGCCGCAGTTACGGTGGCCCGTGTAGCTCCGGCACCGGTACCGACACGAGTACGTTTTTATGAGTTCTGGAAGAAACTTAAGAATCCACTGCTCTTTGCAGTGGTCTTGGCGCTTGCGATTTATCTGATGGTGCATTACGCGCCGTTCCTGGATCTGGTGTATCAGAATATGTGGTCATGGATCAGGAGCCATTCCTGGTTTCAATGGATGGGGGATTGGCGCGACGTCTGGGGGCAGGAACTCTCTGCCAGGATGTTCCTCGTCAAAGCGCTCTATTTCTTGACCCGTTACGCGGTGCCGTTCTATGCCGTGTTCAAAGTTGTGTCTTCCCCGACCTGGGTCGGCCGCGAAATCGTGCGCAAGTCCGAGCGTGCCGTACGCGAAAAGACTAATTCAACCGCCGTGCTGCTCAATTTTATGACGATTGCGACGCAACAATTGATTCGCAATATTACGCCGATTATCCGCGGCGTGCCGCCGGTGTGGCTGCGTCTTGCCGCGGCCAAGGTTTTTATTGCCGTGATCCCGCCGTCTTTGGCGCGCACCTACGGATTGGGCCGGCGCGATCAAACCGATTTCCTGGAAGGGACGCATCGTGTGTATTTTATCGCGACGTTTATCGGCGTTACCGTGCTTTTGTTGTGCCAATTCGGGATTCTGGATCCGGCTTACAAATATATGGGTTGGCCGATCTTTATCCTCGCTTTCATCTTCGGTCCAGGACGCGCCTTTATCATGTCGCGCTACGGTCATGAAAGATTCTTCAAAACTTTGGAGGACAAAGCGACCGAAGAATATTTCCATTCATGGCAGCGCCTGCGAACCTTGGCGCTTTACCGCCAGTTGCGGCAATTGCGCGGCGATATTGCCCGCCGGCAGCAAGAGCTGGATGAGCTCATTGCCACCGTCGGTGCCGGGGATCCGAGAGTTCCGCCGCTCCGGGATGAGCTTGCCGCATTGCGCGCGCGTGCCGATGAGCTCCAAACTCATATCGATGAATTCCGGAAGGTTCGATGGGAAGACTTGCGCCGGGAATTGCGCGTGCAGTTTGAATTATGCCGGGACGAAATCGGGGAAATGCAGCGGACGCGTACCGTCCTGCATGCGATGTTGACGCCCGAATTCGTGCTGGATTACGACACGGCCGGTGAGCCGATTATCATGGGGAATGTCGAGCGCGCATTCAATTTCCTCTTGATTTCGGTATTCAGAAGGCTGGAACAGCGCGGCGACGTTCAGGATGCCATGGACACGCACGGCCGTGAATGGAAGACGCTGGGATATCAATATCAAATGGAAGTTATGAGCGATCTCTACGAGGAATCACGCCATCTTCCTCAATTCCGCGGCAGGCCGTCGCTGAGACCTCAAGGCTGGTTGGGACTGAAGATAAGGCGCGGGTTGTTGTGGATCATCGAAACTGCGGTTGTGCCTCATCGGGTGATTTTCCTGATTCCCAATGCCTTGGCGGCGCTTGCGGCATGGACCTCCGGCGGAATCCTGCGTTTGAGGCCCGTCCAGAGAATCGGCCGTTGGTTCCAGGGCGAGTCGTGGGATGAACTTTTCGAACAGGAGCGGGAGTATGACGAGGCGCTCGGTGTTGCATTTGCCGAAGGCCATTTCGATGAATCCTACATGGAGATGATACAGGCCTATGACGCGGCGGTTTTCGAAATGCGCCCGCCGACGTTGGGACGCGATCTGCTGGTCATTCTCGGCTGGATACTCCAGAAGCCTTTAGCGGCCCTGGGGGTGGTCTTCCGGGTTATGTATTATCTGTTTTCCAATTTTATCGCCAGTCCTCTGCGTTATCTTACGGGTTTTGCGGGCGGGGTTTTAGTGATCGGGACCGTTCTGTATATCGCCTTTGGTTTCTGGCCGGCGCTGATTATCTGCGGTATTTATTTCGGCGTGCTAGTTGCACTGAGACTGATGCGTTTAATACCGTCAATATCGCTCAGTTTCGCCGACGGTGATTTCCGGAGGTCCTGGAGTGATGCCATATACGTCCAGCCTTGGTACCGGAGCATTTTCTATTTACTTCAGATGGGTGTGCAGTTTTTTGCATGGCTTCCTTATATGGTCTTCGCGGCATTGGCAAGGGTGTCGGAAATGACTTACGGGTATTTGGAAAATCATCCGTTCCAGACATGGCGCAATCCGTGGTTCTTCTCCGGTTTGAGGGACTGGGAAAAACAGGATTCGTCGGGGAAGATTGCCAAGATTCGCGGTGTCGTAGACCGCTATGTCGGTGTCATCGATCCGCTGCGTGACGAAACTCTCGAGGGATTGCAACATCGGCCGGGAGCAATGCGGCAATTCCTATCGCGACCGATGTTTCCGGCACTGGAACGAAATGATCCCCAAATGGCGGGTGTCGGCCCTATCCTGGACGATGATGAACATCTGCGACCGCAGCTTGCGCATTTTGTGGACATCCTGCGCGATCCCGATAACGAAATCACGGGACGCTACTTACCGGAGCATCTGCGTGCGAATCCCTGGCAGGCTACCGTGGCCGATGTCATGCGCGCCGCCACCATGAAGAGCATTCTGGATATGGCCGATGTCGAACCCGATGAGGCCGCCTTGGATCACGAAGCCCAAACCTACAGTGAACGATCGGGTGTCGGGGAATTATTGGATGCCGACCATGCGACGGAACCGGATAGCATCCAAATCGCAATCGATGCTTTGGCTGTTACGGTCGCAGGTGCTAGAGATTGGGCAGCGGATGCGGATCATGCCGCAAACCAGGCGACGGCAGAGGCTAACGATGATCCCGCCAATGCAGAGGCTGCGGCGGCAGCAAATGCGGCTAGGGTTGCAGCGAACGCTGCCAGTGTCGCGGCCAATGCGGCGCGA